>NZ_JBSICB010000003.1:0-367937 GCF_058245615.1 Chryseobacterium sp. UF-290
AGTTAAGCCCACCAGCGCCGATGGTACTGCTAACGCGGGAGAGTAGGCCGCCGCCAGTTTTTATTTTATTTTTAAAAGTCTCATGTATAACAAATACATGAGACTTTTTTTTGCTGGATAACCAAACCACAAACCATATATCCTTTTATACTATACAAATACTTACTTACTGTATTTATACTATTATCCCCATCAGACAACCTAATAAGAGAAGGTTAGGATAACGTTCTAATTATTTACCCACTACTGGTATGTTGTATTATCCATCATTTTGACCTTATTTTAAGTCTATAAACCGGAGGTTTTATGCATCTTGGTATTTGGGATTAGATCACTTGAAAATAGTCTGTAGATTGGCAAAATTTTAATTCGGCCCTATTGTAAAAACAATTTGAGTGCTGTATGTTTTAGCCGGGATTACGACAGAAGCACCGCCTATCTGCAATTGCACATTAACACCCGAAAAAGTCACACTGTTGCCTAGCCCTAAAACTCCGGTAAAGTTGATTGTAAAAAATGCTGTAGCCGCGGCCGGTGGTATTTCCAGGTAAGTATTTCCACCATTTATAGTTGCGGTACAAAGAAGGCAAAGCCCGCTGATATTAGTAGTACCGCCGCTTCTTTTGGCATAAAGATGGAGAGCATTATTCCAGGAAGTAGAATTATGGTGCATACTAATCCTGGCGGCTCCACTTGTAAGGAGATTTAGAAATGATCCTGGTAATGTACCGGATAGTGTGATTACATTGGTTGTACTTTCATAAGTTCCTGTATAATTATTTCCGGCTTCAGTGATAGAGGGTACACTTACAGTCCAATTGTTTCCACTTGCATTGATTGTCTGTGCTTCCCAATAACTACAAATTGTTATAAGGATTATGCATAAATATTTTTTTAAGAGTATTTCTCTGGGGAAGTGACTATTGATCTTCATGTTTCAATTTTATTCTGTGATAGTGTAGACGATTACAATGGCTGTATTGGTTTGGGCCGTTAAAGTACCGTAATTACCGGGAATTAAGGAGATTGTAAGAGCATGGCCATTGTTTGCGCCATTTCCTGTAAAGGCGCCTCCAATACCACTGATAATCGTAACAGGCGTAGTCGTAAGAATAACCTGTCCTGAAGATGTACCTAATGTTCCTCCTCCTGCTCCGGAAGCAGCCGCCGCCTGCAATCTTATATTGACCCCAGGAATAACCTTATTCACAGATGCTGTAATTCTTCTGGTCAATCCTCCAGTAGCGATGGCAGAAGTATAATTGACCCATTTTGATGTGTTAGGGGTGGGATTACCAATCGCGTTTCCTGCTTCGGTAGGAGCCGTAAAATTTAAAGTAATATTTCCAGAAGGCTCAATGTCCATCAAAGTAACAATAGGTAAAGTCATGGTAACAGTAGTCTGGGAATAGAATAAACCGGACAAAATAAAAGTTATTGATAACAATATGGAACGGATCAAAATCATTTCTTCTTTTTTATTTCATTATATCCTACCTTTAAGGATTCCTGCTGGTATTTGATTTCTACCTGCTGTTTGACAACGTGGATGCTTATTTTTTTTGTTTCTGAAGGCTTTAATGTAAACTGGAATTTATCGGTCGAAATTTTATAACGTTTATCAAGACCATTCCGGTAAACTTTAACAGTCCAGTCTCCCGGTCTGAGATAGGTAAAATCAAAATCTTCTCCGATAAAACAGATTTTACGGTACGTCTGGTCTTTACCGGCAGCTTCTATAATAATACTTTCCTTTTTCTTTTTATCTTTTTTGCCCATTAATGATGGAAGGTCATCTTTTTCTTCTGTAAATTGAATATGCCCCTGTATATTTGCTGCGGTAGTTAATCCGAAATTAAATACATTTTCTTTGTTAATAAGGGAAAGTGCTGCCGGAAATGTGAAAGTCGGAATATCGTTGATTTCAGTGGTTGTGTGGTCTATCTCCAGAAAATAATTACCCGGAATAACATTTTTAAATGAGTAATTTCCCTCTTGATCTGTTACAGATAAATAGTGGCCGAGCATTAATTTTATTCCCTCAGTTCTTTTTATTCCCATATTGCTTATATTTCCCGATAATGAAATGTATTCTGCTGTTTTTTGTACCGGAACATTAGGACGCCAGGTATACCGCATTGAAAATATAAAATCCTTATTACCTATTTCACCTCTCTGTAATGAATATCTGCCTGAAAGATCAAGCTCATTTCCCGGGAATAATTGCTGATGAAACAGAAGCTCAAATAGATTTCTGTCTTTGAAATATTCTTCAGGAATATAATTGTTCTGATAAAAAAGACTGAGGCTGGTCTTATCAGAAAAACGACTGAAGATCCTGGCTCCGTAATAGAGCTGTTTCTGATTTTGCTGCTGGTATCTGGAACTGATCGCATAACTTCCGTACAGATTAAAAGAGGTTTTGAATCTTTCAAATGAAAGATTGGCTGAATAAAAGTTTGAATGGCCACTAAAACCTATGAGATAATTGTCTGTTTTTCCAAATTGCCCTTCAAGGTTGACCTGAAACATTCCGATCCGTTGGTCTATGCTGACTTTGAAAAAGCGTTCATAGTAGTCAAACTGTCTGGGTTCCAGGCGATCCTGATACTTTTGGTAACCGTTATTAAGCATTATAGAACCGGTGGTCAGGTATTTATACTGTACACCATATTGGAAGTATTGCCTGTAGGGTGCTGCCAGAAACAGAGTGTCCCTCTGAAAGTTTTTGGCATCCTGTGTATAATTGGCAAAAGCACTGAACTTTTTTGAGATTTTGTAATAAATATTGCCGTTAAATGTATTTGTATTGGTGAAATATCCTGCAAATTCAGGGCTTGCCTTTATATACATTAAGCTTCCGCTGAGCCTTTCAAAATTCGCTTCAGCCTGTAACATATAGGCCGTTCCTTCCGTTTTTTTTGTTGTGCTGTAGGCAAATTCTCCAGAAAGATTAATGTTTCTTGAAATTTTGAATTTTCCTTTGGTATAGGGAAGATGAGCGTCAGAATCTAGCCTGGCATCTCCGTAATGAAGCTCTCCCTTTCTTGGGATTTTATAAAGATATCCGACAGAAACTTCCGATTCTTTTCGGATTCTGAAGGTTGAATTGAGATTGAATTCATCTTTAATATCCCGGAAAAACCTGGGATGATTGTAGAAGCCACCAAGGCTGATTTTATTAAAATTATACCGGATTTCTGCTCCACGGCCATACCTGGCAAATTCCGTTAAATAAGAGGAAGAATAGGTTTTATCACCAAGATGGACAAAAAAATTATCCCGTTTATAATTAACAAAATATTCTTCGTATTGAGTGAATGAATTGAGCTCTACAGGATTATGGGTGACAGCCCGGAACTCGACCTGATTCTTATTACCTTTATCCAGTGTTCCTTTACCATATATCTCCCCCTGGAAACCATCGTGGTAAACACCCCTGTTCTGCATTCCGATGAAAGATAGTGAAACTGCAACAGGAAGTCTGTGATAAATATCGTTGTCTGTGGGTTTTACTGATATTACCTGAGTACTTGTGTAAATATTTTGATTTTCTTTGGGATTATCTTTTGAATACACGGAAAGATGAAGATTCTGAAACTCATTTTGTCCGATATCAGGATCTGTTATTTTATGTATGGTTATAACCTTTGATTCATTAGGCCCTAAAATAAGGGATGCATCATGGTCAACAACGGCATTTTTACTTTCCAGTATAAGGGTTTCTGTTATATTCCCATTATTTTTTAAAAGAAATGAGGGGCGTATTGTGGACCCCGCCCTCGTAAACTCGGGCGAGTCTAATACCGTTATGGAAAGCTTTCTATTTCCGGAGACTGTAACCTGTGAGCTTTTGGCAAAAATAATTCCGCTATTGAGGTCGGTAATATTCAGTGTTACGGAATAGATTCCCTGAGGTGTTTCTGCTGCAATGCGTAAAGGAACGAGGTATACTGAAGTTTCATAAGGAGAAATTTCAAATTTCCCTTTTGCTAAAATAGGAGTGATGTGTGGACTTGAGGTGATAACTGAAATGTCATAGGCCTTATTTTCTCCTGAATTATTTTCTAATGAGAAGGGGATAGAAGTAGACATTCCCGGCATTAGGCTATCTTTTTTACTGATCAATCGGTCTGACTGCTGTTGAGAAAAAGTAAATACCGGGAATAATAATATGATGATAAATAATGTCCAATTTCTATTCATTTTTTACTTCTAATTCCACATTGACCGCAAAGGCATTTTCTTCTTCATCTGTGGCTATGATGGTAGCAGTGTATTGATCCGGAGGAACTTTACTGATATCGATGGGAAACGTTTTAGAGGTAGAAGGCAGCAGTCCCATTGCCAAACTAGAATAGGTGCCTTTTTTTTCTCCTGTCTTACGGTTATAGATTTCAATAGATGCGGTTGGCTTGCAGTAAAGGGTTCCGTTATTGGCTATTGCGATTTTTACGGTTTGTTTTCCTTCTTCTTTCTCTACTTTCACACTTTCAAATGTGAGATCCGGTTTGGCTTTTTCTGTTTCATAATCTGTAATGACCTGAATGGCATATCGTATTACAGAGGTGATATTTACGCCGGGCTTATTGTCGCTGGGTTTTATATCTTCTACAGGTTCTACAATGATCACACTCCAGTAGCTGCCGGGGTCCATCGCATTATTGGGAACAGTGATCTCATACAATACTTCTGTTTTTTCTTTGCCTTTCAGGGTAACCAGGTTGGTATTCAGCCTGATCCAGTTTCCATTGGTTCTTTGATTACTCTGTAATGCCGTATAATGGATGGTCCCGTTGGAATGATAGGAGAAGTCCTGTAAAAATAATTTTACGCTCTGAGGGTTGTTTCCGGTATTTTCAATGGCAACTTTTCCTTTATAAACTTTTCCGTTTTCTATTTTATAAGAATGCGTAAGCCCGTTGAGAATCACAATGCCGGCATGTAAAAAGCTGAACTGCAAAATCAGGGTGATCAAAAGAAGAATACGCTTTATCATCATATAAAGTCTGGAGTTAAATTATTAATAATACAAAAGCAGGAAGAAACTGTATACCAATTTCTTCTTGTTTTTGAAATGCAGAATAGAATTTATTTAGATTCTAGTTGTCTGATATAGTGTAAGTAACGGTCGCCACTGTAGTTGCTGTCGCCTGCAGGTCTGCATAGTCAGCCACTCCTCCGGGGCCACTCCCTGCAGCAAGGGCATACGTAAGATTATGTCCGTTATTGGCACCATTACCAGTATAAGCACTTCCGATACCGGAAATGATAGTCTGGTCAGCTGCGCTTAAAGTTAAAAGTCCTGCGGATGTTCCCAGCGTACCGCCTCCTGCTCCTGTAGCGGCTGCGGCTGTTACGTTGATATCCACTCCGGGAATAAGAGCGTTCAATTTCACAGTCACGTTACGGGTAGGATCTGCAACGGATTTGATGGAAGAATAATTAAGCCATAGTGTATTATCTTCTGCACTTGGAATCACGGGGTTTCCCGCTTCTGTAGGGGCTGTAAATCCTAATGTAAGGTTTTTGGTAGCAGCCGGTTCAATGTCTACCAAAGCGACTTCAGGAATAGAGATTGTGATTGTGTGATTATCTGTATTGGTATCCTGGGCATTCATATTTCCGGATACAGCAGCTGCGAATAAAGACATTGCAACCGTTAATTTTAGTTTTTTCATGATGCTAATAATTAGTTAAGTGAATATAATAAAATTCGGCATATTGTGAAAATAATATATGATATTTTTTATATTGATGTTTATTTGGTTTTTATAATGTAATATATTTGAAAAATATTATAACGTTTGGTATGAAAAAATCCTGTACAGAATTGTACAGGATTTTATATGATCCGAATATTTTCTATGCCCAATGTGGATCAGAAACAGAAACCTTGCCGGTTTCAACCCTTCCTGCAAAATGCCACAGGTGATCATTCTGCATGATCTTCAGATCGTACCAGCCTTTTTCTTTGCTAAGGTCAAGTACTATTTTTTCTTCCGGCTTCTGTAGTGAAATGGTCTTGTGGGTTTTCCCGTATAGATCTTCCAGCGTGATAGCAAGATTTCTTTTTTTAGTATTTTTAAAGATCAGCTCAATCTGATTTTTAGAGGTATTATTTACAGATAATACTTCCAGGTCAGGAACGGTATTGCCTTTAAATTTCCTGAAAAAGCCATTAGGCCCGAAAACCTCATAATCATAGGCTCCTGAATGGACAGTGTGGGCTAATTCCTGTTTCGAATATAAAGCATAAGAAAAATGATAATCAGAGCCGTTGAACTGAGTTCTGTCATAAATCAACAGAGGAACTCCATTCTCTTTTAAATTGGTCATTTTAATCTTCCCATCTTCCAGATTGACATGAAAGTTATAAGGAAGCGGATTGGATGGTTTTAATCCCCGTTCCTGAATTTCGAGTAAATTGGGAGTAAGTTCGTTTTCAGCATACCATTTCAGGTCAGGAACAGGTTTGTTTTTAGCAGCATTGATGGTTTTGGCATAATCTTTCTGATCCAGATAATCCATTTGTGGCGCTTTTACATTTGGAGAATTAAATGCAGAGGTAAGATCTCCGCAGATTGCTCTTCTCCAATCACTGATATTGTCAACCTGAACATTTTTGCTGAATTTTTTCATGATGAATTTTTCCAGAAACTGTAATACCGAGGTATGATCTGATACTTCAGAATTCACGAAACCTCCTTTGGTCCATGGTGAAGCAATAATCATCGGAACCCTGTAACCCAGCCCTACAGTTCCCTCAACTTTTTCATACTCTTTTAAGGCCGGATTAGACATGTATTCCTGGGATTTGTCAACATATTCTACCCCTTCTTTCCCATTCATGTCTACCGGCTGGCTCGGATTTATGGGTGGGGCAAAAGGAAGCACGTGGTCAAAATAACCGTCATTCTCATCATAATTGATAATGAAAATTGTTTTTTTCCAGGTTTCAGGATCTTTGGTCAGAATATTTAATACCTCTGAAATATACCATGCACCGTACCAGGGTGATCCGGGATGGTCCGAGAAATGCTCAGGAGCGACCAGCCAGGAGACCAGTGGCAGTTTTTTCTCTTCTACATCTTTCCTGAACTGAAACAGCACATCACCTTTCGGAACAACCAGTCTCTCTCCGTTTTCATCCTCACCGATTTCCAGATTCCGGTAGTCAGGATCATTTGAATTGATCGTGAAAGCCTTTTCGTGAAGGTTTTTCTCTTCCTTTGACAGCTTTGAATAATTGTCAGGATGATATTTTATCATATCTTCCTGCAGTTCGGTGATAATCATCTCCAGCCTTTCTTTCTGTTTCGGATTTTTTTCAATTTCCTTTTTCAGGTTGGTGATGATATTGGGAATGTTCTGGTAATAACCTTTTGAAAATTTAACATTAAACTTTGAAAACCATTCAATCGGGTTATCGGTGAAATTGCTCAGCCATGCTTCCTGCTCTCCGGACATTCCTTTAGGCAGGCTGATCTCATTCTGATAGATCCGCCATGATATGTTTTGTGCTTCCAGTATTTCAGGGAAGCTTTTCCATTTTGCCTGTCTGGCCTTATCATAATCAATATTTTCATTGACGACATTGGCCTTTACTTTACCGTTTTGCTGTTCTCTTAATGTTCCTGACCAGAGGAATAATCTGTTGGGTGTAGTTCCCGTCAGTGAGGAGCAGAAATACTGATCGAATATGGTGAATGCATCTGCCAGCTGGTAATAAAAAGGAAGATCTTCCCGGTTATAATACCCTAATGTCAGCGGAATATTTTTATAGTCTTTATTTCCTGAAGCTTTTGCCTGAAGCCATTGGTCATATTTTCCCTTATTCAGTGCATGCTGTTGGTTTTCCCAGGAATGGGGGAGTGAGCTCATCCATGTAGATTTGGTATTTCTTAAATCTAAACGTGCAGGAGAAGCATATTTTCCGGTATTCCCCTTTTGAAAAAAAACGGAATGGCCATCCGGTTTTATAAAAGCCCTTTTATCCAAAAATCCCCGGACTCCCTTAAGGGCCCCAAAGGCATGGTCAAACGAACGGTTTTCCTGCATAAGGATCACCACATGCTCCGCATCATAAAAAGTAGACTGGGCAGCAGGCTCAATAGCCAGTGCTTTTAAGATAGAAGGATGAAGAACGCTTGAAGTTCCCAATCCTGCTAATAAAAGACTTGATTTTTCTAAAAATTCTCTTCTGTTCATATTCAATCGTAATAAGAAAGAAACCGCAAGTTAATAGGATTTTCCTGCGATTTCTTTGTTTATATAAAAAATAATCAGATTTTACTGTAGCCACCAGGGTTTAGAATTGATATCATCATTTCCTCCATACTGAGCAGCAAGGGCAGCTTTTAAATTATTGCTGTTATAACTGTATTCTGACTGCGGATACCTGAACCTGAAAGGAGCAGCGACCCCTGACTTTAAAGGATAGTTCGGATATCCTGTCCTTAAATAATCATAATAAGAAGTCCATTGTGCCTGGTGAAACATTGTCATGTACTTTTGGGTCATGATCTTTTCAAGCTGGGTTTGCAGAGGGGCTGCATCATTATAGATCACCAGCGGTGTTGCCAGATACTGATTCACATCAAAACCTGAGAAATATTGTCCCGGATTTTTTACATAAGTCTGATAAAAACTGAAACTTGCTTTGATCGCATTGTCGTAATGTATTTTCGCAGATCCTGAAATCCACCCTCTGGCCGCCGCTTCAGCCAGAATAAACTCCAGCTCTGAATAGCTTATAACAGAAGACGGTTCATTAGTAGGATCCTTGTAAAAACGATCATTCACCTTGGATATATTTTTTGCAGTGATCAATGCGGCATTATCAGAATAAGGAGATATAGGATTTCCGCCGTTGTATCCTGTGAAATCTGTAATTGGCTTGCCTGCCTCCTTAGCTCCGGTAGTCTGTGCAGCAAAAGTAAATAAGCGGGGGTCTTGTCTTTCCTTAAACAGATTGATGAAATAATCGGCCATGTATAAACTTGATCCGTAGCCACTGTTGTTGAACATGGAATATCTGCTGTCCGCGGCATCTGCAAATTTAAGCTCGCCATTGTCCGTAATTGAGGTCATCAAAGGCTGGTTTTCTGCAATAGAAGCAAACTCTGTTGCAATATTATAGTTTCCTACTGTAGTTTTTTTAGATAATGTGATCAAAATTTTCAGTCGGAATGAATTGATCAGCTTTTTCCATTTTAAAGCATCACCGTTGAAAACGATATCCCCTTCAATTTTATCGCTGGTATTGATCAGATCATTGGCTTCTTTCAGTTCAGATAAAATTCCGGACATGATCGCTTCCTGGCTGTCATATGTAGACTGGGTAATTCCGGATTCTCCTTTGACAGCTTCGGAATAAGGAGCGCTTCCCACTTTTAAACTGATCGTAAAAAAATGATATGCTCTGAAAAACTTACCGATGGCGATGTAGTTTTTGTTGTTGACCTTTTCCGCTTCCTGCATCATTTTTACGGTATTTAAAAGTCCCTTTGTATAGACTTCAAATGAAGCATCATTCCATTTCATATACTGATACTTATTTTCTCCATCAGTACCGATCATCATTCTTGAGGCATACATATTGTCCCCGTCTACCTGAAACGTATAATTTGAAATATAGGTCAGAAGATACTTGGGATCAATGCTGGCCTGGTCGTTAGGATTTTCGTTGATCTTATCAAGATTAGATTCACATGAAGTCAATGCTAACACTCCTGCGAGCAGTAAGGATCTTACATTAAGCCATTTTGCTGTTTTACCGTTTTGCCTTTTCGCTTTGAATATATTATTTTTCATTGTATTGACGTACTTTTTAGTTAAAACTTAAGATTAAATCCGATTCCGAACCATCTGCTGGACGGATCCTGGATATCATTCTCCGTTTTTGCCTGGAAATCAGGATCAGAGTAGAGGTTCTTTGATTTCTTCCACATTGCTAAATTATAGGCAGAGATATTGGCTGTAAAGCCTTTTACCATTCCTTTGGGATTCAGTAAAGAAGAGAAATCATATTCCAGAACTACAGACCTAAGCTTGATGAAAGTCCTGTCAAAGACATTGGCAAATTCTTCACTCTCGTCCTGGGTTACCCTGGCCTGGTATGGATAGTTCTGTGCCCAGTCCTGGAAGCTTATCGCTTTGGTATGCGGAGTGTAGGTTCCTGTTGCTGGATTGTAATTGACTCCATCCGGAACAAAATAATAAGTTCCCGGGTTAGCGTATTCAAGATCTCTGTAGGCAACAGAATTAGGATGTTTGCCTCCCCACCACATTTTCTCAACGACCTGCGACCTCATCACACCACCGATGCTTCCGTCAATTCCGATATTTAAAGAAAGCTTTTTGTATTTGAAGGTATTGTTGAATCCAAAAGTCCAGTCCGGATTAAAATGTCCCAGATTACTTGGCGTATTGGCCCTTGTTGGCATTCCTGAATTGGCATCCAGGATCACTTTCCCGTCAGGAGATTTTTGCCATGTATAATCATAATAGCTGTCCATTCTTTCTCCTAACCTGATATTTTTGTAATTAGGCATATTGTCATAGATGGAAGTCAGCTTCTGCTCATAAATACTCCAGTTGATTAAGGTTTTCCATGTAAAATCGGTCGTTTTTACAGGAACTAATCCGAGGGAAACTTCAAAACCTTTTGTTGTATATTCATTGCCATTCACATACTGAGAAGTGAAACCTGATGATTCTGCAGCCGGGAATTCAAGAATATTATTGTAGTCTAATGTTCTGAAATATGTAGCATCTAAAGTAATTCTGTTATTAAGGAAGCCTGCGCTCAGTCCCAGCTCATAAGATTTTGTCTGTTCCGGTTTCAAAGAATTTTCAACGTTCAGAGTGGTCGGGTAATAATAGGTAGGATTACCGTTGAAAGTAATTCCTTTATTGTTCAGGTAATAATTCCTGATCGAATAAGGCTGGAAATCATACGCTACCTTTGCCCATGAAGCGGAAAGTTTCAGCATATTGATGGCTTCAGGCATTTTTACCAGATTGGAAATTACCGCACTGATGGATGCTGAAGGATAGAAATAAGACCTGTTGGCTTTAGGCAGTGTGGAAGACCAGTCATTACGCCCTGAAATATTGATGAAGAAAGCATTATATAATCCGATGTCTATCGTGGAATAAGCACTATAGATCAGTTTTTCTTTCAGGTAAGTATACTTCTTCAGAGCTCCTATTGAATTTTCAAATGTATACAGTTCCGGAATTTTCAACCCATCCGTAGAGGTTTCATTGTTATTGTTTTTGTAATAAAATGTTGAACCTCCTGCGTTGATCGTAAAATCAAAATTCTCTGATATTTTTTTCTTGTAGGTGGCCAGCACGTCATAATTCAGGTTCCAGGTCTTGTCATCCTTTAAAATATAACCTCCGCTTCTTGGAGCGCTGTAGTTGAAGTAAGAATAAGGACTCAATACCTCAGTTTTGCTATGATTTTCAACAAGGGATATTTTACCTTTTACCGAAAAATCTTTTGTTGCCTTATATTCTAATCCGGTCTGGGCATTGATGATATTGGTTCTGTTCTGGTTTTTATAATATTCAGCTCCGAACCATGGATTGTTGTACCATGCATAGTTCCAGTTGGCTTGTGCTCTTCCTTCTCTTCCCGGAATCCACATGTGGTTCTTAAGAGCCCTTCCGTCTACATCGCCTCCCATCCAGATCAGGATGGTATACATATGTCCGCTCGGATTATAATCGTAGTTGGGGATATTAGGGGTAAAAGCCTGGTTGAAATTGAATTTCGTATCAAAGATCAACTTCTCACCAAGATGGTTTTGAGAAGAAAAATTGATCCCGTATTTCTGTAAATAAGAATTGGGAACCCTGTCATCATAATTCATGAAGTTTCCTGAGAACCTGTAGATATCTTTATTATTTCTGTAGCTGATGGCGAAATTATTATTGTTGATAACGGCAGGTTTTAAAAACGTATTTAAGTTATCATGATATGCCCAGTCGATCGGAACCCTTTCAAATCTTGATTTATCATCATATTGCGTACCGGTCACGGCACCATACCATGGAATTACCTGTCCGGTTACTTTATCTCTGATGGGACTGTTCCATTGGGCGATCTTCAGGCCCGGGACAAATTTTGGACCCCAGATCATATCTCCGTCATTCACTCCGCCGTCGGCTCCGTCCCAGAATTCATACTTTCCGTGTGAACCGTTTCCATATTCGGTCTGTGTTTTTGGAAGGTTGGTGAAGCCCCCTGTAATCATGGTATTTTGAGAAAACTCTACTGAAAATCCTTTCTTTCTGGCATTTTTTGTTGTGATCAAAACAGCTCCGTAGCGTCCTCTTGAACCATATAAGGCAGATGCTGTGGCTCCTTTCAGCACGTTGATATTTTCTATATTGTTAGGATCCAGATTCTGAAAAACTTCCCTTTCCACAATAACTCCATCAATGACAAAAACCAGATTGGAATTCCCTCTTAAGGTAAACTGTGGGGCCTGCTGCATTCCTGTAGGATTGGAAACATTCAGACCTGCTACCTGACCTGAGAACAGGTTTCCTATACTTGGGGTAGTAATCGTTTCAAACTGTTTCGTACCCACCTCCTGAGTAGAATATCCGATCTTTTCTTTCTTTTTGGCGATTCCTAAAGCGGTAATCACAACCCCCTCAATTTGCTTTTCATTCGGCTTTTTTAAAACAATGGAGTACTGTTTTTTTGAAGAAACTTCAACGGTATAAACCGAAAAATCAGGAGCAAAGAATTCAAGAATATCTTTTGGGTTGGCTGAAATGGTAAAATTACCATTCTCATCTGTTGTAGCGGTCTTTCCTGTATTTTTATCAGTGATACTTACCCCTGACACAGAAGAACCGTTTTCAGACTTTACATTTCCGGAAATGTTGATTTCCTGAGCGGTAAAATAAAGAGGAAGTAAAAAAACGGCAAAAGTTGCTAGAGTTTTCTTCATTTTTTTGAAGACAAATTTAGCAGGGTATTGTTACCTGTATTTTAATGCTGTATTAAAATAAAAATATGATTTTAATAACTTTTAACAGGACTAATTAATATAATGATAATATGATAGATGTTGCTTGTATAGGGACTTTTGCTTTATTGTATTAATAATATATGGAATGGTTGGAGGTTGGAAGAAAGGAGAAGGTAAATTTTTTAAACTGCTAATATAAACAAGCTTAAATAATTTTTGTTTTCTGCATTTTCTTGTGATCTAGAATCTGCTCAGGATTCCCCAGTGAATTTTTATATCGTTGAATTTGAAAGGATTTCCAAACTCATTCCCATTCGAAAGCTGGAAGCTCATCAGTCCGATAGGTATAAAGAAATTAAATCCGAGTCCGACACTATAGAGCTTGGGCTTTACATTTAATGATTTATTATTGAGCTGACCATATTGGCCGAAGAGGTCAAAAAATGCCTGGCTGCCAATCAGATAACGGTATTCCAGACTTCCATAATAAAAATAATCTGCTGCAAGAGAGTTTTCATTGAATCCCCGCATGGAATTCCAGCCTCCGAAACGGAATAATTCATTGGTGGAGAACTCTATCTTGGAATCCATCATCCGGCCTTCTCCTTTTATATTGAGAAAGTGGTTTCCTGAGATGTTATAATTGTGTTCCCCATAGAAGTAAAACTGATTTTGATTGGCTTTGATATTATCTTTTGTATAGGTAGTCGTCAGGAAATCATATCCGGCACTGATCTTCGTTTTATAAAGGAAAAGATCGATGTCTGTAGGCTCGGTCATTTCATACCAGATCCCGATTCCTTTTTTGTTGTAGTCTTTTCCCTGTACATATAATGAATCAATAATGGTTGAGGTTTCTAAAGTACCTCTGATACCGATCTTATTGCGGTTGTTTATATGATAATAAAAAGCAGGAAGGAATTTTACATTGGCAAAAGTAGAATCCTGTCTGTAGATATTCACCTTGGCGTTCAAACCTATATTGGATTTAAGAAGATAAGGGATGTCTACCTGTAGATCAAAGTTCTGCCCTTTATCCGGGTTTCTCTGCCAGTATAAATTGACCGTTTCGAAACCATTGAACATATTCCTGAAGTTAACGTTCATCGTTCCGTTTAAGGTAAACTTATCCGTTTTATCGTTTCCAAAACCTATCACTCCATCGAAAGTATTCGTCTTTTTCTTCTCAAGGAATAAATAGATATTCGTAGAATCTTTGGTGAATAAAGTCTGAGGCTGCCGCTCAAGGCTTACAAAAGGATGACTCTGAAAATTTTTGTTGATGGACAGCAGGTTCTTTTCATCATAATTTTTCCCTTTAAATTCCTTTTCTAAATTTTTGATGAATCTTTTGGGAACCCTTTCGTATCCTTTTACAACAAAACCGTCGATCGTTCTTTTATCATTTTTATTGATGTCCAGCTCTACAATAGGAAACCCATTTTTCTGGCCTTTATATTTAGACTTGATCCTGCTGAAAGAATATCCGTCATCAATATAAACCTTGTTAATGCTTTTTTTGGTGGAATCTAAATTTTTGGTGAAAAAATCTTTCCTGATCCTTAATTTCTGAGCAATGGAATCTGACAGGTCTACATAGGTTTCATTAAAATTTTTTCCTTTATCATAGAAAATTTCCGTGCTGTCCCCTTTTATTTTTACCTCTTTCAGCTGGGTAAAGAAGTAGCTGTTCTGAGCCAGAGAATCCAGAAATTTTGCTGCAGAGGCTGAATCTTTTACTTTTTTCCTGACCTGGGTTTCCGTATCGATCAGCCAATACTGCTTTTTCTGCGCTTGGATAAAAACGCAGAACATCACAAAAAATATTTTTAAAAGTAATTTCAATTTCTCATTCTGAATATAGTAGAGTGGAATAAAGAATCTCTATTAAAACACAAAGATTCTTAACGCATTTCATTTCGTTCAGAATGACAATGCGCTCTATCAATCAACTAATTTTTATCCAGTTTATTATATTTTTTCATTAAATTTTCATAAACACCCTGTGGAAGGATCCACTTCAATGGAACCCCGATCTTCTGTCCGAATTTACCAAAATAATAATGGGCCTTCCATTTATTTTTTCCTAAAAGTTTTTCAATATATTCCGCTACCTCCAAAGGCTCAGTTCCGTCATCCACATGAGCATTCATCAGAGCATACACCTTATCAAAAACATTTTTATACGGCTGGGAAACCTGGGCAATGACTCTGTTCTCGGCAATATTGGTCTTAATATCTCCGAGATGAAGAGAACATACCTCAATATTCCAGGGATAAACTTCATATCTCATGGCTTCAGTTACCTTATCCAGAGCTGCCTTTGATGCCGAATAGAATCCACGGAAAGGAAGCCCCATTTCACTTCCGATGCTGGATATATTAATGATCTTTCCGAATTTATGATCACGCATATTGGGAAGAACGGCACTCATCATCTGAACGGCACCTGCCAGATTCAGTCTGAAAAGTTTTAATATATCTTCTTTTGTAGAATCTTCCACGGCACCTACCATTCCCATTCCTGCATTGTTGATCAGTACATCAATTCTGGTCTCTGATTGTAAAACCTCAGCAATGGCATTCTGCACAGCAGTGTTGTCGGTAACGTCGGTGGGGATAGATCTGAAGTATTGGCTTTCTGTATATTTCCGGCTTAAGCCATATACTTTGTGTCCTTTTTTACCAAAATATTCGGCCAATGCAAATCCGATTCCTGATGAAGTTCCTGTAATGATGATGGTCATTGAATTTGTATGATTTTTTTGTTTTACTTTTCCCTGCAATCCTGTAGCCTGTTTTGTACATCTGATAGCATGGTAAAATCTATTTTCAGCAAATGTAAAAAAAGAATAATGAAGTTGGTTATTTATTATTTCGGAAATGGCCTCAATGCTATTTCACATATTGTCTCTGTTTGATTATAAACTTAAAATAAACTTAATATCAATCATATATGGAATTCAGGTGTTAATGACTACTTTATTTGTATATATTATTGAAAAACAGTAGTTTATTTCAGTGTTGTGGTACATGGGAACTGATGATCACTAAAATTTCTTAATAAAAACATAAGGAAATCTTAATGGAGCGAAGGAATGAGCTGCTCTAATTTTGCATCTAATCAAAAAGGATGTCATGAATGTATTTAAAATCCCTGTCTCAGTAACTTATTTAACGGGTAGGGTATTACTTATTGGTGCAATATCAGCTTCGCCGATGTTCCTCGCTCAAAAAAAAGACAGCTTAAAAGAAAAGTCCATTGACGAGATTGTCGTTGTAGGGTACGGAACACAGAAAAAAAGTAAAGTGTCCGGGGCGGTTTCCGAGGCTTCACTGGATAAGCTTACCTCGAGATCTTTATCAGGAGTAGGGGAAGTTCTTCAGGGAAAGGCTCCCGGAGTAACGGTTGTGAATGAAGGAGGAGACCCTAACGGCACGCCTAAAGTAAATATCCGTGGTTTAGGAGGGATCAATGGTGAAACCCCTCTTTATGTAGTGGATGGAGTGGTCTTTAACGGAACGCCTTCTATTAATCCTAATGATATTCAGGATATCTCTGTACTTAAAGATGCTTCCGCAGCTATTTATGGAGCAAGATCTTCGGGTGGTGTTATTCTTATTACCACTAAAAAAGGAAAGAAAGGAAACCTTACGGTGGATTTTGATGTTAAATACGGGGTGAATCAGGCATGGAGGCTGAAAGAATCTTTGAATGCTGCGGAATTCCAGGATGTGATGCACCAGGCCTATGAAAATGCCGGGAAGCTGTCAAGCTTACCAATGGCTTTCAATCCTGACCTGTATCCGGACGGAAGAATTACCAGAACAGACTGGATGAAGGAGATCTTTCGTACGGGAACCATTCAGGAATATAATATGAACCTGAGCGGAGGAAATGAAAAATCCAGATATTTTGTGGGAATGAACCATCGAAATCTGGAAGGGATCTTATTAAATACCCAGGCAAAACGATACAATTTCAGGGTTAATTCTGAACATAAAATAAAAGACTGGTTAACGATCGGGGAGAATATGTATTACAATTATTCCGACGGAAATACGGCCGATACCAAAAGCGGTTATACAGGAGCGGTAGTGGCAGCGATGTATTATCCTCCTAATGTTCCGGTATATACACCATCAGGAGCCTTTTCCGGATTACCCATTGATGTGGCAGGAGGATATGGAGATATGATCAATCCTGTAGCTTATCTTAAAAGGATCAGCATCAGGAATCCTACCCATGAAATCTTGCTCAATCCTTATGCTGAAATTACTTTAGCAAAAGACTTGAAGTTTCGTTCCAATTTCTCACAGACCTTTAAGCTGGGAAATGTTAAGAACTTCACCTATAGAGTGCTGGAAGTCGGGAAGATTTTTGATACCAATAATTTAGAATATCAGTCTGACAATTCATCTACAGCACTGGCGGAGCAGTTGCTTACCTATAAAATTGCTGCAGGAAAGCATAATTTCGATTTCCTGGGCGGTTTTACATTCCAGAAGACGACCGATGAAGGGTTTGTCGCCAAATCATATGACTTCAGAAGCGAAGCGGAAGTGTTCCAGCACCTTCAAAATGCTGCGGATACCAATAAAGATGTTTCCAGTTACCGTTATAAGCAGGCCCTGGTTTCTTACCTGGCAAGGGTTAATTATGATTATGCAGGTAAATATATTGTGAGTTTGTTGGGAAGACGAGATGGCTCTTCACTGGTGGCAAAGCAGAACAGATTTGCCAATTATTATGCTGTTTCAGGAGCCTGGGTAATCTCCAGAGAAAGCTTTATGCAGGATATTTCCTGGCTTTCGAATCTGAAATTCAGAGGAAGTTACGGTATCCTGGGGAATCTTGGAGGAATTTCTCCACAGGCGGTAAATCCTCTGATGACCAGAGATAATAATATCATCTTTGGGCAGGACCCTTCTCAGAATATTGCTTATTATGCTACAACACGCCCTAATCCAAACCTGAAATGGGGAAAATCTGAGCAGACCAACTTTGGGGTAGATGCCTCATTCCTGCACAACAGTCTTTCCCTGCAGTTTGATTATTTCGTAAAAAATTCCAAAGATCAGATCTTTAATGTTAGCTTACCAAGTACGGCAACCTATAATAATCAGTATGTGAATGCAGGACTGTTCCAGGACAAAGGATATGAATTGGGAATTAATTATAACAGTAAAGGGACAGGAGATTTCACTTATTCAATCGGAGCGACCTTTAGTCAACTAAAAAATACGGTGAAGCAGCTAGCTGATGTAAATGAGATATTTATCAATGATAATGGAGTAAGAGGAGTGCTGAAACCAACCCGTGTAAAAGTGGGGGATGCGCTTTATTCTTACTATGGCTACAGGACATGCGGGATTTTCCAGACTCAGGAAGAGATCAACAACTATAAGGATGCTAACGGAAATCTGATTCAGCCGGATGCCAAACCGGGAGATATCAAATTCCTGAAAAAAGAGGGAAACACCGGAGTTCTTAATAATAACGACTTTGTCAACCTTGGAAGCCCATACCCTAAATTTTCATACGGATTATTTTACAATATGACATGGAAAAACTTTGACCTGAACGTTTTCTTCCAGGGAGTATATGGCAATAAGATCTTCAACGGACTGAAGTTTATTTCGATGAACCCGGGGGGAACCGGGCAGAATTACAATATGGAAAAAGATATTCTTAATGCCTGGACACCTCAGAATACCAACACAGATATTCCAAGGCTGGTACATGGTGATCCGAACGGTAATTATTCCAAAGTATCGGATTTCTATGTGGAAGACGGATCTTATTTGAGATTAAAGAACCTTACGATCGGTTATTCATTACCAAGAGAGCTTTACCAAAAGCTGGATGTGAATAAGCTAAGGATTTATGTAACGACCAATAACCTGTTTACCATTACCAAATATACAGGCTTTGATCCTGAAGTGGGAATGAATTCCTACGGTGTTGATACCGGCAGATACCCTCAGTCACGTTCATTCATCTTCGGAGTGGAAATCGGCTTATAATTTTAAACAACAAAAAAGTAAAAAAATGAAATTATTCAATACAATATTTTTAATATCAGGAATTTCCGTAATGCTTCTATCCTGTACAGGAGAGCTGGATATTCAGCCGGAAGGAACTCCTACAGAAGCCAGCTTCTGGAAAACGGAAAACGACCTTATTACAGGGGCGAATGCAATGTATAAACCTTTATTTGACGGAGAATTCTACGGAAGAGGTCTTTTCTGGCTTATCAACGCAAGTGATGATATGGTAACCGGAAGAGCAAAGAGTGAAGCGGATAACGCCAAAAATTTCAGCAGCAACTACATCGCGGCAGGAGACCTGGAAACGCAGTGGAATAAAAGGTATAACGTAATAGGAGTTGCCAACCGTGTGATCAGAAACGTTGATAATATCCAGACTTCACAGGCTGTCAAAAGCAAATATCTGGGCGAGGCTTTATTTATGAGCAGCAGAATGTATTTTGAGCTGGCTTATAACTATGGGAATGAAAAAGCGGGAATACCTATTATTGACCGTTCAAAGGATCCTGACCCTAATCCGATCCCAAGAGCCGCCAGTGTGATGGACAACTACAACTATATTGTGGATGATCTGAAAAGAGCAGCGGAGCTGTTACCTACCCAGGAAGAGCTTCCTGCGAAGGACTATGGACGGCCACATAAAGCGGCTGCATGGGCACTTTTGTCAAAAGTATATTTGTTTATGAAAGACTGGAAGAATGCGGAATTCTGGGCTAATGAAGTGATGACCAAAGGAAACAGAAGTCTGCTGAACAATTTCGCCGATGTTTTCAAAGCTGAGAATAACTATAGCTCAGAATATGTCTGGTCAATTCCTGGTACTCCGAAATTTACAGCCTGGGGAAGTATTTTGCCGGGAGTAATGCTTGAAAATAAAGGTTGGGGAGAATATAACGGCTGGGGATATTTTCAGCCTACAAAAGAACTGTACGATGAATATGAATCAGGTGATCTCAGAAGAAGCACTACCATTCTGAAGACTGGAGATACGTTTACTTTTAACGGAAAAGAGAGAATATATTCTTCCACTAATTCCCTTACCGGATATCAGTTCAATAAATATATGGATGCGTTCAAATATCAGCTGAACAGCGGTCATGTAAGTGCGAACGGAGATTATCCATGTACAGACCTGGCAGTTCCGATTATGCGTTATGCTGAGGTTATTCTTATCAAAGCAGAAGCTCTGCTGATGCAGGGTAAATCTGCAGATCAGGAAATCAATATGATCAGAGTCCGGGCAGGTCTGACCCCGAAGAACGGATGTACAATGGCTGACCTGAAGCATGAAAGACGTTGTGAGCTGGCAGGCGAATGGGCAGACAGACACAGGGATCTTGTACGCTGGGGCGATGCGCAGGCAGCTTATGCGCAGCCATTGCATGGGATGAACGGACAGGTAGTATGGGCAGCAAGAAATTTTAACCCGGCCATACATAATGTCTGGGCAGTTCCACAGGTTGAAATTGTAAACAGCCATGGAATCATTAAACAAAATGAAGGCTGGTAAAATTGAAATATAATATAATCCACTATATCATTGCAGAAAATACTGTAATGATATAGTTTTTTCACAGCAATATGAAACTATCAAAAATCTTGGCTGCAGTAGCCTTATTCTTTTTTGCTCAAAATCAGGCACAGAATTATTTAAATTATAGTGTAGGGAATGCCCATTCACACAATGATTATATGCAGGAGATCCCTTTCTGGCAGGCTTATTATGCGAATTTTGGTTCTATAGAAGCAGATGTATTTCTTGTAAAAGATAAGCTTTGGGTAGCCCATACTGAAAAAGAGCTTTCCCTGGACAGGACATTGGAAAATCTCTATCTGGACAATATTTCAAAACAGATCAGGCTGAATAAAGGGTATATCTATCCCGATGCCAACAAAAAGCTGCAATTGCTTATCGATGTCAAACAGGATTATCAGACAACCCTGAGCGCCTTAATCAATACGCTGAAAAAATATCCTGAGATTACCGGAAATCCGGGAGTGAAAATTGTGATTACAGGGGGGAGACCTCAGCCGGAGGATTTTAAAAACTATCCGAATTATCTTTACTTCGATGGTGATCTGGATAAAAACTATTCACCGGACCAGTTAAAAAGGATTGGGATGTTCAGTGCAGATTTGCAGGAACTTGTTAAATGGAACGGAAAAGGCATTCCAAGAGATGAGGAAACGGACAGGATCAAAAAATCTGTGGAGAAAGCCCATGTGCAGCAGAAACCAATGCGCTTCTACGGAGCCCCGGATTTTCCGAATGCATGGGTGAATCTGATGGGCATGGGAGTAGATTATATTAACACCGATCACATTCCGGATCTTAAAAAGTTCATGAATACCATTCCGAAAAACTTTTATAAAAATGTAAAGGAATACAGTATTTATACTCCCACCTATGAAACAGATGGAGCCAATAAAAAAGTAAAGAATGTTATTCTCCTGATCCCTGACGGAACTTCTCTTCCTCAATATTATGCTGCTTTTACAGCTAACAAAGGGCAGCTGAATGTTTTCAATATGAAAGCAACAGGTCTGTCTAAAACCAATTCATCCAATGCCTATATTACAGATTCTGCACCGGGATCTACCGCGTTTGCTACCGGTGTGAAGACCAAGAATACATTTGTAGGAGTAGACAATATGGGAAAAGCTCTGGCACAGATCCCTGATATTATTGCAGATAAAGGGTTGGTTTCCGGACTGATTTCCACGGGAGATATCACAGATGCTACTCCTGCTGATTTTTATGCGCATTCTGATAACAGAAACAGTTCTGAGCCTATTCTGAAAGATTTTATTACTTCCAAAACAAAAATCCTGATCGGCGGGCCTACAAGCGGATTGTCTCAGGAAAACCTGCTGAAATTCAAAGAAGCAAAAATAGATCTGTATCAGGATCTTAAATCAGTGAGAAAGATAAGCAGCCGCACTGTGATTATTGATCCTCTGGCTTCGCAAAGAGTAACTGGTAGAGGAAACTGGCTGGCTGACGCTTTTGATCTTACTTTAAATGATTTGAAGAACAACAAAAAAGGTTTCTTTATGATGGTGGAAGCTTCCCAGACGGATGGAGGAGGGCACAGCAACAATCTTGAGCAGCTTGTTACAGAGTTACTGGATTTTGATCATGTGGTAGGAAAGTCTATGAAGTTTGCGGATGAAAATAAGGAAACGTTAGTGATCGTCGTAGGTGACCATGAAACCGGAGGTTTAAGTCTTTTGGATGGAAATCTTAAGGAAGGATGGGTATTCGGAAATTTCAGTACCAATGATCACACTTCCATTCCGTCAAGTGTTTTTGCTTACGGCCCCCATTCAAAAGAGTTTACCGGGCTGTTTGAAAATACAGAGATCTTCAATAAAATATTGTCGGCTTACGGAATTCAGCGATAAACTTGTAAATCGGATTACTTTAAAGCCTGTTTCAGATCTGAAACAGGCTTTTTTATCCATTAAATTTTGCCTCTCGCCGATCGTGCAGATGTTTGGCTAATCAGCATAATCTCCAAAATCTGCGAGCGAAAAACTCTCATTACCTCTTGTAAAAATAAAAGACTGCCCCAAACAGAGACAGCCCTTCAGAGAATATCTAATGATAACTAAACTAGAAATTGGTTTTGACGATCAGTTCAGATAATTCCGCAGTCACGAAATCAATAGGCATCACCCCGTATGATCCATGCGTGTTGTTCTGAAAGAACGTTTTAAGCTTAGGATTGATATTGTTGGAAACTGTAGGAATGCTTGGAATTCCAAAAATTCCCGGCTTGTAGCCACTTGTAAAGTTGATGAAAAGCTTTCCGTTGGTATCATTTTTTGCTTCATTCAGCAGATTGAAGATGCCGTTCCATTTATCATCATTGTTTGTTACCTTATAATAATCCTGAACTTTCAGCTGGGCTCCGGGATTGTTGATTTCAAAAGTGGTATTATCTGCCCATGAAGTCGCGTTGATCCCTTTTGCGGTCCCGGCAGAGAATCTTCTTAACAATTTGATTTTTCCCCGTACATCTCCTAAGTTAGGAATGGTTGTTCCTAAATCCCACTTCGAAGGATTTTTCTGGATATACGAATCGAAAGTACTCTCGAAGCTTCTGGTCGTATTGGAAGCATCATACTCTTCTTTCACAGACATAATGATGGTTTCTGAAGGATGGCTTGCCAGAAATGCATAGCAGGCATTAAGAACATCATCGAAATTTAAGTTCTGATAAATAGGACCGTGGTGAATGGTAAAAGCATTGTCAATATGTCTGCAACGGATATCCAGAAAACGGACACCGGCATTAAGCTGCTCGGCAATGGTCAGATTTTGGGTTTTGGCCGTTCCGCTGTTTGACGGGACTTCTCTCATTGCACCGGAATCATGGGTTCCTGGAATAGAGATTTTAGAAAGAGAAATATTATCCTGTAGGCCTGCCATCCAGCTGTTCATTTCGATAGGAACCAAAGAGGCGGTTCTGTAATTTGCCTTTTCAAGGGAACTCAGATTGGCATTGTTCGAATCCCTCTCAAGAATGCTGTCATTGGAACAGGAAAAGAATATGCTTGCTGTTGCAATACCAAAAGTAATGGCTGTTAAACGTCTCATGTTGTGCTTGAACATAATTGTATTATATTTTTATTTAAGTCTAAAAATAAGGATATATCAAGATATGAGGAGTTAATTTAACTTTAAGAGAAGATTAAGTTGATGTCAATACTGAAGGATAAAATAGAGAATATTGAAGCCGGAAAATATCAGCTTCAAAACGCCCCAAAACTCTGTTTATGTCATTCTGAGTATGCAGGGGAATTTCTAAGATCAAATATTATGGCTCTTCATTTTATCTAATTCAGAATAACAAAAGAACTTTTTACTAAGATCTGTTTAAATTTAATGGCTAATCATTTTGTCTAATTAATTTAACGCTTTATTTTTTTATTTTCCCGCTGATTTTGCAGATTCAGCAGATCATTATTCGTAAATCAATCAGCGAGAAATAATATTTTAATACAAATTTAAACAGGCTATTAATGTGAAATGTGGTGAGAAGAAAAACAGTAATGAGGGTGGGAGGCTTTTCATAAGAAGGACCTTTAAGTTATAAACCGGTATCTTCTTTTTTGATCATACCGGTATCTTCAAGATTACAGAGGCAGCCCTTCACTGTCTTGTAAACACCTGTAATATCAGTTTCCTTACCCTTGCTGTCCGTAATGGTAATACCTGCAGAGAATGACTCATCTTCTGCATGATAAGTTCTGTAAAGTAAATAAGTATAGCCGTTATTAATAAATGAAAGATATTCCAGCTCCATTCCCGCATTTTGTTTTCCTCCGCCTCTGGAATAAGAATTATATTTGAATTTTTTCCAGCTTTCCTGAGTCCTTTCTGCCGGAAATTCCATTTCAATATGGTTTTTGGTCCCAAACCGGTATTGAATATATTCGTTCTTTTTATCTTTTATCAGTGCCATTCTTTTTCCTGTCTTTGTTTCAAAAGAATAGACAATTTCTTCATTAGGCTGCAGATATTGTGCCCAAAGAATCGCAGGAAAGCATAAAGCTAAAAAGACCAGATATTTCATGGAGTATATATTTAAATACAGTCATTTGAGATCAGGCAGTATTCATCCATTTTCAAATGACCACATTTTTCAAATTTTCAGATTAATTAGCCACTATAGCGTCAAGATCCTTCCAGAACATCGGGTAAGATTTTTCCACTACATCATCATCTTCAATATTGAGTTCTTTGATAAGGCAGAAGGGCGCGAAGCTCATCGCCATCCTGTGATCCTGATACGTTTTAATGGAAATAGAGTCTTCCGGTTCCCCAAAGCTTACCGATTCAATCGTTAGATCCGTAATTTTGGTTTCGGTACCCAGTTTTTTCAATTCATTATATAAAGCCTGCAGTCTGTCGGTTTCTTTTACCCTTAAAGTTCCCAGTCCTGAAACTTCAAAAGGAATCTTTAATGCTGCCGCTGTTACACAAAGCGTCTGTGCGATATCCGGGCAGTTGTTCATATCCAGAACGATTTTTTTCGGAAAAGAAAATCCTGGCTGAGGTTCCAGTGTTAGTTTATGCTCATTTTCGGTGAAAGTTGTCTTAATTCCAAAGAAATCTTCATAAATTTTTGCAATGGCAGAATCTCCCTGAGTAGACTCTTTGTAAAAACTTTTCAAATGGATGGTTTCTCTTCCCAATGCACAGATCGAATAGAAGTAGGATGCGGAGCTCCAGTCACTTTCCACTTCATAGGTGATGGCCGAAGAATGATTATTCACAAATGGCTCTACTTTGATGGTGTTTCCTTCAAAACTGTTTTTGATTCCAAATCTTGTCAGAATATCCAGTGTCATTTCAATATATGATCTTGAAGTCACTTCTCCTACAAGATGAATTTCCAGTCCGTTTTCAAGCTTTCCGGCAATAAGAAGCAGAGATGTAATAAACTGGCTGGAAATATTGGCCGGCACATTTACTGAAGTTTGAGTGATCTTTTTTCCTGTGATCTTTAAAGGGGGAAATCCTTCATTTTCCAGATATTCGATTTCCGCACCAAGATCTCTCAAAGCGCTTACCAGGTTTTTGATCGGTCTCTCTTTCATTCTTCCGGAACCGGTCAGTACAGTTGTTTTCCCTTCCTGAATGGAATAATACGAAGTAAGAAAACGCATCGCTGTTCCTGCATGGTGGATGTCTGTCACATCCGCATTTTGTTCAGATAGTGCTTTTTTCAGTAATTGTGTATCCTGAGAATTGGATAAGTTTCCGATTTCTATATTGCTGAACAGACTTTCCAGAATCAATAAACGATTCGAAATACTTTTCGAACCGCTGATTTGTATTGTCTGGTTTCCTTTTAATTTTGATTTTTCTAGCTTCATTATTTTCTTCAGATTTCAGAATCCGGATTTCAGATGTTCAGAGACTCTTATCTGAAATCCAGGTTCTTATTTTAATTTTTCGTTATTCTGATGCCGCTCCTTGTCACGGTCAGTTTTGATTTTCATTTTTCTGTCAAAAGCATCCTGCAGATTCACTCCGGTTTGATTGGCCAGGCACAATGTTACGAAAAGTACATCGGCAAGCTCCTCTCCCAGATCTTTACTTTTGTCACTTTCTTTCTCACTTTGCTCACCATACCTTCTGGCAATGATTCTGGCTACTTCTCCGACTTCTTCTGTCAGCATGGCCATATTGGTCAGCTCATTAAAATACCTTACGCCAATGGTTTTGATCCATTCATCGACCTGCTGCTGTAGTTGGGTGATTTCCATTATTGATAAGCTCCGAGTGTAGGGTTAGTGGTTCTGGATTCATTCACAATATCAAAAGGTACACTTCCTGCTACAGTTGTATTTCCCTTTCCTTTTGCAGGAGATGTTGTTTTTACCCTTAAGTTCATTTTGGCCATAAAATAATTGACGAACTGAGGATCTTCATTTTTGATACTTTGTACCACATTGACATTATTGTCAAAAGGGAAACCTGCTTCTGATGTTTCCGAGTATTTTAATAAGCAGTTTTGGATGAAAAATTCAAACTGCTGTCCCGGTGTCTGCTCAAAATGGACAGCATTATCCCTGTCAGAATAGATGATACTGTTTCTTATATCAAGCTGCTGCAAAGCTCCCTGTTCTGTTTGGCCTGCATCATTTTTCCATTCATTGGTTGCGAAGATTCCTTTTCTGTCGAATGTGCCCATTGTTTTGGAATAATTGGCGATCGTAGCATGGGTATAGCTATGCTTTCCACCTTTGAAAATCCCAATACATGATTGCCCGCAGTTGTTCATCACGAGATTGCTGGCATTCACAGTAGACCCTACCGCGTAAATTCCATATTCAAAGAAAGTATGGATGAATGAATTGGTAATATTGGCAGTGGTTTGTCTCATTTCCAGGCCTCTTGTTCCCCCGAAAAGTCTGGCGTGGTTCATATTAAGGATAGAGTTGGCTTCCATTCTGATAGAATTCCAGTTTTTGGAGATCGTATCATAATAAGGATCATTTCTGTCTCCCCGGAGAATTACCTGCTCATCCTGGGTTCCGTTAATATTTAAAACAGCTCCGGAAGATACTTTCATTCCACTGTTTTTGTGGAAGTATACTTTGGTTCCCGGCTCTATATCGAGTGTAACGCTAGGATCGATGGTAAGATCTCCGTAAATGATCTTGGCCTTATTGTTATTCCATGTTGTAGAATTGGAGATCACATTCGGATTGGTAGGAGTCTGGATAAAAAATTCAGCGTCCTGTACTACAGAGAATAAAGTGACATGCTGCTGGCCGGCTGGACCGGTGAAAATGACTTTATCTTCGGCAATGGCTTCCGGGCCGGTAGCTTCCGGGGCAATTTCAACAAAAATATAAAGGCTGTCTTTTTTTCTCAACGGAACATTCTGAAAATCATATCCCGGCTTTCCGTCTACATTGATCCTGTATAAAGATGCAGCTCCTTTTTCAAGATTGACTCTTGGGATCAGGATATCCTTATCTTCATTGTTATATACCTTTACTACGTAGGTCTCTGAACGTACCTGATGATAGACCGTATCACAGAATACCGTATCCCTTGAAAAACGTAGTGGCTGTGAAGGCTCATCAAAGGTAATATCATCCTTATTACATGATACTGCTACAAGTAGCATCCAGAAAGAAAAAGCCAGTAATAATTTGAATTTCATTGAAATTAAGGTTTAAGTAGGTTCCAAATTTAACGAAAATACTTTAAATTTCTTATCAATAAAAAAATATTGAATCGGTATTTGGATATTAGAAAAATTGTTGTACTTTTGCAACCTAAAATTAGCAGAGAAATATCCATTACTATTTCGAAAGCAAACTTTAATTTTTTTAAAAATTGTATTATGAAAAACGGAATTCACCCAGAAAATTATAGACTTGTTGTTTTCAAAGATATGAGTAACGACGAGGTGTTTCTTTGCAAGTCTACTGCAGAAACAAAAGACACTATCGAGTACGAAGGACAAGAGTATCCTCTAATCAAAATGGAAATTTCTTCAACTTCTCACCCTTTCTACACTGGTAAAGTAAAATTAGTTGACACTGCAGGTAGAGTTGATAAGTTCATGAACAAATACAAAAAATTCGCTAAGTAATTTTTGTATTATATAAAATATTGAAGTCTTCCAATGATTTGGGAGACTTTTTTTGTATAGAGGCTAGAAATTAAGGCTAGTTAATTAAAGTACTTAATTTGAAAACCAGATGGTAAATTCATTGAGTCCGTTAAAAATAAATGGAAATAAATTCATTGGCATTTAGCTTAAACTTTATACTATTCAAACCGAAAAAAAAATTGAAAGGTCAATCTTATTGATAATTTTCTTACCGGGAATCAGGGTCTCCAATCCTGTGTCTCTTATCTCTCATCTTTTAATCACGTCTCTCTTCCAACTTCCCACATCTTTTTGTATTTTTGTTTGGAATGGAATTTAGAAACTGACAGTTGACTTCGGAGCAAACACCTCCTATCCCGACCAGCAGTCTCTAACTTCTAATTTCTAACTTCTTAACTTCTAAAAAATGCAATTAGTATTTTCAGACGCACAATATTGGGAAGACTTTCTTCCACTTACTTTTACCCGCCCGGTGGCTGACATGCGATGCGGAATCCTGACATTTTCCGAGAGATGGCAAAAAATTCTGGAAAACACTGAGGTATCTTACTTCACGGAAATGTACCTTCAGGATAAATTTAAAACCCCGGAAGAAAAAGAAAGCCTTTTTCTGGTTCCCAATTTCCTGCCTACAGAAACTGTAATTCAGCAGATCAGGAATCTTAAACAGGGAGAAGCTTTGGTATATGAAGATGAATTGATCGCTGCCAGGATCAATATGAAGGGATTCTCCTTAAACCAGATTGAAAAAATGACGGATATTAAAGAGGAATTGATATTCTTTAAAAAACCGAAAGACCTATTTACATACAACCACCACGCTATTGATTTTGATTTTGATTTGCTTACCAAGGGAAGAACTTCACAGGAATTATCTTCCACCAATGGTTTTTTAGGTGATAAAAAAGATCTCTTCATCGAAGAAGGTGCCTATATTGAGTTTTCAACAATCAATACAAAGACCGGTAAAATTTATATTGGGAAAAACACAGAGGTGATGGAAGGCTGCCATCTCCGTGGACCTATTGCGCTTTGTGACGATTCTAAGTTTAATCTGGGAGCTAAAATATACGGAGCAACTACTGTAGGACCACATTGTAAAGTAGGAGGTGAAGTGAATAACATTATTATCTTCGGCTATTCAAGTAAAGGACATGAAGGCTTTATAGGAAACTCGGTGATCGGTGAATGGTGCAATTTCGGAGCAGACAGCAATTCATCGAACATGAAGAATAATTACGGGAATGTAAAATTCTGGAACTACAGGACGAAAGCCTTTGAAGATACTGGCTTGCAGTTTGCCGGCCTCATTATGGGAGATCACTCTAAAACAGCGATCAATACCCAATTGAATACAGGAACTGTTGTAGGAGTCGCATCCAATATTTTCAAACCGGGTTTTCCCCCTAACCTTGTGGAGAACTTCTCATGGGGTGGGTTGAAGGATGACGAAAGATTCAAGCTGGATAAAGTCTATGAAGTGGCAGAAAGAGCTATGGCCAGAAGAAAGGTGGCTTTGACGGAGGAAGATAAAGCCATCCTGAAACATATTTTTGATACGTATTAAAGACTGTCTAACAACTTGTGAAAATAGCCTTTTTTACGAAATTTTCCTGTAATCCTATACGAGAATTTTCATTTGATATTTTTTTAAAACTTCCAAAATCCTTTCGTAATTTGCATTCAATTTGTTCATTGTAAATGCTTTATCGCTAATACATTTTACTGATTTTCAATCAAATGAACAACTTTTTCTTTATATTTCATAATGAACAACGGGTTTATGGGACTATATTTTCCCATTTCTTCTATGAGTTTTTGTTTCCTTTCTGACAGTCATTTAATATATTTTTCAATGATGATTAAATCTGAATTATCGTTCCCCAACTATTCTGCAGCTAAGTAACCATAATATAATATTTTGGTGTGAATTTGTCATATAGTTAACCTGAGTTCGGGATAAGCAACTCATAAAAATTTGTAAGAAAAAGTAATAATTCGTATATTTAAGTTCTTGATATTCAAATATTTAAACGAATTATTACTATGAATTTAAAAGACCAAATTACAAATATTTTTGTACAAATTGATGATTTTTGTAAAGAGTTTGCCACTCAAATAAAAAAAATGAAGTTGGAAGCACTAGGCGATAGCAGGAAAAGAAGAAGCAGAGCCTCTATAATGTCAGATTCTGAAATGATCACCATTATGATTGGCTTTCATTTGGGCGCTCACAAAACGTTTAAGCATTATTATAAGGAAATAGTTTGTGGTTACTGGAAGGACTTATTTCCTAAAACCCTTTCTTACAATAGATTTATTGAACTTCAACAAAGAAGTTTTGTCGTTTTTGCTTTATTTCTGAAAGAAAAATGCATGGGGAAATGCACAGGTATAAGCTTTATGGACAGTACAACTCTGAAAGTTTGCAGAAATCAAAGAATACACAACCATAAAGTCTTCAAGGGTTTGGCAGAACGGGGAAAGTCTTCAATGGGTTGGTTTTATGGATTTAAGCTGCATTTGGTTTGTAACGAAAAAGGTGAACTTTTATCCTTCTATCTAACGAAAGGAAATGTGGATGACAGAAATATCAAGCACATTAAAAACATGACTCAGAAGCTCTTTGGAAAACTATTTGCCGATAAAGGATACCTTTCAAAAGCTTTGTGGGAAGTGCTTTTTGCCGATGGCATCCAATTATTTACTAAACTTCGCAAGAATATGAAAAATCATATCATGAAAATGGAAGACAAGATCTTGCTTAGAAAAAGAGCAATCATTGAAACCATAAATGATGAATTAAAAAACCATTGCCAAGTGGAGCACACCAGACATCGAAGCGTAAACAATTTTATGATGAACATTTTGGGAGGACTCACTGCTTATTGCTTCTTTCCAAAAAAAATGGCACTCAACTTAAAAAAAGTAGATGATGGTCAATTATTTTTAAGCTTCGCTTAATCCGAACTCAGGTTAGTTATTTTAACTCTTTAGCTGTCATTATTTTTTCATTAATAATGTTTCCCCATAGTTTAAAGTCGGAAACTATAAAATTACTATTTGATGAATTTGTTCCAGAGTTTTTCCTGAAATAAAAATCATAGGATCCGCCGACAATACCTTTACCCGGTATATATAAAAAACGATCTATTCCACGAGATTCGTTATATCCATCATGTGTCCACCAACCATCAAATGTCCAGAATTGATATGCCTTGTTCCCCTTAATCATATATTCTTTTGATAAATAATTTCTAAAATTATATAGTTGGTCTATTGCTCTGATCTTATTATTTACAGTTATATCCATGATAAAATCTTTGTTAGGAAACTGACACTTAAAACTTGTTTCCATTTCTTTTATCGTTACTTTCTGCTCTGCGGTATTAATAGTCCCATAAGAAGAGATTAATGGATATTTGAGACTCCCAATACTAAACAATTCAGTTAGACACATTTTAGAAGTATAATAACTATCATTTTCTTTTTTTATCAATTGATATTGCAGTGTTTTCTTATCAGGGGTATTATTTATTTTCCAATTCACTGCTATATTTATTATTTTATCATTAGATATGATTTTATCCTTAATATCTTCAAAATTGACAATTTGCCAATTGTTACCTCTCTCATCCAATCTTGGGAGAACTTTTTCAGACAGATCAGGTAGAACTGTTACTAACAAAATTGTATTTTTAGAAATAAACACATTATAAAGATTTATATCTTTTTTAATTTCATATAGTTCATTAGTATCCAATGTATATTCATTGACAATAAAATTCGATTTTAGGCTGTCTAAAAGAATATATTTTTGAGGAAAAAATAAGATAGGGATAAAGAGCAGGATTAGTAAAAAAGATTTTATTTTCATTTGTTTTATCTTTTTATGGACACTTAGTTCCTTTATGTTTTCCAAGAGAGACATTTCTTTCATTTCTATTCAATTCTCTTTCTTCGGATGTCATTGTGGTTATTCCAGCTTTTGCCATGGCCTTTGCTGTTTCTATTGGAAGGCTGCTATTATAGGTAGTCAATATATTTTGAAGTGTTGTTAAAAATGGTCCTACCTGCTGATGTCCTTCTATAAATTTATATCTATTAATCATAGTTCCGTCAGTCGAATAATCATAACCTACGATTACGCTGGGATACTGATCTTGAAATGCTTCATTTCCGAGTTTAAACCTCTCATAATCTAAATAGGCATGAATTGTCTCATGGTACATCGTTACAAGTATATATTCCTTCGTTGCATTTTCTAATACATTATCGTTTAAATTTATTACAGCCTTAAAAGTTCCAAACTCACTTGAATATGATGAAAAAGTAGTGCCGTCTATATCTCCTAGTCCACTTTTAGCTCTAAAAGTAATATTATAATCTTTACTATTTTTGAAAATACTATTCATAGCTTTCCCTATATCATTTTTTAAGTTTGGTAATAACCCTACAAGATTTTGAGCACATGGATACTTTTTTAAACTATCAATAATCTCTTTATTAGAATTTTCACCGTCATCCAGATAATCTGGGAACTTGTGCTTGGAGCCATCACCGGACATAGACTTGCCTCCTCCAATAGGACCGTTTTTTGGGTCTGTCCAAGAAGCGTCCTTCCACCAGTCATAACCTGGATGATGAAGGATAAAGCCGCCGGTCTGATCCATATGATTGATCTTTACTATTGTTATCTCTTCTATTTCATTGACACGGATGTGTTCTTCATTGGTCCCAATCCCCCTGGACATCACAGGACCTGAAGGATAGAGGTTATCCACCGCATACTGTAGCCTTGCAAGCACCTGAAGCGTGGCAGGTTCCGTATTCTGTACTACTGTAAACTGCACATAGTCCCTGGCAGGAGTAACAATCCCATGAATAAAAGCTGTTACCTGATCTCCTTTGAGAATAGGAAAAGCAATAGCCTTGGAATTGTTCCCGTAAGTGTAAGTAGATACAGCGTAGAAAGGACTACCGAATTTACTGTAAAACTCCTGGCTGAAGATACTGTTTTCAGCATTGGCAAGAAAGGCAGAGATCGTTTCTTTAAAAGGAACTTTATAGCTTACTGCAGAGATAGGAATGTTTACGGTAGAGACATAAGGATAGTTATTTCTTTCAGCCGGCTGTTGAAAATCCTGCTGGCTGTTTTCATACCTGAATTTGGCATCAGACTGTACTTTTTCATCAAATTTCTGAAACATGGCTATAGAAGCACGGAATTGGGTTGGTTCTTCAGCAGGAAGCACTTCATCCTCTGCTCGGCAGGAATATACAGAAAAGGTTGTTACAACCAGCAAAGCCAACCGAATGATTAGTTTTTTCTTCATAAGCGTTTTTTAATGCTTAAATATATACTTTTTTTATAACTCTACAAAGGTGTGAATAATAAATTGAAATAATACAGTAGAAAATTACTGGTTTCCGTAATATTTTTCTAAAAGAAAAAAATATGTAATTTTGGTAAAAATACATTGTGCTATGACTTTAGGAGAAAAACTGAAAAAAGCGAGGATCAATAAAAATTTTACGCAGGAATACCTTGCGGAAGTTCTGAATGTCTCCCAGAAAACCTATTCTAATTTTGAGAATGATAAAAGCAAGCCCGCTTTTTCTCAGGTGGAGGATATCGCAAAAGTATTAGAGATAAGCGTTCTTGATTTTTTGAGCGGAGATAGTATAACTGTCAATCAAAATAATAATGAAGTTGCAATAGCTCAGAATTATGCAGCCATTAATGCCTCTGAAAAACTAATAGAACAATACGAACAAAGGCTTAAAGACAAGGATGCGGAGATCACATTTCTGAAGCAGCTTCTCGGTAAAAAATAAAAACTTCAAATTTTTTTGAAGTTTTTTTATTTTTGATGTAATAGATTTGAAAGACCGGTTGTCTTACCTATAAGAAACAAAACTCATGACCCAAGAAACTTTCAAGAATACGGTGTTTATTCTCAAAGACGAGATGTATCGTTTTGCGAAAAGGTTCGTCATGAGCAGTGATGAAGCAGAAGATGTGGTGCAGGATCTGATGATGAAGTTCTGGCAGAAAAGAGATGAATTGGAGCAATTTGGAAATTTTAGATCCTATGCCCTGAAATCTGTACGGAACGAATGTCTGAACCGGCTGAAGCATCACGATGTGAAAATAGGTTTTGCAGATATGCAGCTTCACCGGTCGGAGCTTTACAGTATGGAAGTCGATAATCTTAAAGAACATATTATGGGATTTATCAATCAGCTTCCGGAAAAGCAGAAAATGGTCATCCATTTGAAAGATGTAGAAGAGTATGATGTTTCCGAAATTTCTGATATGCTGGAAATGGAGGAAAATGCAGTAAGGGTAAACCTTATGCGGGCAAGACAAAAGGTAAAAGAACAAATCTCACAACTGATGAGCTATGAAAAAAGATCAATTACAAGATAAATACGACGAAATCTTCCGGGATATCAAGGAAGAAAAAATGGACTGGAGCTTTGAAGATTTTCTTCAGAAAGCAGAAGGTAAGGAACCTGAGAAAGATGCTGCTCCAATTATTCCGTTAGAAGAAAGAAAAAAGCCCTCTTTCCCTAAATGGTTCTGGATGGCTGCCAGCGTAATGCTGCTTTTCGGTATCGGATTTTTCTTTTATAATAATGGTTCCAAGACAGAAGTACAGGACAGGGAAAAACTTGTGAAAAATGAAGTGTTGAGACAAAAATCTGATTTCATTGAAGAAAATAGTGATCATCAGAGACAGGTAGCAATTAATCATACGGATTCTATTTCAGGAGCGAAAAGAGATTCAATATTCCAGGAAAATCCGGTAGCTGAAAAAGATGTTTTGGATGAGATCCTGCCAAAAAGAGGAAGGCTTAAAAAAGAGAGAAAGCCAAGATATGTAGATAATTCTTCTTTTAAAAACAATAAAACAAAAGACTCTACAGGATACAAAAATTCTTATGTCATTGTAAACGGCAAAAGAATCGATAATGTAGAAGAAGCAATCAATGTGACTAAGTATTCATTCCAGATATTTGCAAATAACGTTAGTGAAAAATTGGTACAACCTAAAGTAGTAGACGATGATTATTAAATGAAAGAGATCTGATCTGTTCTATAGTAATTATCAACTTAAAAAAATAAAATTGACTCATGAAAAAACTATTCATAATACTCGCGCTAGCCTTTTCTCATTTCTTTAATGTATATGGGCAAAGAGATAAATTCGACCAGCTTTTTGAAAAATATCAGGAAGTAGAGGGAGTGACCTCTATTAAAATTGCCAAACCGATGTTCGGTATGCTCAGCAGCCTGAATATTGATGACTCGCAGCTGGATCAGATCAAACCATTGCTGTCAAAAATCAATGGGCTGAAAATTTTGATTACAGAAAATCCTGAAAAATCAAATACTGCTGACGGGCGCAGAGTTCAGGGTAATCTATCTCAACTGGATCAGGATATTTCTTCTTATCTGAAGAACTTAAATTACAGTGAGATTATGTCTGTGAATAATTCCGGTGCTAAGATAAAATTCCTTTCTTCTGAAGCCAAGAACGGTATTTTGGACGATCTCTTACTAAGTATTGATGGGGGAAGCGGAGAAAGTATATTTGTTAAGCTCGACGGAAAACTTTCTATGGATGATGTAAGTAAGATTATCAACTCCAGTGAGACTAAAAAGAATTCGATTACCAATGTCAGAAATAATCTTACCTCAGAAAATAATGCTTCTTATCTGAGTGGTGAGGCAAGAAATGTAGGAGAGTTTTCAGGTATTCAGATAAGCACAGGAGTAAATGTAGTATTCAAGCAGGAGAAGCCTGCCAGTGTGAAAGTTATCGCTGATTCGGATAAATTACAGTATGTTATTACAAAGGTAGAGAAAGGGGTTCTGAGAATATACATTGATAATAAAGGCGTTAAAAACTTACGATTTAAAAATCTAAGTGTGAATGTTTCCTCTCCAAGAATGGATAATATTGACGTTTCGTCGGGTTCCAACTTTTCTGTAGTAAATTCTGTATCGGAAAATAATATTACTATTGATGCCTCATCAGGAGCTAATGTGACAGGTGATTTTAAAATCTCAAATAAAGCGGATATTTCTGCCTCTTCAGGAGCCCGTGTCAGAGCCGGAATTACTGCCGGAAACATTACTGTCAAAAGCTCAAGCGGGTCTAATATCAGTTTAGGGGGAAAAGCGGAATCCGGAACCATTGATGTCAGCAGCGGAGCTTTATGCAAGGCAGATGAACTAAAATTGACCAACCTGGAAACAGAAGCTACATCCGGAGGAAACCTTACCGTAAATGTATCGGGTAAATTGAAAGTAAGAGCTTCTTCAGGAGGATCGGTAAGATATAAAGGAAGACCTGAGATAGACTCCAATATCAGCAAGACGTCGGGGGGATTGTTAAAAGCTATTGACTAAAAATGATTGCCATGAAAACTCTTAGAAACATTTTTATAGCCCTTCTGACAATATTCACCCTTCAGTCCTGTATCGTTTCCGAAAAACCGAATATAGATTTCTTCTCAAATTCTGCGTATGATTTCAAAGATGCGAAATTCACGAGCATTAATGTACCGATGATTTTGGCCAAATCTTACATTAAAAAAGCGTTGAAAGAAGAAGGCGAAAGTGAAGAAACGATCAATCTGGTGAAGAAAGCTTCCAAAATAAAGATACTCACCGTATCGAACGGAAGTGAAAAATTGCTTAATGATTACACACGGTATTTAAATGATAATCATTATGAAGAGTGGGCTACCATAAAACATGACGGGGATAATATCAATATCCGTGTAAAACAGGATGGAGAAGCCATTAAAAATATGCTGATCACTTTAGGTTCCCGTACTAACGAAATTGTATTTGTAGATGTAAAGGGGAATTTTACCCCTAACGATATCTCAAAAATGATCAATTCTGTTACAGATAAATAATAAAACAATTAATCTCGAAAACTATCCGGGCATGGAAAAATTAATAAGAGAAATCCGTATTCTTAAAATCTATGCTGCCGTACTTACTGTAGTGTGTGTGATGTTCTTTTTTCTCGCATTTAAAAATCAGTATTCCAATGAACGTTTTAAGGAGATAGATGTAGAGCGTATCAATATTGTTGAGAAAGATGGAACCTTAAAAATGGTCATCAGTAATAAAGAGCGCCAGCATCCCGGAATGGTTAATCATAAAGCGATGAAACCCAGGGAAAGAGAAGCTGGGCTTATTTTCTTCAATTCCTTGGGTGATGAGTGTGGAGGGCTTGTGTATGATGCCAATGAAAAAGAATCGGGAATGGTGTATTCTGTAGATCAGAGAAACACGGATCAGATTATGCAGCTCCAGTATCTTGAAGAAGCTGGAAAAGATAAAAAAAGAGTATATGGCTTAAAGCTTTGGGACCGTCCGGATAACTTTCCTTTAGAAGATATCATTAAGTTTGAAGATTCCCTGAAAAAGCTGAATGATCCTAATGCAAGTAAAAAAGCCTATGCAAAGCTTCGGGAAGAAGGTAAGCTTACCAATGAACGTTTTTTTGCTGGTAAAACAGCTGATGGTGATGTAGGGGTCTTTATCCGTGATACCAAAGGAAAAGTAAGGCTAAAATTATATATTGATAAAAATAACCAGACTCATATTGAAAATGTAGATGAAAATGGGAAACCCGTTAAATAAACCTTTGACATGATCATATAATATACAAACAAGTAGTTTCATACTTTTCAATTATTTTGTACCGTAACCGTTCTGATTAAAAAGAGCGGTTTTTTGATTTAAGTTATTGATTATTAATTTTTATTTAAACTATCGAAAAGGATTTTCATATGTCGTCAAAATAGCCTAATTTTGCAAAGAAAGTAAAGATGTCTATTCATAACAAAATTGTAGAGACAGCCATCACTTTCGATGACGTTCTTCTAGTCCCTGCTTATTCAGAAGTTTTACCTAACCAGGTATCCTTAAAATCAAGACTTACCGACAAAATCACGCTGAATGTTCCGATAGTTTCTGCTGCGATGGACACAGTTACTGAAGGAGACCTTGCAATTGCCCTGGCAAGAGTTGGAGGTTTAGGATTTATTCACAAAAACATGACGATTGCTGAACAGGCAGCGCAGGTAAACCGTGTAAAACGTTCCGAAAACGGAATGATCTCTGATCCGGTAACCCTTTCCAAAGATCATACTTTAGGAGAAGCCAAAGATATGATGTCGAAATATAAGATCTCAGGACTTCCTGTGGTAGACGCCGATAATATTCTGATAGGAATCATTACCAACAGAGATGTAAAATATCAGGAAAATCTTGAGATGAAAGTCGAAGAGATCATGACCAAAGAAAACCTGATCACTTCAGACAAGGATACCAATCTTGAGAAGGCAAAAGAAATCCTTTTAAAGAACAGGGTTGAAAAGCTTCCGATTGTAGATAAAGATAATAAACTTGTAGGTTTAATTACGATCAAGGATATTGATAATCAGTTGGAATACCCGAACGCCAATAAAGATCAGAATGGCCGTCTTATTGTAGGAGCAGGAGTAGGAGTAGGTGAAGATACACTGGACAGAATTGAAGCTTTGGTTAAAGCCGGTGTTGATATTGTTGCTATTGACTCTGCACACGGGCACTCTAAAGGAGTATTAGATAAGATCTCCGAAATCAGAAAAGCCTATCCAACCCTTGATATTGTAGGGGGAAATATCGTAACTGCAGAAGCGGCAAAAGATCTTATAGAGGCGGGAGCCAATGTTCTTAAAGTAGGTGTAGGACCGGGCTCTATCTGTACAACCAGAGTGGTTGCAGGAGTGGGAGTTCCTCAGCTATCTGCGATCTATAACGTATACGAATATGCTAAATCTCAGAATGTAACAGTAATCGCTGACGGAGGGATCAAACTTTCGGGAGATATTGTAAAAGCTATTGCAAGTGGAGCAGGAGCAGTGATGCTGGGCTCACTTTTAGCCGGTACAGATGAGGCTCCGGGAGAAGAAATTATCTTCCAGGGAAGAAAATTCAAGTCTTACCAGGGAATGGGAAGCCTTTCTGCGATGAAGAGAGGAGGAAAAGAAAGATATTTCCAGAGTGAAGCTAAAAAGTTCGTTCCGGAAGGAATCGAAGGAAGAGTGCCTCATAAAGGAAAATTAGAAGATGTGATCTTCCAGTTGACCGGAGGTTTAAGAGCAGGTATGGGATATTGTGGAGCTAAAGATATTGAAGCTTTACAAAAAGATTCTAAACTGGTAATGATCACAGGAAGCGGATTGAAAGAATCTCACCCGCACGATGTAATTATCACACAGGAAGCTCCGAACTATTCTTTATAGGAATTAAAAAAATATCAATATAAAATGCCTCTGTCTGACCGGAGGCATTTTTTTATCTGATTTTGGTATATTTAAATCTTGGCTTTATCACTTTATTCAGAAAGCTCCCTTTAGATCTTGCCTTTCCGAATTTTTCCACAATACCCGGCGGTACCCGAAGATAATCATATACTGCTCCCGACTGATATATAATTCTCAATATTTCAGTTCCCGGAAAATAGATGAAATGATTTACAACACTTGAAGGCATACAATACAGATGCAAAAAATGTTCCTGAGTTAAAATAAAAAAGCTTCCGGAAACCCGAAAGCTTAACCCGGTTTATTGCTTTCAACAATTTATTTTTTCAGGAATTTAAATTCATAATGCTGAAGGTCTTTGGTCATAACTTTTAATACATAGATTCCTGGTGTAAGCTGAGAAACATCTATCTTGGAATCAAACATATCTGACCTTACAAGACGCCCGTTAATATCATAAATCTGGATCGTCCGTCCGCTATCCAACCCTGCAATACGGATGAAATCTGAAGCCGGATTAGGGAAAATCTGCATTTTATTTTTGGTGAGTTCCGAGGTTCCCAATGTTGTGGTTTGTACATCTCCTGTTATTGTGGAGTTGGCAACCGTAAGGTTTCCGCCACATTCCCCGTTTGTCACAGCCGTATTTTCAACCCATGTTCCCACGTTGTTCCCAGGCGGTAAAGGAAGAGAATTATTTCCTGTTGAGTTATAATAAATTAAATAAGGATTGGTAAAGGTCCCGTTTCCCTCATCACCAAGAAATTCCCATCTTGTAAGCGTGTTGTTCCATTGAATTTTAAATTCACAGGTTCCTAATCCGTCACAAGGCTGCTGATCATTAATAGGGGTTGTCATGTAGATGTTTTTACTGAAAGCATCTACTCCTGTTTTGTTGAAAACAAAACTTTGATCATTAAACAGATTATGACATCCGTTAAAAGTTATGGTCTGTGCAAAAGCTGAGCTTCCTGCAAACAGGCATAATAAGTAAAGAATTTTCATAATATTAGTTTTGTGTTGGGAAAATTCCATTCAAGGCAATAATGCACTTGAGGGTAATAAACGGAGGTCTGTTCTCATGAGGCTGGTTACCTCCTGTAGTATTCAGCATCGAAGCTTTCATGGTTGTATTTGCTGCTGTATCAGAATATTCTTTATCAAGCAGTTTTGTATCTGCAGGCAGATTATTGGTAGGGGTGTTTTGATTCCCTTCAGCAGTTACGGCATTTACTGTATGATTATGAGCAGGCATTTGTGTTACCGTTAAAGTCACACTCTCACTACCACCGATCTGTCCCATTGAATAAGTCGTGGAACCTCCCGGAGCCTGACCGTTATGAACAAGCACTCTTCCCCTCATATCCGGTAAAGCAAATGTTGTGGTTCCGTTTCCGCCATAAGTGGTGCCAATAAGAGCAAAAAGTGCTTGATTCTGAGCGATAGACATGATCTGTCCGTTGCATTCTGCCCAGTTTTTTGGAGCGAAATTATAAGGTACAAATGCAATTTGTCCTAAGAAAGGTTCTGATGCCTGTGCTTTTAAAGCAGAAGAAAATGCACTGCTGATAAGCAATGTACATGTAAAAAATAAGTTTTTCATGATAACAAGGATTTAGTTATATAAAATTAGAAAATATTTTGCGTAAATGATTGATAAATAGAAAAATATTTAATTTTTTATATTAAATATTAGATTTTATTAATTTTATTTTAAAATTTTATAGATTTTCTCTCTAATTAGATGTCTGCATATGAACCCTTTTAGCATCACATGATATAAACAAACCTGAAGTTATTTATTTAAATGGTGACTACCGGTAATGAAAAAAGCCACTGCGTTTGCAATGACTTTTTTATTTGGATACAAGTGTTTCATCGTATCGGTATAAGTTTTTGTAATATTCTCAATTATAAAATGACACAAGATCCCGGTGGCAGATCTGATATTCTTCTACATCCTCCGGGTCCACAGCAAAAAAATTCCGCGTCACCGCATCCGAAGTTTGGCAGCTCACTGTTACACATTTTAAATCCTCCCTTGATGCTTTTTAAGCTTTCTCTTGAAACCTTTTTTAAATTTTTCATAGTAATTAATTTTTTGATTTTAATTTGTTGTAGTTATTCAAATTTATATTTTTTTATTACAACTTATTCATATTTCTTAATAAAAGTTTTTTGTAATAAAAACCTTCCCGGGCTAACAGGAAGGTGAGATTCATGAATGTCGGTAAAATTATTTATACAAATTATCTTTAAAATCATCAATCCTGAAATCAGTCAGGGCATTACCTTTCTCAACCTTTTCTTTGGAATACAGCCTGAAATCATTTTCTGTTTTTTCTAAAAGATAATCATAAGGTCCTACATGCGAAATTAGCTTTACCAATACAGGAGAGATCTCCAAACAGATAAATAATCCCATGATAAAAGTAGCTGCCAGCCCAATGATGGCAGAGTTCTTCCCAAGCTCATCCAATGCCTGCAGTCTGGCTGCAAACCCGTTGAACTTATCTTCAAAGGTTTCCGTAGATTTTCTCTCTGTTTCCAGGTTGGTGTATACTTTAGAAATTTCTTTATCCAAATACTCCAGTCTTGGAGCTGCCTGCTTCTGGTAATTCTCAAGATCCTGCCTGCGCTGTTCTTTCAGTTCCTGCTTACGTTTGGCATTCGGTCCATAGCCTTCCTTTCCACTGGTTAAGCCGGACTGCTTCCCTAAGATTTCCTTTTCAAGCTCCACAGAAGCTGAATCATAAGCTTTCTGGTATTCTGCTATTTTTCCAGAAATCTGTTGCTTTTCTGTCTCAAAAGGTCCGCTCTGCTGAAGAATTCTTCCGTTCATTTCTCCCTGAAGCTGCTTTTTGTTCCTTTGAATGATCGTATTCAGCTGTTTGTTGACTTCCTTTTCAAATATTTTAAGCTCCAAAGGCTTGGAAATGATAATTCCTAAAAATGTGGCAAGGATCAGACGGGGAATAGCCATCAGAATCTGATTCCACCATGTTCCTGTCTTTTTAATGGAAGAAACGATATAGCGGTCAAGATTAAAGATCATTAATCCCCAAAGAATTCCAAATCCTACAGCGGCCCATATGTTATCAAAAACGGTATACATGGCATAGCCTGCAGACAAAGTGGCAAATACTGCAGTGAAAAGGACAATCCCTCCAATGCCTGAAAATTTATTCCATTCACTTGGAGTCTTTCTTAAAATATGGATATTTCCGCCGGAACATACCATCAGAAACTGCTGGAACCAGTTTATTTTATGATTCCCCTGATTTATAGTTTGTTGTTTTGTTTTCATACATGAAAATTTATACAAATGTAATACTAAAAATCATACCAATGTAAAAGATAGTATTATGTTTTACCAAGTAATTTGAATTTATTTATTAATTTGTTGTAAGAGACATGATTATATTGTTTTGTTGTATTAAAGAAAAGGTGGGGATAAAACAGTAGTTTATTTTGATATATTGAATCTAAAATGATATTTTTGTTTTTAGATAACTAAAAAATATATGAAATATGAAGAAAATTACTATCATTTTGTTAGTATTCTTGTTTTATAATGCTTTTTCTCAGAGTCATGATCATTACTGTGGTTTTGATGAGGAATTGAAAAAGATGGATGCACAATTTCCTGAACTGAAAAAGAGAAGGGAAGAAGTGGAAACTAAGTTGAGAAATATGGACAAACAGTCATTTCTTAATAAAGTAGGTGGAGCTACTTCATGGAATGGACTCTATACCGGCCAGGTATTTGAAATTCCGATCGTAGTACACGTTATTGAATCAAGTGCTGCGGCAAATTCTAATTTAAGCCTTACAGATCAGAATATTATAGATTGGATTGACAGAGCCAATAAAATGTATGCTACTACGTATGGAAATGGCTTCTATCCGGAAGGATCAGGAGCAACAGGGGGAAATGTAATTCCTTTTAAACTGGTATTGGCAAAAAGATCTCCAAACTGTACCCCAACGACTGGTATTGTAAGATATAATGGGAGCACTATTCCTTTATATGATGTAAGAGGAGTTGATTCCAACAATGGAGGCAACGGTGCTAATGCATCGGATATAAAAGCAATGGCACCACACTGGCCGGAAACATCTTATTTTAATATTTATGTTGTTATCGGTTTTGATGGGCAGCAGCAAAATGCAGGTGGATTGATGGGATATGCAAGATTCCCGGAGTCTTATGATTATTTTTATGAAAGTTTCATGAAAGTAGCCACTTTAAAAAATCTGCATGATACTACGCTTACTCATGAGCTTGGACATGCATTCGGACTGTATCATACTTTCCAGGGAGTTAATTATACAAATCAGACTTCATGTCCGGTAAATAACAATTGTGCAACGGATGGAGACCGCGTTTGTGATACTTCGCCATCAAGAAGTATGTACGGTGTAGCTGTTCCTGGCAATACGAGCATAGACCCTTGCACCAACCAGAATTATGACGGTACCCAATATAATGTAATGAATTATACCAATTCTAACCGTAAATTTACAGAAGGTCAGAGAGACAGGGCAATTATGCTGATGATGGAATACAGAAAAAACTTACTTAGTTCAACAGCCGGGCAGGATCCATCTGTTGTAATTCCATCTTCTGTTTCTGTAATAGCAGCACAATGTAATCCACCGGGAATTGTAAATCCTGCCAATAATAATTTTGCCATTGGCCCTACAAGAGTTCAGTTTGGTTCGATCAATAGTATGACTAATGGATATGATTCTGATGAACCTGCTCCGAAATATTATGAAGACTATAGTACAGCAAGCTGTATAAGACCGGCTTATTACACAGAAATCCCGTTGAATTCAAGCACGCCACTAAAGGTAAGCTATGAAAATGGTTTCAATCAGGCCAATAAATTTATTACGAAGGTTTGGATAGATTATAATAATAACGGAGTGTTCGATGAGGCAGAACTGGTTGTGAACAACTTGTCAGCTACGATAGCATCAGGAGGAGGACTTACCCTTACCAATAATATTACACCTCCAGCCAATGCGGTAACAGATACTTATTTAAGGATGAGAGTTGCTGTAGATGCTGCAACATTTAACGGAGTTAACTTACCGGATATGACTGCCTGCTCGCAATTACAATATGGCCAGATGGAAGATTATGCCATAAAAATTACAGGAACTCTGGGAACTTCAGAAGCGAAGACAAGCCCAGATTCAAAATTAGTATATGTAAAAGCGGAAAATAAATTGAAGCTGTCAGGGAACAGAAATGATATATTTGGAGATTATCAGATCTATGATCTAAGTGGTAAGCTTATTCAGAAAGGAAATACCAAAACCAATGAGATCCAGATCGACAGAACCCTTCCAAAAGGAATATTTATTATCAATTACTCAGATAAAAACAAAAAAGAGTCCAAAAAATTCTTAAATAATTAAGCATTAAAAGCCCTTCTTTAAGGGCTTTTTTATTTCAACCTATCCGGATTCTGCTTCAAAAAACTCTCCCATCCGGAGTATGATTTTGTATCTGTAATGGTTCCGGAATTAAAATGGTGGCATACCGCAACGGCAAGACCGTCGGAAGCATCCAGGTATTTGGTTGGAAATTCTTTTAGGTTAAGAAGATTTTGAAGCATGCCTGCTACCTGTTCTTTGCTGGCGTTTCCGTTTCCGGTGATGGCCATTTTGATCTTTTTGGGAGAATATTCAGTGATGGGGATATTTCTGTAGAGGCTGGCAGCCATAGCGACTCCCTGTGCACGGCCCAGTTTCAGCATACTCTGTACGTTTTTTCCATAGAACGGAGCTTCCAGGGCTACTTCATCAGGGTGGAATTCATCGATAAGAGATAGGGTTCTTTCAAAAATATATTTGAGCTTGGTTTCGTGGTTGGGGTATTTTTTTAGGATCAGTTCATGGATGGAGATCATCTCCATTTTACCTTTTTTGACGGAGATAATGCCAAATCCCATTACCGTTGTTCCGGGGTCAATCCCTAAAATTATTTTCTCTGAAATCATTGCTTCAAAGATAGGACTTTCTGAGTTCTTTAGAGGTAGAAAATTATCGGAGAAAAGATCTCATAATATCTCAAACTTTATTAACTTTAACATGAGCTTGGATTAAGAAAATTAAGATTAAGATGGGTTGGAAGATGGAGGTTTGGGAGGAATTTTGGGAAGTATAGCTCCCAATAGTTCTCCTAAAATCCAAAAATTAGTTTAAAAAAACAATAAGAATTGAGACATAGCAGCTCTTTGGGCTTCAGTAACTTCCCTCTTCCAGCCTCAGGCTTCTTTACCTTATAAAAGCTAACCTTAAATAAATATAATATGAAAAATGTACTTAATCTATTCATTATTCCCGTCTTTCTGTTCTGTAGTTTTCAGAAAGAGAACGGAGGATCACAATTGGTTGAAACCGGATCGCCGGCTGTCTCAGTAAAAGGTGAACGTATTATCTATCTGTTCTTTAAAGCGGATAAAGACCAGTCCGGAAATGAAAAAATAATCCTTCAGGACCGTAAGATCTCTGAAGGGAAACTTAAGCTTGCTCCTTCTTTTGATCGAACTGAGGTTGAGAAAGGGGACTTTATCATTACGATAGCAGAAGCCGGTGGTAAAGAAATGGGAAAACAGCTGATAAAGGATCCTTTGAATCCTGTGATGGAAGTATATGAAAAAGAAGAGATTTCCAGACATAAAGCCACTCTTCAAAGCACGGAATTCAGTGCCAGGTTTTCCTATTCTGAAAATGTTCAGCTTGTGAAAGTTGAAAAAGTGACCGATTCAGGAGTGCAATTATTATTCACACAAAAACTATAATTATGAAAAAAGCTTTATTATCCCTTCTTATAGGAAGCAGCTGCTTTGCGCAGGTATTCGAAACGGTTCCGCTTTTACAGAATGGTGACAATAGTAAACGGATCGTTATTGCCGTTTTGGGAGATGGGTTTACAAGCGCCCAACAGGCATCTTTTGTTTCATCAGCGGAGACAACGGTTAATTATCTTTTTACAAAAAGTCCTTACATTGAATATAAAAATTACTTTAATGCCTATGCTGTAAAAGTGGTTTCTGCAGAATCCGGGGTGAAGCATCCGGGAACGGCAACAGATGTTACAGAGCCGGTAATTCCGGTATCTAATCCTAATAATTTTCTGGGCTCAACCTTTGATGTGAATGTTCATAGATGCATCTATAGCAGTACTACCAATAAAGTAGGTCAGGTCTTAGCCGCCAATATTCCTGACTATGACATTACCTATGTATTGGGGAACTCTCCTGAATATGGAGGTTGTGGCGGAACATATGCGTTCGCGTCATTGAATACTTCTGCCAATGAGATCGTAGTGCATGAATTGGGACACTCATTTGGGAAGCTGGCTGATGAATACTGGTTCGCGGGTTCGCTGGAATCGGCCAACAAAACACAAAACTCTAACCCTTCTACCATAAAATGGAAAAATTGGGTTGGCTTAAACGGAGTGGGAATATATCCTCATGCGGAAAGTCCAACCTGGTTCAGACCCCATCAAAGCTGTGAGATGAGGTATCTCAATCAGCAGTTCTGCTCCGTTTGTAAAGAAGCCATCATTGAAAGAATTCACTCATTGGTATCTCCAGTAGATTCTTATACTCCTGCAAACACATCTTCCGTAGATGCTACCGCTAACGTTACTTTTACCGTTACTGAAATTCTCCCTATCCCCAATACACTGCTGAATTCCTGGAAACTGAACGGAACAGCGCTCAGTGAGACAGGAAATACGGTTACTATTACTCCTTCTCAACTGAATAATGGCAATAATACTTTGCTTTTTTCAGTAACGGATAACAACCCGCTTTTGAAAGTAGATAACCATAGTACGGTTCATTTTACAAACATTACATGGACATTGAATAAATCTACCCTTAAACTTTCAGAAGTAAAAGCGGAAGAAAGAAGGTACAGTATCTATCCTAATCCTACAGACGGTGAATTTTATCTTAAAGGTAAACAGGATTTTTCAAAAAATACCAAAGTAGAAGTATATGATGCTTCAGGCAAGCTGTTCTCTGGCAGATCTGAATTAAAAGATCCGTCAACCATACAGATAGATATTAGAAATGCCCCGGCAGGTACCTATTTGCTGAATGTAACTGAAGGCAAGACCCTGATCATCTCTCAGAAAATAATAAAAGAATAAAATGAAGATAAAAATCGGCTGTCACAGTCGATTTTTTTTCTATAATATTTCCAGTTTTTTCTCCGCAATAGAAACCCATTTCCCATCATGCCGAAGCAAGGAGATTTTATCAACTATGAATTTAGTTTTGTATTCTTTTGCCTGATATTGGGCCCAGGCCCTAAGATAATTCTCCCAGGTCAGATCCCGGTAGCCTACAGTCATATGTGGAGCGAAGGAATACTTCATAAAATTAAACCGCTGTTTTACTCTGTGATAAAGATCAGTTAAGTTCAAGTTCTGTTCCGGCTGTACAAAGATCACGGGATTCTTAGGATTGGGAAAGCTTCCAAAACCATTGAGTTCAATTTCAAACGGAGGCATTTGTGTATCGATCTTTTCAAATGCAGTAAAAATATCACGTTCCAATTCCATCTCTCTGGAAAAAGGAGGGAAAAGAGTGATATGGGCATCATTTTTTAATGCTTTGGAATTGCCATAGTGAATCGCCAGATCTTTTTTAAAAACCTTTATCTCCTCAACGATTTCTTTTGGAGGATAAATGGCAATAAAATAAAGCTTTTTCATACCCTTGAAATGAATCGTAAAGGTACTTATTTTTTTTCCTTCAGCTCTGCTAATGTATTTTCAAGATTGTCTGTGATCTTTTTCACCTCTATATGCGGTTTAAAAATAAAAGCTTTGCCTTTTTCTTCATCTGCAATATTGGATAAGATGATTACTGAAGTCTTTGTATCAGGATAATAAATATTTAAAGAAGGAGACCCCTTGACATAGCCACTGTGAAAATAAGAATTTGGTTTGCCGATATTCAGCATGATACCATAGGCATAGCCCATTTTACCAAAGATGGCGTGATGTCTTTCAGCACTTTTTGCCATAAACTGCTGAAGGGTTTCAGGCTTTAAAATTTTTCCGCCATAAAGAGCATTGTTCCAGGTATGAAGATCCTGAATGGTAGAGAGGATCCCTCCGGCAGGAGTTCCAATATCTTTTCCTCCCAATCTGCCCGGCATATTCGGTACCTCCTGAAACTTCCCGGCAGTACCTAGATAAGCGCTGGCAAAATTATTCCCCTTAAAAATATCTCCGGTAGAAGATTGAGTCATTCCTGCCTTTTTAAAAAGTTCAAGAACATTTTCATCATATGATTTTCCGGTAACTTTTTCCACAATTTTTCCAAGCGCATTAAACCCGTCATTGGAATAAAAGAAACCGGCACCGCTTTTAAACATCAGCTTTCCACCCAGCATATTTAATCCTGAAGTGTGGTTAAGAAGCTGATGAATCGTGATATTTTCATATTCTTTGATCTGGAATTCCTTTAAATATTTTGATGCTTTGTCGGTAACATTCAGTTTTCCTTGTTCCATTTGGAGCAAAATGAGAACAGCGGTAAATTGTTTACTTACCGAACCGATGGCAAAAACAGTATTGCTGTCAGTTTTTACTTTTCTCTTAAAGTCAGCATATCCGTTTTCCTTTCTGTAAAGCGGTAAAGAATCTTTAAAAACGGCAATACTTCCGTTGAAATGATACTTTTTAAAGACAGAGTCGATCTGCTGTTCCAGTAAAGTCTTTTGAAAAGCGGTGATCGTGGAGTCAACAATGGCTTTTTTATCAATAGGAGGCTGAGAGGGTTCAGTTTTACAGGAAAATAAAAAAAAGAAAAGGGACAGGAATGCTAAATTTTTAATCACGGGTGTTTATTTTTTAAGATTATCTTCGTACTCATAAAGATACTAAAATCTTCAGAAGGCTTAAGCGATGCAAAATGCGTGCTAACATGCGAAAATAACAGGAAAAAAACCTCATTCATATCGGGATATCACGTATGAATTGTAATGAAATACTTTTGTTTATAATGGCTTTAATTTTTTAATCGCAACGAATACCTTTAGATTTGCAAAAGGATTCGTGCATTCGTGGCAAAAAAGTCAGAGCTAATTTGTGGTGGCTCCTGGAATTATTTTGAAATCAGATCACAGAACCAGAAAATATATTCGCTATCCTCTTCTCCAGCTTCAGTTTTTGGTTTAGGGTATGTTTTCTTTACCGTTTCTCCAATTTCAAACTGAACCGGATTGGTAAAAATAGGTCCGTCAAAGGTGAAAGTATGAAACTCTCCGTTCTCTCCACATGGGTCAACCGTTTCAGGCAGTTCATCAAGAAATTGCTGATCAATGATCCTTCCTGCAAAACTTTTGTCAAGATAAGTTCCATTCACACAGGTTACAATGGTCTTAAAGCCAAGACTTAAAAATTCATTGATGAGGTCAGATGTGTTGCGTTTCCAAAGAGGAAATACAGTCTGTATCCCGATTTTATTTAACTGTTCTTCCCTGTATTTTCTGAGATCTTCCAGAAAAATATCCCCAAAAATAGAATGAGTAATTCCCCGGGCCTGAATTTCACCCATTGTTTTATTCATTATAGCCTGATAGTCCTCCATAGAAGGATCTTGAGGAAGCTCCATCTTTACCAAAGGAATTCCAAGTGCAGAAGCCTGCTGTTCCAGAAGAGAAACACGTACGCCATGCATGGAAATTCGTTGAAACTCATGATTGATGCTGGTAAGCAAAGTTGTTACCTCATAATGATCTTCCTGTAATGTTTTGTAAAGGGCAAGGGCAGAATCTTTTCCGCTGCTCCAGTTGAATAGGGCTTTTGGCTTCATCAGAGTTATTGTTTTGCAAAAATAAAAAATCCCTGATCATTTTTCGGGGATTCATAGACTTTTACTTAGAATAAAGTAAATAAAGATTATCTACAAAGCTTTTTTTAGTTAGCTTCTGAACAGTTAATTCATCGTAGAATGCGAAATGCTTATATTCCGGATGCTCCTTTTTTATTTTTTCAAATTTTCTTTTTCCTATTTTTTTTCCATCCAAAAAATAATAATTGGGAGGCTGATGATCAGTAGTGTAAATACCTCCTATGGTTACATATTTTTCTTCAATTTCAAAGTTTTGCTTTCCCAGCAACTCATTGGTTTTAAAAATTGAAGACTTATAATCGGTAAATTCTTTATTGCCTGAATCTAAAGCTGTATAATCAATTCTGATAATATTATACTCGGTTAATGCTTTTTCAGGAAAAGTTAAGGTGAAATTTCCATGACCATCTGCCTTTGCGCTATACAGTTTCTCCAGGGTTACCAGAGAAATTTCTCCTGAGGTTAATTTAGCGTTTTCTTTAGAAACCAATTTACCACTTATTGTAATATTTTTTTGGTAGACGTTTTCAGTGATGGACTTATTTTCAGTTTGGGCATTTACATAGATTACTGATGTGAGTGTCAATGCTAAAAATACACCTGAAAAAGTAGGTTTTAAAAGTGATCTTTTTCCACAGATAGTGTCACGTTTTAACATCTTGTCAATCTCTTCTTCTGAAAAATGATCAAGATCCCAAACTTTTTTTGTACATATATCACAAAATTTACCACCGGCTACATCTTGCATATCATCCCAAACCTGTTTACACGGCTTTTTAATTTGAAATTTTCTCGACATTGGCAAAGTCTTAATTATGCATTAAAAATACAAAAAAAAGAGGCTGTCTCAAAAGTCAGATAATTCGGCTTTTGTCATTCTGACGAAGGAAGAATCTCATTGATGGTCAGTTGTTTGAGATTCTTCATTACATTGCATTTCATTCAGAATGACACTTTTGAGACAGCCTCGTTTTGATTTATAAATAGTTGTCCTAAAGGACTTACATATTTCTTCTGTATTTGCCACCCACTTCAAATAATGCATTGGTGATCTGTCCTAAAGAACAGTATTTCACAGCATCCATCATCACTTCGAATAAGTTTTGCTGGTTGATGGCAGCGTGCTGTAGCTTTCTCAACGCTTCTTCAGATTTATTTTCGTTAGCCTTCTGGAAGTTGTGCAGTGATTCGATCTGGGCCTGCTTTTCTTCCTCGGTAGAACGGATAACTTCACCCGGAAGCACAGTTGGTGAACCGTCTTTTCCTAAGAAAGTATTTACTCCGATGATCGGATACTCTCCGGTATGTTTCAGCCATTCGTAATGCATAGATTCTTCCTGGATCTTGGAGCGCTGATACATAGTCTCCATGGCCCCCAAAACACCTCCTCTTTCTGTGATTCTGTCGAATTCCGCATACACTGCTTCTTCTACGAGATCCGTTAATTCTTCAATGATGAACGATCCCTGAAGCGGATTCTCATTTTTAGCGAGTCCTAATTCCTTATTGATGATCAGCTGGATGGCCATTGCTCTTCTTACAGATTGCTCGGTAGGAGTTGTAATAGCCTCGTCATAAGCGTTCGTGTGAAGAGAATTACAGTTGTCATAGATGGCATAAAGCGCCTGAAGAGTAGTTCTGATATCGTTGAAATCGATTTCCTGAGCGTGTAATGAACGCCCTGAAGTCTGAATGTGGTATTTCAACATCTGGCTTCTTTCATCTGCTCCGTATTTCAGTTTCATCGCTTTTGCCCAGATTCTTCTTGCGACACGTCCGATCACTGAATATTCAGGATCGATACCGTTAGAGAAGAAGAAAGATAGGTTAGGAGCAAAATCATTGATGTCCATTCCTCTTGACAGATAATATTCCACATAAGTGAAGCCGTTGGCTAATGTGAAGGCCAGCTGAGAAACAGGATTGGCGCCTGCTTCAGCAATATGATATCCTGAAATGGAAACAGAGTAGAAGTTTCTTACCTTTTCTCTGATGAAATATTCCTGAACGTCACCCATTAATCTTAAGGCGAATTCAGTAGAAAAAATACAGGTATTCTGAGCCTGGTCTTCTTTTAAAATGTCAGCCTGAACCGTACCCCGTACAGTAGCGATCGTTTTAGCCTTGATTTCAGCATATGCTTCTGCCGGGATTATTTCATCTCCGGTAATTCCTAGAAGCTGTAGTCCCAGACCATTATTGGATGGGGGAAGTTCTCCGTTATATCTGGGTCTTTCCAAACCTTGATCATCAAACTTTTCTTTAAGCTTAGCCTCTACCTTGGCTTCTAAACCGTTTTCTTTAATATATTTTTCAACATTCTGATCGATAGCAGCGTTCATAAAGAATGCTAACAGCATTGGTGCAGGTCCATTGATCGTCATTGAAACCGAAGTCAGTGCATTGACAAGATCAAATCCTGAATACAGTTTTTTAGCATCATCTAATGTCGCGATAGAAACCCCTGCGTTTCCGATCTTTCCATAGATGTCCGGTGGTAAAGCAGGATCCTGCCCATACAATGTTACAGAGTCGAAAGCTGTAGACAGACGTTTTGCCGGCATCTCTGCAGAAACATAGTGGAATCTTCTGTTGGTTCTTTCAGGACCTCCTTCCCCGGCAAACATCCTTGTCGGATCTTCTCCTGTTCTTTTGAACGGATAAATTCCTGCCGTGTAAGGGAAGCTTCCCGGAAGATTTTCCTGGCCTTTCCATTTGATCAGGTCTCCCCAGTCGTTGTATTTTGGTAACGCTATTTTCGGAATTCTCAGATGAGATAAAGACTCAGTTGAGGTTTCAACTTTAATCTCTTTTCCTCTTACATAATAAGAATAAAACTCTTCATGGAATGCTTTTTTAGTGTCTTCCCAGGTCTGCAGGAAGTCGATATTTTCCTGTTGAAGCTCTTTTTCGGCCTTTTGGTATTCAGTATCCAGAGCTTCGTTGGAAATAATATTTTTTACCCCTTCAATATGATACATTGTTCTGGCCAGTTCTGCCTGCTTTTCAATGTTAGCGTCATATTGCTTATTGTTTTCAACGATTTCAGAAAGGTAACGTACTCTCTTTGGAGGAATGATGGTTACTTCATCTGTGATCTCCTGTTCGATGAAAGTTTTTAAGTTTAAATCGGCAAACTTTTCATTGACTTTCGAAACAAGCCTGTTGTATAATTCTGTGGTGCCATGGTCGTTGAACTGGGATGCTTTTGTAGCATATACAGGCATATCTTCCAATTGGCTTTCCCATAGAAGATGGTTTCTCTGGAACTGTTTTCTTACCGCCTGAAGCGCATCAAGCGCACCACGCTTGTCTGATTTATTCAGGGCTACCAGGTCTGCGTAATCCAACATGTCGATTTTTTCCAGCTGTGTGGAAGCTCCATATTCAGGAGTCATTACATACATCGATACATCAGCAAAGTCAGAAACTTCTGAACCTGATTGTCCGATACCCGAAGTTTCAAGAATGATCACATCCGGATGAGCCAGCTTCAGTACATTCAGTGCAGAATGGATGAATGGCGACACGGAAACATTGTTCTCCCTGGTTGCCATAGAGCGCATATAAACCCTCGGATCATTGATTGCATTCATACGGATTCTGTCTCCTAAAAGAGCTCCTCCTGTTTTCTTTTTCGAAGGGTCGATAGAGATGATGGCTATTTTTTTATCGGTATTGGCACGCAGGAAACGGCGTACAAGCTCATCTGTCAGAGAAGACTTTCCGGCACCTCCGGTTCCTGTGATACCGATGATCGGGATATTCAGGTCTTTTGACTGTTCGTCGATGGCTTTTACCAACTCAGGTTTTTCCTCTGAAAAGTTTTCAACGGCAGAGATGATCTGGGCGATGCTTGACGGATTTTCAAAACTGATATTGTCCAGGTCCTTTGCCGTAACATCTTTTCCTGTAGCGAAATCTGATCTGTGTACCAGATCATCGATCATTCCCTGTAATCCAAGCTCACGACCATCATCCGGAGAATAAATTCTGTCGATTCCATAAGACATCAGGTCTTTGATCTCTTCCGGAAGAATTACACCGCCACCGCCGCCAAAAATTTTGATCTGTGGCGAGTTCTTTTCTCTTAACAGGTCATAGATATATTTAAAATATTCGTTGTGACCACCCTGATAGGATGTTAATGCAATTGCATTGGCATCTTCCTGGATCGCTGTGTTGACAACTTCCTCTGCTGATTTATCATGTCCTAGATGGATCACTTCGCATCCTGTGCCCTGAATGACACGGCGCATAATGTTGATCGCGGCATCATGCCCGTCGAATAAAGAGGCAGCCGTTACGATTCTTACCTTGTTGGTTGGAGTATATTTTTGGGTTTCCATAAAAATTCTAGAAAGTTTCTAAGTTTCCAAATATAACAATAAAAAAAGAACCTTGTGTTTGATTTTATATTGTTGATTTTCATTTATTTGGATGTCTGTATGTAATTGAAAATCCCCGGTTTTGGTTTAAGAACCGGGATGCTCATGACTAAAGTGAATGACAGGGTTTTTATTTTCAGATGAATCCATTTTCAAATTCTCAAATTAAAATTTCTACTTTTGCAACATATTTTACAGGTATGCAAAAAGCTTTGATGTATTTTGGTTTGGGAACGGTAATAAGCTTCCTGATCAATTATTTCTTTTTAAATTCACAGAATGTCGGTCTGGATATCTATTATGCCATTGCCTTTGGTTCTGCCTGGGGGATTGCTTATTATTTAGACACTCCTGACTTTACATTGCCAAAGAAACTTGGGATATCATTTGTAGCCATGGGAATTTTAGTTCTTTTGGGAACTTTAATTTTTAAGCTTGAGCTGGCTATTCCTTCTATTCTTAAATTTTCTACCGTTTTTGTTGCGTATTATTTATTGGCAAGCTTTAGAGGAAGTAAATCATTAAGGAAATAATTTTTTATTTAATGTATCATAAGGAAGCTCACAATAGCAAGTCCGATGACCAGAATCATAAAGGCGAATAAGTTAAGGGTAAACAATATACTTCCGATGAAAAGGCTTACTATTCCATGAGCACGGTAAACCCGGCGGTGAGCGATAAAGAAATACGCGATAATGTATAGAAGCAATAGAGACAGCGCTAAATATAAAATAAGATTGATCAACCAAAAGCCTGATAAGCTTGCCAGTTTAGCAACTACGAATATAAGTAATATGTTCAGTAAAAGAAATGAAAAATAGTGGAGTGTAAAGATTCCATGATCAAAATACCACCATTTTTTCTTACTGTGGAAAATCCATAAAAAGAATGCAAAGACAGGAAGATAAATGAAAAGGGCCTTCGGCAGATTATGGAATGATTTTTCCACCATATTTTTTAAGATTTCCTTTTTTGTTACCCCCTTCTCTTTCAGTTCAAAAAATTTATGAGCGATTGGTGTCTGGATAAAATCGAAAGCGGATGGATTTTTGGCGGTGGCAGAATCATAGGATTTTTTTGTTTTATATTCTCCAAATCCAACGTCAGCGTCTATTTTTTTGTTCATCTCCAAGGCATCCTCAAAACCTTCTATTTGGGTAGAATCCGGAAGAGCGTTTAGACTTTTAATAGCTGTGGAGTCTTCTTCTGTCAGTATTTTTTTTGCTTTTATACTATCGAGTATTTTATGGGTCTCGAGAGATTTCATTTTTTCAAGAAACTTTGCTTTACTGGAGTCTATGTTTTCTTTTGAGCCAAAGTTAAGATTGACCATTGGAAAAAGGGCAAACATGAAAAAAGTAATGAAACTGACGAAAATATAAAGCTTTACAGGAGGTACGAATTTCTGTCTCTTGCCTTCCAGATAAACATTTGTGAGCTTTCCCGGTCTGAACAGCAGATTTTTTACGGTTCCCCAGAACTGTCCGTCATAATGGGTAAAATCTTCTACAAAGTGAGTAAAAAGAAAATGGAATGGTTGGCGTCTTTCAATATTTTCCTGTCCGCATGAAGGGCAATATCTTTCTTCGACGTGATGCCCGCAGTTCAGGCAGGTTTTATCTTCTCTGATTTTTCCGTGGCTCATAGTTCTGAGTTTGGCGCAAATATAATTATTTCATTAAACAAATTATATTATATTAATAAGCTTTTACGGAAATCTTTACCATAAAGTTAATAAAGAAAGAGTTGAGGGACCAAACTCTTTTCTTTATCACTTGTGTTTTTAGAATCTTCTAAATTTTTTTTCATCGCAACAATTTACAAGATTTATGCCAAATACATAAAAAGTGTTAAAATCTATTGTCAGAGCCTTGAATGGCTAATATTCTATAGATTAAATAAAATATGTTTTTGGGTTACAAAAATAATTTGTACCTTTGCACACCCTTTTAGGGGTAAATTATGTTTAATCTTTAACTAAAACGTGTGAATACATTAAGTTACAAAACTGTTTCAGCGAACAAAGCTACTGCTAATAAAGAATGGGTTGTGGTAGACGCTGAAGGACAGCCGTTAGGAAGACTAGCTTCTACGGTTGCAAAGATTTTGAGAGGTAAGCACAAAACGAACTTTACACCTCACGTAGATTGTGGTGATAACGTAATCGTTTTGAATGCTGGGAAAATTACACTTTCCGGAAACAAGTGGGCTGATAAGACTTATATCTGGCATACAGGATATCCTGGTGGGCAGAAGTCTATGACTGCGGCTGAACTTCAGAAGAAAGATTCTTTAAAGGTATTGGAGAAGTCTGTAAAAGGTATGTTGCCTAAAAACAGATTAGGTGCTGCTATCCTTAAGAACCTTTATTTATATGAAGGAACTGAGCACAAACATGAAGCTCAACAGCCTAAAACAATTAATGTTAACGAATTTAAATAATTAATATGTCTATAGTTCACAAAATCGGAAGAAGAAAAACTTCTGTAGCAAGAGTTTATGTAAGACCAGGTTCTGGAAACATTACAGTAAACGGTAAAGATGCTAAAGAATACTTCTCTACAGACGTAATGGTTTATAAATTAAACCAACCGTTTATCCTTTCTGAAACTGTTGGTCAGTACGATGTTACCGTAAACGTATTCGGTGGAGGAAATACAGGTCAGGCAGAAGCTATCAGATTAGGTATTTCAAGAGCTTTATGCGAAATCAACGCTGAGTTCAGATTAGCATTGAAGCCTGCTGGTTTACTTACAAGAGACGCGAGAATGGTGGAAAGAAAGAAGCCAGGTCAGAAAAAAGCAAGAAAGAGATTCCAATTCTCAAAACGTTAAGATTTGCTGTTGGCGAATGGCTATTAGCTATTGGCTACAGAAATGTATTAAATTTTATTTAAACTTAATCTCGGCGAAAAGCCAATTGCCAAAAGCAAAAAGCAAACCGCCAATTGCCCGTTACGTTTAGCATCCAAACACTTCTCCCATCTAAAGAAGTTGTTGATTGTTTAAAAGACGGAAAGTAAACTAACAAAAACAGAAAACATGGCAAAAGCAAATGTAAAAGACCTTTTAGAGGCTGGCGTACACTTCGGTCACATGACGAGAAAGTGGAACCCAAATATGGCTCCATACATTTTTATGGAGAAAAACGGTATTCACATTGTAGACTTACATAAAACAGCAGTTAAATTGGATGAGGCGTGCAGCGCTTTAGAAAAATTAACTTCTGCAGGTAAAAAAGTTCTTTTCGTAGCTACTAAGAAGCAGGCGAAAGAGGTTGTTGCAAAACACGCTTCTGAACTTAATATGCCTTATATTACAGAAAGATGGCCAGGTGGTATGTTGACGAACTTCGTTACTATCAGAAAGGCTGTAAAGAAGATGAACTCTATCGACAAAATGAAAAAAGACGGTACGTTCGAAACTTTATCTAAAAAAGAAAGATTACAGGTTGACAGACAAAGAGCTAACCTAGAGAAGAACTTAGGTTCTATCGCTGACATGGTGAGACTTCCATCTGCTGTATTTGTAGTTGACATCTTAAGAGAACACATCGCGGTAACTGAAGCTAAGAAACTTGGTATTCCGGTTTTCGGTATCGTTGATACAAACTCTGACCCTAGAAAAGTTGATTTCGTTATCCCAGGAAACGATGATGCTTCCAAGTCTATTGATATGATCCTTAGCGTAGTTTCTGAATCTATCAAAGAAGGTCAGTTTCAAAGAAAAGCTGATAAAGAAAAATCTAAAGAAGAAGGAGAAAAGGTATCTGCTGATACAGATGCTGATTTCGATGCAGAATAAGTAAAGATTTACGCTTTATATATTAGAAAACCACTGAATTTTATTCGGTGGTTTTTTTGTTTTTATTTATAATTTTTTTATTTTATTAGTGTTTTTTCTAGATTTTGGGTTGATTTTTAAATATGTTTTACTGAATGTTTCTTTTTGTAGTGAATTTTATATTTTTGGAATGCAAAAAACTATAAAATGAAAAAACAATTATTTTTGGGTGCTGCATTGATACTAAGTTCTTTGGGCATCGCACAAAATTATCTCGGATCCGAGTATGTTAACAAGAAAAAGGTTAATGAATCAGGTATTGTAAAATTTGTTGCTTTTAAATCAGAAATGAATGTTTCTGTAAGAAATTCCGAAACATTACTAAAACAGATTCTAGAAACGGAAGATCTAGCCAATGCAATGAAAAAAGTAAAATCTGAAACAGATCCTTGGGGTGGACAACATGACTTTTATAAGCAGTATTTTAACGGGGTGGAAGTTGCACATAAAAGCTGTGTCATTCATTCTAAAAACGGAATAATTACTTCCATGAATGGAGACCTCAGTAAGATTGATTTACCGACTAACGTATCAGAGCTTAAGACACCGTCTGAAATATATAAATTAGGACTGGCTGATTTAGGCGATGGCTATGAGGTAGCAGATGAACTTAAAAATAACATTCCATTCAGTACGTTAGTAGTTCTCCCGAAAGGAACGGCACTTAGTGTCGATCGATATGCATATACATTTAATATGCTCTTTAAAAGGCCCGGTGGTATTGAAAAAGTTTATATAGATGCAGTTACAGGTAAAGTGCTGAAAAAGGAAAGTCTTATTAATACACACCAAAAAACAGAGATCGTCTTTAATCAGGCTCAGACAGAGTATATCAATACGCTTATTGACTTAAAGGAAAAATCTAAATCAGCTCCTGCTGAAAGTTCACCGTTAGTCTTTGTTTTGGGAACTGCTGATACAAGATTTAATGGTGTTCAGCAGATTGAGACCAAATCTACAGATACAGGATATGAGCTTAATGATGAGTCCAGAGCTATTAAAACGCTGAATGCAACAGGTTTGGATTATTTGGATATTGCAATTGAGACATTATTGTCAGGCTCTGCCTCAGTAGATGCAAGTACGCCTAAATATATAGATGCAGATAATAACTGGACGAGCGCAGAATACGCAGCCAATAAAGATGATGCAGCTTTAGATACTCATTGGGCATTTTCTAAGATCTATGACTTTTTTAGTACAAAATATAACAGACATGGATTTGATAACCAAAACTCTCAGGTTTGGTCTTTTATTCATGCTACTCAACTGTATAACTCATTAAATTCTGCTTGGATAAATGTAAAGACTATTACTGATTTAGGATCTAATCCTGATCCAAATGTAACAGGTGGTTACATGTTTATTGGTGATGGCGGAAGTATTCCGGCCCAGGGAATAGATTGGGATATTGTAGCCGGCTTAGATGTTATTGCCCATGAACACGGGCATGGTCTTACCAATTCGACGGCAAATCTTATTTATGAAAGGGAGTCAGGAGCATTGAATGAAGCTTTTTCAGATATCTGGGGAGCTTCTATAGAGGCCAATGTTACCCCTCAAAAACAAAGATGGATTATTGGTGAGGATTTTGTGCAGAGTCAGCCGGACGGGATAAGATCTTTAGCTGATCCCAAAATGTTTAATCAACCTAATACTTATCTGGGACAATACTGGAAAGATGCTACTCCTGCAGGTTGTGTGACACCTGATGATACAAATGATAAATGTGGGGTTCATACTAATTCAGGCGTATTGAATTACTGGTATTATTTGTTGACAGAAGGAGGCTCCGGAACCAATGATAATGGCTATGCCTATCAGGTAACTGGAATTGGAATTGAAAAATCGACAGATATATCCTATTCAGTTCTGACTAATTATTTGCAGAGTGGATCTACCTATCCTGATACAAGAGATTTTAGTATACAGGCAGCCGAGGTATTATATGGAGCCAATTCTTCGGAAGTAACTGCTGTAAAAGCAGCCTGGTGCGCTGTAGGGGTTACAACCGGAGCAGATTGTAGTGTTCTGGCAGTATCAGAAGTTAAAAATACACCGGTGTTCAGCATCTATCCTAATCCGGTAAATAATGAGCTTACTATTATCTCATCTTCAAGGTCAGAAACCGGAAAATTACCTTATAAAATTACCAATATGGCGGGGCAGCTTATCCAGCAGGGTAATGTTTCCGATAATAAAGTAAATGTTTCCATACTGCAAAAAGGGACCTATATCATTTCTATTGACGGAAAAGGAAGCTATAAGTTTATAAAGAATTAGACAGTATTTGTTTAATATCTCAATAAGATTGATAAAACGCTCTGCCGGATACAACCGGCAGAGCGTTTATTATTGTGAAAGACTTATAGAATAAGAGCTTGTTATAAATTTGGTAGACTGGTAAGAAGAATTGCAAAGCATGCCGGATAATCTGTAATTTTGATTCTTAAGAACCATTGTATATCCTATTTTTCCTGCACCAATAGGGATTTTTTTTAAGAAATTGTTTCCGCTTACAGTAAGCACCATATTACAGGAAGAGTTGTTGGTTACAGAAATAGATGTTCTCGGATTGTCCGGATCATCATTATTCAGCAGGTCTGTTAGGACCTCGGCTGTTTCCGGTTTGTAGGTCTTCATCAGCTCATTATACTCTCTTTGTGTATTGGCGGCGCTACCTGAATTGGTGGTAGGGTAGGAATTTCTTATCGGATAGCCACCGTAGTTCATACTACAGCTGCTGAGGATCAGGGAAATTCCGGTAAAAACTGATAGCTTTTTCATATCCGTTTTATTTTTTTATTTTTCTTTTTTTCGAAGTTTTTTTCAGCAACTTCTTCCAACGCAGGTTTTTGTACTGTATCAGGTTGCCCTGGATTATCGATCGTTACAAATATACTTTTTTTTATGTCTTTCTGAGAGATGTATTTCATATCACAAACGTTGCTGTTAATAGAATAAGAACCCTTATTGAGCACAATAAAGTTCTCTCCATGAGCGGGAACAGCAAGGTTGTAGTAATCTTTTCCTTCAATTCGGAGTATGATGTTACAATCTGAATTATTTTTGAATAAAAGGATAGCTTCTTTACGGGTAAGGTCTTCGTTGAACATTGCATTCAGAAGCTTTACCGTTTTTTCCTTATGCTCTGCAGAGGATTCTACAATAAGCCGTTTGAAATCTTCTGCATCATTTGAATAAGGACTCCTCATGACACTTTTGGGAATGTCAGAGATCACAGGCCTTGCCTCCATAGGTTTTGCTATGAGGGCTCCTTTTGTCCATTCGGTATTCTTTAAAGCGATAAGCTTTGGTTTCAGTACACTCCTTTTGGGATCATCAGGATGTGCGTTTTTTAGGTACTCTTCAATTTCTTTGATATTTGTGCTTTTCAAAATGTCTTTACTACCTTTTTGTGCATAGGTAAAGTTTGGGATTAGAAATATGAAGAGTAAAATCGTAAAATTTTTTTTCATCAATGTAATTTATCTCATCAGCTTATCCGGAATTTTATATAAGTGATCGTTTTTCCTTTTGCTGAGAATAGTTCTTCATAGTACGTTTTGATATCTCTCAAGTGTTCTGTTTTCGGATCATACTCAGGGGCCCCATAGATGTCGTGATGGGCTGTAATGATTTCATAGCCGGCTCCCTGTAAATATCCCAGAGTATAGCCGTGCAGGAATTCAGAGTCGGTTTTTAAATGGATGATGCCTCCGGGTTTCAGGAACTTTTTATATCTGTTTAAAAAGTCAGGATGCGTTAATCTGTGTTTGGTTCTTTTGTATTTAATCTGAGGATCGGGGAATGTGATCCAGATCTCATCCACCTCATTTTCGGCGAAGAAATGATCAACAAGCTCGATCTGTGTTCTTAAAAAAGCAACATTGTTCATGTTGTTCTCTACAGCTTCTTTAGCTCCGAACCAGAATCTTGCCCCTTTGATATCGATCCCGATAAAGTTTTTTTCAGGGAATGCTTTGGCAAGTCCTACAGAATATTCTCCTTTTCCGCAGCCTAATTCCAGTACAATAGGATTGTCATTTTTAAAGAAATTGTCTCTCCATTTACCTTTAAGCTCAAAGCCTTTTAAGGCATCTTCTCTTGTAGGTTGGATTACATTTGGTAATATTTTGTTTTCTGCAAATCTTGCTAATTTATTCTTGCCCATTGAGTTATAAAATGAGTGCAAAAATAATAAAAATTTACACAAAATCTCTGTCTTTTGCAGGTAAAAGACAGAGAGATCATTTGTTCAGGGCAAAGGCTACTGACTTCCCAGAGCTACAACGATTGCTCCCTGTATTGTTTTTTGTGAAGCATATTGTGCTCCGCAGACCAGGCTGGTAAAAAGGTACTGGCCTTTTTCTATCACTATTGAGCCATCGCCATGGGCAGGTACGGCAAGTCTGTATTTGGTGTTGCCAACTCCTTCCATTCTTACAATGATGTTACAATCCGATTTATTCTGGATCAGCACAATAGATTCTTTGGCATTGGGATCATTATCAAAAAGGGAATTCAGGATTTTTACAGTTCTGTTTTGATGTTCTACAGGTGATACTGCCATAAGCATGTTAAATTCCTCAGCTTCGGCATTGGGAATGGCAGCATTGGCTGCGGTATTGACAACAAAAGTATTTTGAGCGTTGCTCGGGGTATAAACCGTAGTCGGTTGCTTTGCCGCCAGTTCAGCTTTGTATTTGGCAATCTGTTTCTGCTTGATGATAGCATTCATTTCATCAAAAGTGATCTTTGTGGAAGGTCTTCTTCTCAGCAATGCAAGCATTTCCTGCATATCTTTCACTTTCTGGTCTGCCGGATGCGCATTTTTGATGTATTCTTTCATCATGTCCATTACCCGTGGTTTCAAAACGGATCTTCGCGGGTCATCGGGATGGGCGTCTCTTAAAAAAGCATTGATCTCATAGATATTCTTGCTTTTCAAAATATTACTGTAGTCTTTCCCTCTTTTCTGGGCAGACAGGCTGAAAAACAGAACCGAGCCAAGAAGTAAAAGTATTTTTTTCATTAATCAATATTAAGTTAAAATTAAGTACTTTTTCTTAATTTGTGTTTGGGTCAATTAGTTTTAATAAGATAACGGAATACTATAGTTTTTATTTTAAACACATAATTGTGATATAAAAATAAACATATTTTTGAATATCGAAGAATTATATACGGCAAAAATTAAATAATCAATATTGATACGTAGAATATATACTTAAAATGCCTCCGGTGACTTCAAATGCTTTATATACAAAAAACCATGCAGAAAATCCTGCATGGTTTTATATCTTTTCTAAAAAAGAGTCATTTCCCTTTCTTATGCGATTTTATCTATTATTAACGACTTCCTGAAGATGCGAATTCCTAAGCCTTCTCTGGTAAATAGGCAGATATTTTTCAATAGGGATTTTGATGGCTTCAAAGTTTCCTGCCAATACATAAGGCTGGATATTTTCAGATGTATAAACGAATTGAAGGAAATTATCAATTAAATTTTCAGGAATCTTAAACTTCACGAAATAATCTTTACCTAGATAATTCTTAATCTGGGCAACCGAACTATTCATCGTTTCATAGGCCTGATAACGCTGTTTTTTCTTTCTTTCCCCGGAAAGGATGTCATAGATGCTTTCAAGGCTGAAGGTAAGTCCGCCATCTCTTAATCCTGCAACAGGAAGCTCAGGAGGAGTACCATCTCCTTTAGGTTCGGGAAGTCCGATCACCTTCTTAATGGCAAGTGCCTTGTCTTCTTTTCTTAATGAATTTACATCATACCTGAGATTTCCGGTAGGCTTGAATCTGCTGAGAACAATCTCCTGGATTTCATAATAAGCGATCTTAAGCTCTACGAGATTTTTTTGCCCCATCAGCTGAGGAGTAAGCTTTATATCTTTTCTTTCGGTAACGATAGAGGTAAAGCGGATAACATCTCCCGGATTGGCCGGGACACTAAAATTGCCGTTGAAATCCGTAAGAACGGTTTTTTGAGTATTCAGGTTGGTGACATATACCTGATTGAGGTATAAAATCGAATTGTCTCTTATAAATACCTCTCCGGAATATGTTTGTGCATTGATTTTTGCCAAAAAGATCAATACCAATAGAGTAAACAGTTTCTTCATATAATGTGGCAAAATTACATAGAAATACAGCAATTTGTGACTAGTTAGATAAAGAATACAGGTTAAAGTTATATTAAACTTTAGTATTAAATTGTTAATGAGTGTTATAAACTTATTTTTATCTGAATCCGGACAGAAAGTAACGAGCCCGAAAGAGAAAGGAGAACACCACTTTTGCCGTATCGATGCTCAGCAAAAAAGCAGATACAATGATTGCTTAAGGTCTCTGATTATTCTCTTCCAGGTAGGTCTGTTTTATCTATGTTTAACCAATAGCCAGCTTGAATATTTTATAGAAAGGGTAGAGCCATATTCTGTCCAGGTGATAAAATACCAATATGTTGCGGTAGGAACATAGCGTCCGCCTACTCTTCCGTCCCAGGTGTATCTGTTTTCAGGGGTACCTCTGAAGACTTCCGCTCCATATCTGTCAAAGATGCGGAAGACAAGATTTTCATTGGACATCAGGGCGGAATAGTTGATAACTTCATTATGGCCATCCCCATTCGGTGTGATGGTATTGATCAGATTAATGATAGCAAATGGTTGCTTTACCTCTTCGCATAGCTTGGAATCTCTTACAAATACATGATGGGCTCCTCTCGGAACATTATAGAAAACATTGGAGCTTTGCCAAACTACACCATCTAAAGAATATTCATAAGGAGGAGTACCACCGGTTACCCCAACTTTTATAGTGGTTCCGTCTATCTCTATCGAGCTGATCACGGGACTTGGTAATTCTGTAACATTTACATACTGCTTGTAAACACAGCCGTTCGATGTTAGTTCTACCCAGTAACTGCCAGCAGCTACATTGGTAATGGAAGGTGTTGTTGCTCCGGTACTCCATAAATATTTTTCAAATCCGGGGCCTGCATCCAGAGTAGTCGTGGTTTTCGGACAAATAGTCTGGTCTTTCAGCAGATCAGATTTTTTAGGAATTTTAATGGTGATATTAATAGAGCCTACTTCCGGGCACACTCCATTTTTTTCAAAGCGAATGTAATAGGTCTGAGACGTTATAATATTAACTGTGGAAGCAATGGAATTAACATTGTTCTGGGCATCCGGTAAAGTTGCGTGGAATGTAAAGGTGACATTCGGGTCTAATGTAAACTGAGGAATAAACTGAGCCAGATTTACGGTTTTTATTCCATCCAGATCATCATCACATACATTTTCCGTAGCGGATCTGGTCAGTAATTGTATTTTGGAGCCAATACTGAATTGTAAAGGTTTGATCACTGAAGCACATCCGTCAGGGGAATCTACCCTGATATAAATGGTTGTTGTTGCTGTATAGCTCCAGTTGTTCGGAAGGGTATTATTATTTCCTGCGTTGGCATCTGCAAGGTTTGCATAGTATCTTACATTGGTAAAATAACCGGGATTATTAAGAACAATATTGGTAACATTAGACAAAATGATATTCACTGTCCCGTCCAGATTGTCATCACAGAAAACACCATTGTAATTATCTGTAATGATCGCTTTATTAAACAGGGATAATTTTATTTCAGCAATACTTTTACAGCCGATATTATTTTTTACTACAGCATAGATGATCGTTCCGTCAGGAGCAGTATAAGTGTTGGGAGTTGTGATCAGCGCTGCCGGATTTTCAGTTTGTGCATCTGCTAATGTAGGATAATAGGTGATTGTAACAGGAGTATTGTTTGTTACATTGGCAGAGGTCAGGTTGAAGGTACCCTGCCCGTTGATATCACAGGCATATAAGATTACATTGGTTACGGTAAGAGCCTGAATATTGATCGTGACTGTTATGGTTTCACAATCCGGAAAATCAGGGTCGTTTCCACAGAATGTATAGGTAAAGGTATCACTTCCTGCAGTGCCGGGAGTATTGACAGTGTAGGTGATGATTCCCGTTGTAGGATTTATAACAGCTGTTCCCAATGCTGGAGGTATCGTAATGGCTACACTTGCCGGGACAGGGACCTGTGACGAACTGCTGAATGCTGGAGTGATAGTCTGTGAGGTGCATACATCGTACGTGCTTGTACTTAGCTTTGTGCAGTTCAGGACTTTGAATTGTTCAGTAACCAGAGGAGCGCAGCTTCCCATTGTTACAGAACAGGTATAATATCCGGATTGGGTCGGTGTTATAGAGGAAGAAGTGGCTCCGCTGACAATGATTCCGTTCCTGTACCATTGATAGGTATCATAAATAATGGGGTCTACTGTAAGTACTATTCCCGGAATACAGTCACCGCCTGACTTTAAGATCACCGGCTGTGTAGGGAATCCGGCGAAGAAGCCACCATACCCCACTGCATCACTTCCGGCAGTGATCCCCGCCGTAATAGCTTTGTCTGAAACTATAGTGATCGTTCCGGTTACATTGGGAATTCCGTAAGTAACCCAGTTTGTGGTTCCGGTCATATTATAAGGACCGGAGGCAGCAGGCGGGGCAACTCCGTTTACTGTAACAGAAGCTCCTCTTTCTGTAATCAGGTTAAGTTTGGTAGGAATATTAAGAATTCCACCGGGATTTCCGTTGGAATGAACAAAATTCTCATTGATGAGTCCAAGCTCATTAATTTGTTTTGGTAAATAACAATTCAGGGCCGGAATAAAATTAAAACCTCCGGTAGCGACCTCGTTCCCTGAAGTGGAATAATCTCCTGCCAGAATCTGGTAAACATAGGCATTTTTAGAGGTTTTGATGTATAAATTATAATGTCCGTTTCCCTGAAGCATATACTTCGTATCCGGTATTACAAAATACTTTCCGGTGTTGAGGGTCGCAATAGGAACTAATTCATTGTTTACATAGATTTGTGTATTGTCTTCAGTAGCGATTATTACGGCGCCTTCCATATTGGTACCAATGCTTCCGTTACCTTTTACAAGAGCAAATTCGTTACCGAGTCTGTTGACAGGGACTGCCTGGTCCATTAAAATATCGGAACTGGAGGGGTAGTTGCCGGCATATTGCCCGTTAAAATTTCCGTTGGTGACATTGACAGGTTTGTTAGAAGTGATTTTGGCACCAATGAATCCGTTAAAGTTTCCTGCAATATTTCCGATCCCGTCGATAATATAAGATTGTCCTTTATTGAGCGTGAAAGTCATTGTAGGATTTGTAGCTCCGGTGGTTCCGTTTGAAAACTGAATAGTTGGGCTGTAATCAGAAACGGTAACAATCGTATTGTCTTCTGTGGCCAGGACGCTGGTCATGAAGTTCAGGATATTATTGCTGACAGAGATGGGCGCTGAGGCGGCAAAGAAACTTTTTCCCGTAGAAGGAATTCCTTTGGAGGTAATAATTTCCGCATGATTGAATACGGAAAATCTCAGGTTGGCATAAAAGGGAAATTCTGCTTTCAGATACAATCCTTTTGTAGTAGGAGTGAAAAGATCCGCCTGTTGGGTCGTAATGATATAATCTCTTAATACATTAAATTTCTGAGGATTGTTTTTACTGATATTTACTGTTCCGATCAGAACATTGTTGTTATAAATGCTTACCGGAAAAGGGGTTGTTCTGTTGGTTGATAAATAGAGATTCTGATAGGGATTGGGGGCACCGCTTCTGTCTGCCATAGGCGCAAACCAGTGTTCTCTGTCTAATTGAGCAAAGGTAGAGGAGAAAATATAAAATATAAATAGAAAAGATAGAATTTTCTTCATTCAGTATTAGTATTTATCACAAATTTAATAATAAAAAGCATTAAATGCTTGAAAACATAATAAAAAAACTATGATTTCAGAACCATAATTTTGAAAATTTTACTTATTGGCTATCTGTATTATGGTTTTTACAAAAATAGAGGGGTAAATGGCAGATTATTGATATTAATAAATAAGCCACGATTGAATAAATCGTGGCTTATAGAATATGGCTTTAATAAGTTAATCTCTGTTTTTTACAAGGATCCAGCCTGTGTATTTGATAGGGGTCTTTTCCTTATTGGTTTCATTCCAGTTGATATGATACCAATAGGTTCCCGTTACAAGTTTTTTGTCGAAATGTTTTCCGTCCCACTTATAGTTATTGAACTTGTTTCCGGTGAATACCATATTTCCATATCTGTCATATACTACAAAAGAAAGGTTTTCTTTATAAGACAATTCGCTGTAGTCTATGAAGTCATTTACGTTATCCCCATTAGGAGTAATGGCATTCAGCAGATTCGGGATTGTAATTTCTACAGCTACAGGAGTACAGTCGTAGGCATCTTTCACATAGAATGTATGCTGTCCTCTGGTTAATCCTGTAAATGTATTTGAGTCTTGCCAGTTTGCGGTACCGTCAACAGCAAACTTGTAAGGAGCTTTACCTCCGCTTATAACCACTGTCGCAGTATTGTTATTAATTTCAATTGTTTGGATTACCGGGTCTTCCACTTTTTTCACTTTGACTGTCTGTAAAAGGAAACATCCGTTTTTACCAAGATTTACAGTATATTCTCCAACGCCTACGTTTCTGATCCCTGAAGTGGTAGCACCTGTGCTCCATTGATAAGAGTCATATCCAGGACCTGCATCCAGATTGGTCTTAGCGTCCATACAGATATACTGATCTACCAATAGTGGAGATTTCATGATAGGAAGTGTGATCAGTTCAATTTTTGCATTGGCTGTACAGCCTTCAGCAGTTGTTACTTTTACATAAACGAATCCACCTGTTGAAGGGAAGTTATCCGGTGTTGTGATTTCGTTTATTCCTGCAGTAAGGTCACTCAGCGTACGATAGTATTTTTTAGTAACTGCACCGTAATCGGTAACTTTAGCTTTAGTCAGATCGAAATAAGCATAAGGCGCTACATCATACCAGCATGCTTCAATAGAGGCATCATATACAATGAAAGGAACCACGGTAAGATTTAAAGTGACTTGTTCGCAATCTGTAAATTCAACTGAGTCTCCACAGAATTTGTAAATGATCTTATCTGCTCCAAGATATCCCGTATTCGGAGTATAAGTGATGGAACCGTTTGGATTCACCACGGCAGTACCTTGGGTAGGAGGTGTTAAAATAACTACTGTACTTGCAACCACAGCTTGTGTTGATGAAGTAAATGTTGGCGTAATAATTTTAGTAGAGCAGGCATTAAGCGCTTGTGTTGTCTCTTTTAAACAGTTTTGTACTTTATATACAGGTGTTGTAACAGGAGGACATGTTCCCATTGTTACTTTTACGGTATAATTTCCGGATTGCGTAGGGGTATAAGTATAAGAGGTTGCTCCCGGGATCGCTACCCCGCCACGATACCATTGGTAAGTTTCATATCCGTCATCTACTTCCAGGATAATACCAGGAACACATTCTCCTGTTTTTTTAGCAATTACAGGGATTGATGAGAATCCGGCAAAGTAACCTCCGTATCCTGCAGAGCTATATCCTCCGTTGATACCGGCGGTTACAGCTTTTGTAGAGGTGATCGTAAGATCTCCGGTAACTCCGGATATGCCATACGTAACCCAGTTGGAGTTTCCTGTCAAAGGATAGGGCCCGTCTGTGGCAGCGGGAGCGGTTCCGTTTACCATTACAGTAGCACCTGTTTCTGTTAAGATATTTAATTTTACAATGATATCTGAAGTTGCGCTGGCTCCTCCTGTTCCAATAGGCATTTCATTGATCTTTCCGATTTCATCAATTTTTCTTGGAAGAAAACAGTTCAATGGAGGGATATAGTTGAATCCATTCGTTGCTTCACTATTACCTACTCCTACAAATTGGTACAGGTATACGTTTTGGGTTGTTGAAACAAACATGTTTGAATGTCCTGAAGTCCCCTGGGCGACATAGCTGGTTTCATTAATTCTATACCATTCTCCTGCATTAAGAGTCTGCATAGGAGTAGTTCCCCCATTTAAATATATTTCAGTGTTGTCTTCTGTTGCAATAATAAGTCCTCCTTCCATATTTTGGCTAGGAATAGTAGATCTTGTCTTTACGATAGCAAATGTATTTCCAAGTCTGTCAACCGGTACGGATTGGTCAAGGACCGGGTCACTTCCTGATGGTGAAGCGGAAAAGTTAGCGTTACAGCTTCCGTTGGTAAGAGTTACCGGTTTATCTGCGACGACTTTGGCTCCAATAAAGCCTGTCTTGTTGGCAGCTTGGGAACCTGATCCTGCAAAAATGAAGGACTGTCCTTTCTGTAATGTAAAGGAATGGGTATTGCCGGTAGCACTGCTGTTGATAAAACTTACTCCGGAAGTTGCATTCCATGTTACGGTTACATTGGTATTGTCTTCAGTAGCCAGAATACCCGCTGTAAAGTTCTGAATACTGTTGGTATTGGTATTAGGTGCAGTCGCAACAAAAAATGTTTTTCCTATTCCTGCCTTTCCTTTACTGGTAATAACTTCTCCGTGAACGCTCTGTCCAAGTCTTAAACTGCAATAAAAAGGTTTGTCCCCTTTTAAGTAAAGCCCTTTATTAATAACATTGAACGCATCAGTTGTTGTACCTGTAGAAATAAGGCTTTTATCCAATTTATAGGTTTGGGAGTTGCCTTTACTGATGGTAATAGTAGTAACAACAGTATTGTTGTTATATATGGTTACATCAAAGGGAGTTGTAGAGTCAGTAGAAAGGTATAACATGTTGGTATAACCATCATAACTATAATAATAAGGAGCAATCCAATGCTCGGTATCCCTTTGTGCAAAAAGCGTATTAATTGTAAAAAAAATTAATACCAAACTGAGTAGAAATCTTTTCATGTGTATGGAATTAGGATTTCTACAAAATTAAAATAAAAAATCAAATACCTTTAATAAATTGTAAATAAATGTTAAAAATTATTCCCGATTTTTAATTAAAATCCATCCTGAATACGAAACTGGCAATTGAGTATCAGGTTCTGTCCATCTGATAACATACCAATATGTTCCGGTAGGAAGATTTCTTCCATTGGAAGTTCCATCCCATATATAATTTTTACCTGAAGACTTGTAAACAGAAGCTCCATATCGGTCAGCAACCTCTATCACTACGTTTTGCTTTATTTTTAATTCAGAATAGTTAAGAACGTCATTGATGCCGTCTCCGTTCGGAGTGATCGTGTTGATAAGATTGATCACCAGAAAATCTTTAGTTACGTGACGACATCCGTCTGAGCCCAATACGTATACAGTATGAAGCCCCCTTGACAATCCTGTAAAGACATTGGAAGTCTGATAATCAAAACCGTTTAGTGAATATTTATAAGGAACTGTTCCTCCGGTTACAAAAACGGTAGCTGTAGTACCCACCACGTCTACTTTAGTGATAGCAGGTGCCTGTGATGTGGCTACATTCACGTGCTGGCGGTATACACATCCGTTGAACCCCAGATCCACATAATAAGAGCCAGGTCCCACAGAAACCGTCTGAGTGGTAGCCCCGGTACTCCATAGGTATGAAGAGAATCCTGGTCCTGCATCCAATAGTATTTTTTCATCAAAACAGATGATCTGATCCTGAAGTTTTTCCGATTTTTTAGGCGTTTTCAGAGTCAGTGTTAAAACGGCTGTATTAGGACATGCTGTATTGCTTTGGAATCTTACATAGAAAGTTCCGCCCGCTGCGGTAAGCGTCTGCGATGCTGCAACAGGATTGGTTCCCGCCTGCGCACCGGCCAGTGAAGTATAAAAAGATAAGATCACACCCGGATCAGTCGTAAATAAATTCTTGTAATCATTAAGGTTTACCGCTTCCGAACCATTAAGATCATTGTCGCAGATATCCGCTTTCGCTGAATTAGTGATCAAAGGAATCTTATTTCCGATCGTAAAATTGATTTGTTCCAAAGCCGCAGGGCATTCTCCCACATTGGCGGATACCCTTACATATACTGTCGTATTGGCTGTAAAGGTCCAGTTGGCAGGAAGTATGTTATTGTTTCCTGCATTGGCATCAGCCTGGCTAAGATAATATCTGACCAGGAAATTAGCCGGATTGGTTACGATCTGAGGCGTTACGTTGGCAAAATTGACATTTATTACTCCGTCAAAATTATCATCACAGATACTTGCATTGAAGTTACTGGTGTTGATATTTGGAGTAGGGTAGGTGCTTAATGTAATGGTAGCTGTTTTAGAGCATCCATAGATAGAGGTTACATTCACATATACCGTTCCTGTTGGTCCGGAATAAGTAGCTGGGTTGGCGATCTGACCTGTCAGGTTCGCATTTGTAAAATATGTTTTCGTAGCCGTCGGGTCTGATGTTACGGTGGCTGTAGTAAGGTTGAATGTTCCATTTCCGTTGCTTGCTGCACAGGAGCTCATGGAAGCATTAGCCGTTTGAAGAACATGAGTATTGACTACAATTTTAAAATATTCAAAGGCAGCCGGATTTCCGTTTCCCTGGATATAATAGGTGAAAGTATCCGTAATATCTGAAGTAATACCTGCATTCGGAGTGTATGTGATCTGCCCTGTTGCAGGGTTTACACTGACTGCTCCGTTGGTAGGCTGTACAATGATATTTGTACCGGAAGGATCAACAGTTTGATTAGAATGGGTCAATACCGGAGTTATTACTTTTGTACTACATGATCCGATGTCATAGGTAGTTGTTGTGACAGGTGGACATGCTGTATAATCGTATTCTGCTGTAAATCTGGATTCACAATTGTTTTTAGTAATATAGCATGTATATATTCCTGATCCATACAAGTCAGGATTAATGGTAGGAGTGGTTGCTCCCGGGATTTGCGTACCGTTAAGATACCATTGATAAGAATCATGGCCACTTTCCACTTCCAGAAGTACTCCGTAATAACAATCTCCGGTTTTGGTAATCACCGGAATTGAAGAGAATCCTGCAAAATATCCTCCATATCCTACAGCTCCGTCTCCTGCAGCTATCCCTGCTGTGACAGGTTTGGTGGAGTTTACAGTAATATTGCCCGTTACATTCGGAATGGAGTAGGTTACCCAATCAGGATTTCCGTTCACAGGAGCCGGTCCGTTACCTGTTACAGGATTTCCGTTCACGGTTACTACTGCTCCGGTTTGAGTGATGATATTAAGTTTAGTACTATAAGAAGTATTGCCTATTTTATTAATGTATCCTATTTCATTGATTTCTTTAGGTAAAAAACAGCTTAGCGGCGGTATGAAATTCATTCCTCCTGTCTGATAAACAGTACTTCCGGAAGTTCCGGCAAGCAGCTGATATACATAGACATTTTTGCTGGCGGAAATATTCATATTGTAATTTCCGTTACCATGGTTGATATAGCCTGTCGCTTCAATCATATAATATGCCCCTGCATTAAGGTTAACGCCTGGTACAGGATTTCCGTTGATGGTAAGGGTCGTATTATTTTCAGTAGCAATGATTAAGGCTTTTTCCATTCCTACTGTGGCCGGTCCGTTTCCTTTTACCATTACAAAATCTTTTCCCAGTCTCTCGATAGGAACAGCCTGGTCCATCAGTACATCTACATTATTGTTATTCTGGGTTGTATAGAGGCCGTTAAAGTTCCCGTTTGTTACAGATACCGGTTTATTGGCGACAAGCTTTGCTCCTATCAATCCTTTTCTGTTACTGGCTCCACCCATATTACTATTTACATCAATGATATAGGATTTCCCTTTATTGATGGTGAATGTTCTGCTGGGCATTACGCTGCCGTCAGCGAAAATAACATCAGGATTGTATCCGGATAAGGTTACCGTGGTGTTGTCTTCTGTAGCGGTCACTCCTACAGTGGAGTTTACATGATCTTTCGGAGAGGTAGTAGGAGCTGTGCCTATGAAAAAAGTTTTTCCTACTCCTGCCATCCCTTTCGAGGTAATGATCTCGGCCTGATTGGGAACTGAAAACCTGAAGTTGGCAAAGAATTTTTTAGGTCCTTTGACATGCAGTCCCATCGTATTCTGGGTAAACAGGTTGATCGGAGTGGATGCAATCATATAATTGCTGGGAATGGTAAGCTGTACGGGGTTACCTTTACTTACCTGTACGGTAGAAAACACAGTGTTGTTATTAGAAACCTGTACAGAAAACGGAGTAGTCTCGTTGGTAGAAAGGTATAAATAACATTGAGGGGCTCCCTGAAGAGAACTTGCGGACATTGGAGCAAACCAATGTTCAGTATCTAATTGAGCATTAATAATTGAACCAATAAAAGTACAAATAATCAGTAGAAATTTTTTCATGCGTTATTATAAGGGGCCGCAAATTTAAGCATTAATAAACAATTTTTCATGTAAAAAAAACTTTGAATTTGAGTTTATCCTATAATTGCTGAATATTTAAAATTTACTTCATATTGAGTTAATAATCACGGTTTTTTCCATAAAAAAATCCCGGTGAATTTTCACCGGGATCCCATATTTTTTTGAAAGATGGATTATAAGCTTACTCTTATAAATCCTGTTACTTTTAGATCTGGGTTTACAGATTTTACATAGTCAGCAACAGACTGGTTGGCATCTTTAATGAAAGATTGGTGTACCAATGTGTTGTCTTTGTAGAATCTCTGCATTTTACCTTTAAGGATATTGTCGATGATGTTTTCCGGCTTACCTTCTTTGATTAGAAGTTCTCTTTCGATCTCTAATTCTTTATCGATAGTTTCCTGAGAAACCTGAGTTTCGTCCAAAGCGATTGGGTTCATTGCAGCAACCTGCATAGAAACAGCTTTAGCAGCTTCGTCAGCTCCGTCTACTTTAGCGGAAAGTGAAGTGATTGCAGCGATTTTGTTTCCAGCGTGGATGTATGCTCCTAAGAAAGCTCCCTGGATTCTTTCGAAAGAACCAATCTCGATTTTCTCACCGATAACTCCTGTTTGCTCAACTAATTTCTCAGCAACAGTGATTCCGTGGAAATCTGTAGCTAATAGCTCTTCTTTAGTAGCAGCGAAGATCGCCATTTCAGCTAATTCGTAAGCAAGTTCAACGAATGCTTCGTTTTTAGCAACAAAGTCAGTTTCGCAGTTTAGAGAGATTACAGCACCTAAAGTGTTGTCTTCATTTACTCTTGCGATTACTGCACCTTCAGTAGACTCTCTGTCAGCTCTGTTAGCAGCAACTTTTTGTCCTTTCTTTCTAAGGATATCTACTGCTTTCTCGAAGTCTCCTTCTGCTTCAACTAGAGCTTTTTTGCAGTCCATCATACCTGCACCTGTTTGGTTTCTTAATTTCGCTACGTCTGCAGCAACTGGTGTATAAGACATAATATCTATTATTTTTTTATTTAAGATTAGTATTAATTTTTAGCTTAAATTTAGAGCAGTGCAAAGATAATGATTTTAATGATAAACTAAAAAATGTCTTTTCACGTTATTAATATATTTAATACTATTTTAAAGATTTGATTAATGAAAAAAATCTTCCTTCTTCTATTCATATGCATTTTTTCTCTTGGTTTCAGCCAAAAAAAGAAAAAATCAAAATCTAAAGCTGTTGTAGAAAAAGAAACCATCATTATTTATACAGAGCAGGAAGCTGAAACTTCTAAGGAGGCGAGAGTTATTGCCGGTTTCATCAAGCAGAATCCCGGGCATGCAAAAACCGACTACTTTAAAAGAAGGCTGATGGAAATTATCATGGCAGACAATTCTCCTGAAGCAAAACCTACCATTCGGCCTATCAGCAAAGAAAAAATTGAAAATATTGTCAAAAATAATGAGCTGAATAGCGGTAAAGCGATAGCTGAAAATAAAGCATCCACGGCAAATAATACCAGGAATACGGATAAAATAAATGATGCTATAAACGCTTTGAAAGAAGAAAGACTGGCAAGTCACGCGTCGACAGGTTCAGCCAAAACTGCCGGTGTTTCCAAATCGGAGCCCAGTGAAGCGAATAAAAAAACAGCGGCTATGCTTACTCATCTTTTTAATAATGACATTAATAAGAACGAAGCTTATATCAATATTAAAAACAGATCCGCTTGTAACCTGATCGTGAAAATTAATGGTAAAAAATATTATAATCTAAGCGTTCCCGCAAAAGGGGAAAACTTTATTCTGATAGATAAAGGAGAATATGTACTGACAACTATGGTGTGTGATGCAAAATATTCTTCACTGAAGAAAATTACTCAGGATATTGAAATTGCACTCAATATTGCTGATTAAAAAGAGAAGAAAACTAAAGTAAAAAAGGTTAAGAAGAAATTCTTAACCTTTTTATTTTTTATCCTTTAAACTGTCCCATCGCAATGAATTTATCCTGTCTCTGGGTTTCAAGCTCCTGTCCTGTAAATTTGGAAAAAGCTTTGATATTTTGTAAAATAGAATTCTTTAAGTTCAGATAAGTGGTCTCCTGATCGTAGTGAGCGCCTCCAAGCGGTTCTTCGATAATTCCGTCGATGAACTTTTCTCTCAGGGCATCCTTTGGAGTCAGGTTCAGTGCATTGGCCGCATCTTCCTTGTGATCCCAGTTTCTCCATAAGATAGAAGAGCAGCTTTCCGGTGCAATTACCGTATACCATGTGTTTTCCAGCATGTATACTTTATTTCCTACACCTATTCCTAATGCTCCGCCACTTGCCCCTTCTCCGATGATGTAAGTGAAGATAGGAGTTTTCAGCTGAACCATTTCAAAAATATTTCTGGCAATAGCTTCTCCTTGTCCTCTTTCTTCAGCTTCCAACCCCGGATAAGCTCCCGGTGTATCTACTAAAGTCACCACAGGAATGTTGAATTTTTCAGCAAGCTTCATCAGTCTCAAAGCTTTTCTGTATCCTTCAGGATTGGGCATCCCAAATCTTCTGTGCTGTCTTTCTTTAGTGGTTCTTCCTTTTTGAGTCCCTATGATCATTACTCTCTGACCATCAAGGGTAATCAATCCTCCAATCATTGCCGGATCATCAGCGAAATTTCTGTCTCCATGAAGTTCTAAGAAACTGCCTTTGTCTGCCATTCCGTGGATGTAGTCCAGAGTATAGGGACGATCCGGGTGACGGGACAGCTGTACTCTTTGCCAAGGGGTAAGATTTCCATAGATTTCTTTTTTCTTTTCTAAGATCTTATCCTCAATCTGGCTGCATGCTAATTTTACATCAACACCACTTTCTTCTCCTACTAAAGAACACGTCTGGTATTGATCCATCAATTCTTTGATAGGAAGTTCGAAACTTAAATATTCCATTTCTTGAAGTAAATTAAATCTTTCAAATGTATGAAAAATTATGGTAATTTTATTTAAAATTATTTATAGCATTGTTTATTCTGGAGATACTTTCCTCTTTTCCAAGAGTTTCCAGGATGTCCGGAACGTCCGGACCTTTCAATTCTCCCACCAAAGATAAACGTAAAGGCATCATCACTTTACCCATACCCAATCCTTTGTTTTCAGCGAAATCATGCATGGTCTGTTTCAGGGTCTCTGCTACGAAGTCTGTAGATTCAAAAGTGGTAACCAATTCTCCTAAAATAGCAGACGTTTCATCATTCCATGCTTTTTTTGATGCTTTTTCATCATAAGAAGCCGGAGCTTCAAAGAAAAATTTTCCGTTTTCATAGATGTCTTTGGGGAAGGTCGCTCTTTCTTTCATCAGGTGAATCACTTTTAAAAGCTTCTCATCAGATGCCGCAGAAAAATCAATATCCGTATTTTTAAGGATCTGAAGAAGTTCTTCATCAGACTTCATCTGAATATACTGATGGTTGAACCATTCTGCTTTTTCTTTGCTGAATCTTGCTCCTGCTTTATGTACTTTATGAAGGTCAAATTCTTTGATCATGTCCTCTAAAGGAAGGATTTCCTTATCATCTGCAGGAGACCAGCCCAATAATGCTACCATATTAATGAAAGCATCAGGAAGATAGCCGTTCTCTCTGTATCCTTTGGAAACAACACCTGTTGCCGGGTCTTTAAAATCTAGCGGAAATACCGGGAAACCGAATTTATCACCATCTCTTTTGCTCAATTTTCCTTTTCCTTCAGGCTTTAAGATCAGAGAAAGATGGGCAAACTGTGGCGCTTCCCATTGCATCGCTTCATATAATAAAGTATGCAGTCCTAATGATGGAAGCCATTCTTCACCACGGATCACGTGAGAAATTTCCATTTCATGATCATCAATGATGTTGGCAAAATGATAAGTAGGCATTCCGTCATTTTTTACCAGAACTTTATCATCCAGCGTATTTGTGTTTACAGAGAACTTTCCACGGATGATATCTTCAAGATTCAATACTCTGTCTACAGGCATTTTGAATCGTACCACATAAGGTGTTTTCTCGTCCAGTAATCTCTGTACTTCTTCTTCAGAAAGGGCAAGGCTGTTTCTTAAACGGTTTCTGGTCTTGTTATCATATGAGAAAACATCGCCTTTAGCCTCAAATTCCGCACGCATGGCATCCAGCTCCTCAGGAGTATCGAAAGCCAGATAAGCGTAATCTGTTTTTAAAATTTGTTCCGTATACCTGTCATAGATATCTCTTCTTTCAGACTGTCTGTAAGGAGCAAATTTCCCTCCTTTCTTAGGACTCTCGTCAGGGATGATTCCGCACCACTCCAGTGCTTCTTCAATATATTCTTCAGCTCCTTCCACATATCTCGCAGTATCTGTATCTTCAATTCTCAATACAAATTCTCCGCCTTGGTTTTTAGCAAAAAGATAATCATATAATGCGGTTCTTACGCCTCCCAAATGTAAAGGTCCTGTAGGACTTGGAGCAAAACGTACTCTAACTTTCTCCATTTCAATTTAAATTTTTGCAAATTTACTTAAAATTATGCGTTTACAGGATGATTTATCATTTTGTATTTTTTTGATTTCAACTTTTGTATTGATTTCTGTCGTTCTTCATAAAAATACCGTTTTAAAAGACACTCAATAATCTGATATTAATTATGACTTAATTAACCATTAAATTCACTTAAAAATGATATATATCATTGTTGAATATTGCTTTTCACACACTGTTGAATATTATATTTGCCGGAACTTTTAAATCATACTATGAAAAAACAAATTTTATTCTGCTTCAGCACATTGCTGATGCTTTTCATGGGTTCATGTGCTTCGGAAGAGCTGAACAGTGAAATGACACCTGAGAATCCGGTAAAAGCAAACCGGGCATCCGCTGCGAAATATGCAGGAGATGGAGTTTACGATGTCTTAGGGCATGGTTATAATGTGGCCGGTGAATATGCCAATGCAAGTGCGGCTGGCTTCAAAGTAATTGATCTTGACCGGTTTAAGATCGAACAGGCGAACAGGCTGATTTCTGAAAATACCTTTTCACAGGAATATATTGAAGAATATGGAGAAAATGCTGAGTCTTATTCTAAGATGGTTTCAACCAAAGTGAATGTCACCGCAGGTATTCCTTTGTTTAAAAAAACACTTTCAGTAGGATTTAATTCCGCAGTAACGACAAACAATAAGTTTGAGGCAAAATATATTTACGGAAGTTACAATCTGACTATTAAGCAAAAGAGATTAAGATTCAATGCTACGGCTGATATGCTGGGGGATTATCTGACTCCTGAATTTGCTCAGGATCTGCAGACAAAAACACCACAGCAGATTGTTCAGGATTACGGAACACACGTAATGCTTGATATTTATACAGGAGCAAAGCTTGATGTCTTATTCCAGGCTGAAACAAGAAGCCAGAACCGTGACCGTGCTGCGAGAATCGGTGTGAAGGTAGGAATGAAAGATATTTTTGATGTGGACGTAACCAATGATGTGAACACCTCTGAGTCCCACATGAACTATTCTAAGAAATTATCTTATAAAACAAGAGGAGGAGATCCATCAAAAGGTTTGGTAGGGGACCTGAATCTTGACCAGACCAATCCTAAGATCAATATCTCCAACTGGCAGAACAGTTCCAATGCAACAAATTCAGTTCTTGTAGATTTCGGAACCAACGGACTGATTATTATTTATGATCTGGTAAAAGATCCGGCTAAAAAGGCTCAGCTTAAAGCTTATGTAGATCAGTACCTGATTGATAATAAAGTTTATCTTGAATTTAATACCACCCCGATTTACAGATATTATAATGGTTTAGATCATTATTATACCAGAACTTCAGGCAGCTATCAGGGATACTCTTTCGAAGGGATAGAATTTAATGCATTCCTGTATAAAGCTCCGAACACTGTTCCTGTTTACAGATATTATAACGGAAAGGATCATTATTATACCAAAACTCCGGGATATTATGCAGGATATGTGGATGAAGGAATAGAATTTAATGCATTCGCTACACAGCAGCCTAATACGGTTCCTATTCACAGATATTGGAACGGTAAAGATCATTATTATTCAAGATCCAGCGTAAGACCGGCCGGATACGTTTATGAAGGTATTGAGTTTTATGCCTATTAATTAAAATATATTGTATTTTACCAACAAGCCGTCTCAGAAATGAGCCGGTTTTTTGATGAAATAAGAGCAAGCTTGCGGTATGAAAAATAATATTGTGAAAATATTTTTGTTGATAATGGTAAGGCTGTATGAATATTTCCCGGAGTCTTATCATTAAAAATGTATTTTTGTAACTTGTAATTTTAGTAATCAACAAATAAAGCAATCTGAACAGGTGCAATGAAATATCCTTGACATTGTAGAAATGAAGGATGACGGCAATAGAAATTAACCACATGAATAATAATATTTCACTTTTAATCGGCCTAAAAAATAATCTTGAATATTCGAAAAGCTGTTATTATTCAATAAGGGAGAACTATCCTGATACAGAAATTGTTTTTGTAAGCTACGGAAGTTCAGACGGTACTCATGACTGGCTTGATTCTTTACAGGATGAAAACCTGGTTTCTTTTTTCAGTGAGGAAGAAAAAACGCTTTCAGATACTTACAATAAAGCGATAGAAATTTCCACCAAAGATTATATCTGCTTTTTGCACAATGATATGGTCATTGGCAAAAACTTTTTACCTTCCCTTGAGAAGGTATTACCGGAAAATAGCCTGGTTTACTATAAAGTAATCGAACCTCCGGTTTTTGCTTCAGATAAAAGGCTGTGGAAAGAAATTCAGGATTTCGGAAGTGATTTTGCATCTTTTCAGTTCGATCAGTTTTTTCAGTTTGAGAAGGATCAGGAACAGCATAAAGGAGAATATACTGAAGATGTAAGCTTTTTCCTTGCTGCCAAAAAAGAAGTTCTTACAAAGATCAACGGATTGGATCCCCTTTTTAAGCCTATGTTCTGTGAAGATGACGATCTGATTTTAAGGTTGAGAATGTCCGGGGAAAAGACTTTTGTATGTCCGGACGCGATGGTATATCATTTTGTAAGTAAAACTTCAAGATTTTCGGAAGAGTTTCAAAACAAAACCCGCAAAATTGAAGAATATTCACTCCGTAATTTTGTACGTAAATGGGGATTCACCAATCAGTCGAAGACAAAAAAGAAACTGCAATACGGACTGGTTCTGGAAAACCCGATTGATGAAGCAGTACATGAATTGGAAATATTTGTAGATCATATCTACTCGGATTATAACGCGGACTTATATATAAAGAACGAGCAAAAAAATACAAGGTTCGATTTAAAAGAAAAATTCAGAGCTAAAAGCGCAGCGGTTACTGATGATATCATTATCCGTTTTGATGCCAGTAAACTTTCTGATAAAAACAGGTACACTTTCAGAAACCTTGCAGATTGCATTGAAGATAAGAAGAACGCAAAAAGAAATATTTTTCAAAAGCTTTTGGGAAAACCGGATCATTTTAAGATCAATAACCTGAAGCTTGAAATACAGCAGGACAAGTCCTATGAACAACAACTCATAATCAGAAAAAATGTTTGATTTTTTAAAACCCATAACGATAACTTACGGTATTACTGTCTGTAATGAGCATAAGGAATTAAAGGTGCTTTTGGATATACTGCTGCCGTTAATTGACAAGAACGATGAAATTCTCATCTTACGGGATATTACCCATCCTGATCAAAAAGTAGGGGAGCTGCTTGATACCTACCGATCTAAAGTAAACATTATCGAAGCTAAGCTGAACGGAGATTTTGCAACCTTTAAAAACAAGCTTATTGAAAATGCAAAATCCAGATATCTGTTCCAGATCGATGCAGATGAATATCCGACAGAACATTTTATAAAAACGTTGAAGCCCTACCTGAAGAAGGAAAAGAGCGTAGAGATGTTTTTTGTTCCGAGAATCAATATCGTGGAAGGGATTACGGAAGAATATGTACAGCAGATGGGCTGGAATATGAATGAAGAAGGCTACATCAATTTTCCGGATTATCAGGCGAGAATTATTAAAAACAATAAGAAGATCTTCTGGAAAAATAAAGTTCATGAAGTGCTTTACGGAAATAAGAACTTTACGGAAATACCAAAGAAATATGAATTATCGTTAATTCATAAGAAGAATTTTGAAAAGCAGAAGATGCAGAATGATTTTTATGAAACATTGGAAGACTAATCAGATTGAATTATTAGAAAATTAGAATGGCAGAGTTAGGAATTAACGTTTTTGGATTTATTAATGGTGAGTTTGGTATTGCTGAGGCGACAAGGCTCAATTGTAAAGCGATACAGAGTGCAGGAGTTCCGATCAGTTTGATCAATTATAATGTGACGACCAACCACAACAACAATGATCTTACGTTTACGGAGTTTTCCGATCATGCGCCGTATCCGATCAATCTTATCCAGATCTCTCCTTCAGAGACCCCTAATTTTTTTGATTATTTTGACCATTCTTTCTTTAAAGATAAATATAATATTCTCTATATGGCCTGGGAATCGGAGACGATTCCCGAGGATTATGTGATGAATATGAACCTTTTCGATGAGATCTGGACTCCGTCCACTTATTGTAAAGAATGCATTGAAAAATATGTAGGCTTGCCGGTGCGGGTCATTCCCCATCCTATCCATATCGAATTAAAGGATACCGATGATGAAGATGCTTTGCATTTCTATAATAAAGACCTTTTTAATTTTCTTTTCATTTTTGATTACAACAGTTCTGTGGAAAGAAAGAATGTTTTCAATCTTATCAGAGTTTTCAGAGAAACGTTTGATCAGGGGGAAAACAATGCATTTCTGACCATCAAAACATCCAGGTCCCAAAAGTTCCCTTCCGAGAAGGAGCAGATCCTGCAGGCTATCGGCGATTCCAAAAAAATAAAGATCGTTGAAAAGATCTTTGATAAAAATGCGCTGAATTATGTGATCAGCAACTGCGACAGCTATATTTCCCTTCACAGATCAGAAGGTTTCGGACTGACGATGGCTGAAGCTATGTATTTTAGTAAACCGGTCATTGCTACAGGATATTCTGGAAATCTTGAATTTATGAACGAAGAAAACAGCTTCCTGGTTCCTGCGGAGGTCATTGCTTCAGATTCGAATGTGATCAACTACGCAGCCAATACCGTTTGGTCAGAACCCTCACTGAAAGAAGCTGCTTTCTGTTTAAAAACGGTGTATGAAGGAAAGGATCGGGTGCAGGAGAAAGCGGAAAAAGGCCATCAGACCATTGTGGAGGACCTTTCCCTGAAAAGAGTAGGGCAGCTAATCAAAAAAAGAGGAGAAGAGCTTTTTGCTGAAAAAAGGATCGGGCAGAATAAATCTACACTGATCAAACTCTATGTAGAAAATATCTTATTGAAAAAAGATCTCAGAATCTACAAGAAAAGCGCTCCGATTCAATTTATATACAATATCAAAATGTATTTCAGAAACAGAAAAGGCAAGAAATAATTACTTCTTGCCTTTGATCTTTTTGAGGAAAGCATTTACTTTCTTTCTCGCTTTATTATAGAGGGTACGCTCCAGATAATTTACTTTGGTATTCAGTCTTTCGATCTCACTCAGGTAGAAAACATTATTCACATCATTGCCGCCACTGCTTTCCTTTTTGCCAAAACCATCGATGAACTTTAGTCTTATATCGAATAATTCTCCTATAGCTTTGAGAGAGAAGTTATCTGCGATCTGAGACTTTGCATTTTCCCTTCTGCTTCCCAGCGCATTAAAATTATTTTTAATGTACAGAAGCTTGGCAACAGCATCCTGAAGATTTGGCTTGGCAAGAGTCAGCCCTTCATCAATTAACCCTTTTGTATTAGCTGTTTTGATGAACTCATACTGAACAAGAAAACTGTTGTTCACATTCATGAAGTCCAGATTCCCGGAATATCCTGTTCCTACCACAATTTTTCCATAGGCCATTGCCTCTGCCATCGTCAGTCCGAAACCTTCCGAACCGTGAAGAGAGATCAAGACATCAGACTGCTGGATCAGAGAATGCAGCTTTTCTTTTGAAAAATGCTCATTAATGATAATGACATTGGGAATGTCTGCATACTTTTCAAGGGCTTTCTGAGCATCCTTGCTTCTTTCGAGATTATGGGTCTTTACGACTAAAATACTCTCTTTATCCTCTTTAAATACAGTCGTGAAAGCTTCCAGCGTTGCCTCAGGATTTTTTCTGATGGTAGTACTCAAAGAGTCAAAGATTGTAAGATATATCTTTGAATCCGGAGAAATATTATATTGGCTGGGATCAAAATCTTTGGATTCTTCCATCTTCTGAATGGGATGGGAGAATCTGAGAACAGGAATTCCCGTATATTTTGTGAAAATATTGACACAGAAATCACTAGGTACCCAAAGCTCATCAAAAACATTGAGTATTTCCACCACTTTATCGGAAACCTCAGGAAATTCCCAGGCCCAATAAATAATATTGTAATGGTCTTTGAGATTCAGATCCTGATTTTTGGAAAAAAAGTTGTTGATAAAATTGATGTTAATGTGGAAAATATTAATCGAGGCTTCCACTTTCTGTGCGGAATTATTTTCAATTCTTTCGAATGTTTCACTGGAATAATTGATGCGGTTTACCTTAATGCCTACAGCTTCCAATGCTAAGGCATTAAGTCGGGTAGCTTCGGAAATTCCGAAATTTCCGTCAAAAAAACCATGATAATTTACACTTAATGACATGGATTATAATGTTTTAAGTTTTTCTTTTACTTCTTCGGGAGAAAATGCTCTCAGGCTGTCAACGGAGTTCTGGCTTAATGTATTCCAAAGTTCTTCGTCACTGTTCAATTGAAGAATAGCCTGTGCAAAGCTGTTTTCATCATTAGCGATCAGTACATTCTTTCTGTCGGTCAGTTTCATCCCTTCGGCACCGATATCTGTAGTGATGACCGGGAAGAAATATTCAAAAGCCTGCCCGATCTTTCCTTTCACTCCTGCACCGAACCTCAAAGGGGCCACCATAATTTTTGAATTCATAAAAAGCTCTTCAATGCTTTCCACAAATCCTAAAAATTTAAATTTCGGGTATTGCCTGATATCAAGCTTTTCAGCAACATTACCAATGATGCTTACTTCCAGTTCGGGATTGGTTTTCCAGACAAGAGGCATTATTTTTTCATATAAGAACCTGACGGCATCAATATTCGGCTCATGGATGGAGCCGATGAAAATGATCCCTTTACTTTCACTGAAGCTTTTCCTTTCAGAAATATCAATCTTAGGATAATGGATATTGGAGACTGTGATGATCTTATTCTTATCCGCATATTGTCCCATGATCTCTTTTTCTTTGTCAGAAATGGCAATAATATAATCCAGTTGTGGAGCGACAATTGTTTCGAGGCGGAAAAAATGTTTATAATTCTTCCTTAATGAGATACGGTTGGGTTCCAGTTCGATAGCTCTTTTAAACCTTAAAAAATGAATATCCACCATGTCGTAAATAAATTGGGCATGAGGCAGGATGCTTTTCATTTTTTTATAGAAAAGGTTAAGGGCAAGAGGACCGTTGAACCAAACGTAATCGATATTTTTAAAGGAAGAAAGAAAGTCGTATATATTTTTATACTTATTATTTTCTGCAAAAACGATCACATGGTGCTGCTGATAGAATTTTACATAAGAATTGTCCTCAAAAATATGAGGCGCAAACAGAATACAGTTGTAGCCTAATTCTTTGTAGATTAAAATAAGTTCTTTAAGCCTGTTGGCACCGGACTCTTTATCATGGGCAGGAAAATCTCTTGAAGCAAAAAGAATTGTTTTTTGGGAAGCGTCATACAGATGAATATTGACGATATCCTGGGTTTGGAGATGTTTGAGCTTTTCTTTCCTTTTGAAATATTTTTTTATTTTTTTTAAGATTCCCATTTGCTAGTTTTTAGTATCCAATTCAAAGACTTTGTTTACCCAGCTGTCCAAAGTATATTTGTAATAGATCTCTTCCGGAACTTTTTCGTAGGGTTTTTCAAAGAAAGATTTGTCAAGATTACTAATATTTTTGTTTAAAATCAAAATATTATTGGGATTGTAAAAATCGTAGGTTTTAATGGCTTCATTATCCGTAATGATCTTCTTTTCCAGGGCCAGCGCCTCAAACACCCTGAAGCTAAGCCCATATTGCCCTTCACGCATGAGGTCGAGCAAAACTTTTGAGTTCTTATAGTACAACGGAAGATCATTATGGGGAATCTTCTTTATACTGAAGATCAGGAAAAGATTTTTCGGAACTGTCATGAAAATATTGGTAAGCTGATGCTTCCATGATTTTTTTCCAATGACCATGATCTGGAACTTCAAGCCGTTGTCAATCAGTTTTTTGGCTAATAATTTTATCCTGGAAACTCTCCGGTTATCATATGATGTGATATAAAAAAGGTCCATTTCAGGATTCTGAGCTTCTTTGGGAGTGTGCGGAAGATAAATATAGTTTGTTAATTTTTCAAAGCCATGCTTCTTTACATCTATCCTGTCAAAAGAGAATACTTTATCAAAAAGATAGAGTTTATCTTCTACAGGAACTCTTTCCAGATTGTCATAAAGGTAAGTGATCAGCCGGTCTGTATATTTTCTGATGCTTTGAAGGGTAGAAAGGTCAAACGTATCAGGATTCAGAACCAGTATCTGATCCTGATGGCCCAGTTTTTCCAAAGAGTCAAGAACGTATTTCTGCCTCTTTTCCGTCTTAAGATTTTTGTTTAAAAAAGTTTTGCTTAAAGCATTGACTGCCCTTTCGTTGAAGTTGGAATGAGTAACGGAACTAATCTTTATATGATGTGCATCAATACCCCGTTTGCATAATGTTTCAACAATATACTTATCATAATCCCAAAAATCATAACTAATGATACAAATCTTCATTCAACTAATTTTGCTCTTTTTTTAATGATTCATATGTTTCAAACACGCTTAAAGATTGCAGGTAGGATAGCTGATATCCTTCCTTTCCGTCTAAAACACCAAGTCTCATTATATAGGCTTTAAAGAATTTAAAAGCTGTTTTAAGATATTGAACTAAAACACTGTACTTTTTCCCTTTTGCAGCCAGTTCTTTTCCCTTTAAGATCCCGTAATGAATCATTTTTTTTCTATAGGACTCATAATCTGAAACGGAGTAATGAAGTAATTTATTTTTCAGTATCCCGATGCTTCCGTTCACTTCGAGGGTTTCATGTACTTTTTTTCCGTCCATATATCTGGCTTTCGATTTTCTGAAAAGCCTGAAATTTTTATCAGACTGCGTTCCTGAAAAATGAATCGGTTTTTGGGCAAAAAAGAATTTCCTGTAAAAATAATAGGCATCCTTTTGCCCGGGGGTATTCAGTACATCTATAATTTCCTCTTTTAATGCAGGGGGAATTCTCTCATCTCCATCCAAAAATAATACCCAATCGTTTTTTGCAGCATCAAGAGCTAAATTTCTTTGTTTTGTAAAGTCTTCAAATTTGTTCTGAATTACCTTTACATGGGGGAATTTTTTTGCAATTTCTACAGTTTTGTCCGTGCTGAATGAGTCTATTACAATGATCTCATCACAAAAATCAAAACATTCAAGGACGTCCTGTATATTTTTTTCTTCATTGTATGTTATGATCAAACCACTTATATTCATCACAACGATTTGTTTAATAAGGAAATACGAAATATCTCTCTTAATGTCATTCTAAATAGTTTTATTCTTTCAAAGATAAGTTTTAATTTGAATTTTTTTGACGAATCTTTGTCATTTATATCTATTCTATATACCCTGCAGAAATACAGTCTGAAAGGGTACATTTCATTTTATTCTGATTCATACTGCAAATACGATTCCTAAATTTTTATAAACGGCAAAAAAAATGTTTTTTATGTCTTTTTAAGAATATTTTAGCTTTATGGCGAGGGGCATATCGATATTTCCTGAATACATTAAGGGTATGGCTTTTTGACCATACCCATTAATTTTTTTCTCAGAAATCAACAGTTAAAATCGTGTTGACCGTATTTATAATACAATTAAATGTGTGAGAAATAGCTTATTTAAACTCAAGAATCGTTTTTTCGATGATCTTCACACAGTCCAGCAACTGTTCTTCTGTAATGACCAATGGCGGTGCAAGTCTGATGATATTACCGTGTGTTGGTTTTGCAAGCAATCCGTTTTCTTTTAGCTGTAAGCAAAGGTTCCATGCGGTAGAGCTTTCAGGAGTATCGTTGATCAGAATAGCATTTAAAAGCCCTTTTCCTCTTACTTTGGTAATAAGTCCGGTCTTTTCAATGAGCTTTTCAATTTCTGATCTGAATAGCTGTCCAAGCTGTTCCGCTCTTTCAGATAATTTTTCTTCAGCAACTACATCCAATGCTGCTACTGCTACTGCACAGGCAATTGGATTTCCTCCGAATGTAGAACCATGTTGTCCCGGCTTAATAACATTCATAATGGAATCGTTGGCCAAAACAGCAGATACAGGATACATTCCTCCGGAAAGAGCTTTTCCCAAGATCAGAATATCAGGCTGTACATCTTCATGATGACAGGCGATCAGTCTCCCGGTTCTTGCAATACCGGTCTGTACTTCATCGGCAATGAAAAGTACGTTGTGCTTTTTACAAAGCTCAGACGCTTTTCTAAGGAAATTTTCATCCGGAACATATACTCCTGCCTCCCCCTGGATAGGTTCTACCAGGAATGCTGCAATATTTCCCGCTTCTCTGTTCAGTACTTCTTCCAATGCTGCGATATCATTATAAGGGATCTTGATAAATCCAGGGGTAAAAGGTCCGTAATTTTGGTTGGCATCCGGATCATTGGAGAAAGAAACGATGGTTGTTGTTCTTCCGTGGAAGTTGTTTTCACAAACGATGATCTTCGCTGCATTTTCAGAAATTCCTTTTACTTCATAGCTCCATTTTCTGGCAAGCTTTACTGCTGTTTCCACCGCTTCAGCTCCGGAATTCATCGGTAAAACCTTATCAAACCCGAAAAGAGTTGTTATTTTCTGTTCGTATTCTCCCAGTTTGGAGTTGTAGAAAGCTCTTGAAGTTAAAGCCAGTTTCTGTGCCTGTTCTACCAATGCTTCTACAATTTTAGGATGGGAATGTCCCTGGTTCACAGCAGAATATGCTGAAAGAAAATCATAATACCTTTTGCCCTCTACATCCCAAACGAAAACACCTTCTCCACGATCCAGGACTACTGGAAGAGGGTGATAGTTATGCGCTCCATATTGGTCTTCAAGGTCAATAAAATACTGTGAGTTTTTTGTTTTTTCTGCTGTTGACATATGTTTTGGTTTTCAACAAATTTACATAATATTAATGAGATGAATAAACAAATCTCTGATGCAGTCAAAGGGCAGGATTGAAGTGAATTTTAAGAGGGAATAAAATAGTATTGGAAAATATTTTCTTTGTCAATGGCATGTTGTAGGTATTATATCTTTATCACAATTAATTTTCTTTCTGACTAATTTTTAATTTAAACGGAAATAAAAGGTTTCAATACCTGACACCATAAAAAAACTGCCTCAAATAGAGACAGTTTCAAATTTTTATTTTAAAATAATCTTAGTGATTATCGTATTTTCTATCCATTACAAAATCCTCCATGAATTTTGTCGTATAGTTTCCTGCAAGATAATCTTCATTATCCATCAGTTGTCTGTGGAAAGGAATTGTTGTTTTTACGCCTTCAATATAGAATTCCTCAAGGGCACGTCTCATTTTAGCAATAGCTTCCTCACGGGTCTGAGCCGTAGTGATAAGCTTAGCGATCATAGAGTCATAGTTAGAGGGGATTGTATATCCGGAATACACATGAGTATCTACTCTGATTCCGTGTCCGCCAGGGATGTTTAATCCTGTGATTTTTCCCGGAGACGGTCTGAAGTCTGCGTAAGGATCTTCCGCGTTGATTCTACATTCGATTGAATGTAATTTAGGGTAGTAGTTGATTCCTGAAATAGGAGTTCCTGCAGCAAGAAGAATTTGTTCTCTGATCAGGTCATAATCAATGACCTGCTCTGTAATAGGGTGCTCTACCTGGATTCTTGTATTCATTTCCATGAAATAGAAATTTCTGTGCTTGTCTACAAGAAATTCGATGGTTCCTACCCCTTCGTATCCAATGAATTCCGCTGCTTTTACAGCTGCTTCACCCATTTTCTCACGAAGTTCATCTGTCATGAAAGGGGAAGGAGTTTCTTCAGTAAGCTTCTGATTTCTTCTCTGTACGGAGCAGTCTCTTTCAGAAAGGTGACAAGCTTTACCGAATTGGTCTCCTGCAACCTGAATTTCAATATGCCTAGGCTCCTCGATCAGTTTCTCCATGTACATACCTCCGTTTCCAAAGGCTGCCACAGCTTCCTGAATTGCAGATTCCCAGTGGTCTTTAAGGTCTTCAGCTTTCCAAACGGCTCTCATCCCTTTACCACCACCACCGGCAGTCGCTTTGATCATCACCGGATAACCGATTTCTTCTGCCGTTTTTGCTGCTATTTCGTAAGATTCGATCAAACCGTCAGAACCGGGTACACAAGGTACGCCTGCTGCTTTCATGGTCGCTTTGGCATTAGCTTTGTCTCCCATTTTCTCGATCTGTTCAGGAGAGGCACCGATAAATTTGATACCGTTCTTCTGGCAGATCCTTGAGAAATTAGCATTTTCAGATAAGAATCCGTAACCTGGGTGAATAGCATCAGCATTGGTGATTTCAGCTGCCGCAATGATATTAGGGATTTTAAGGTATGAGTCTTTGCTCATCGCAGGACCAATACAAACCGCTTCATCAGCAAATCTTACGTGAAGACTGTCTTTGTCTGCAGTAGAATATACCGCAACGGTTTTGATCCCCATTTCTTTACAAGTACGTAAAATACGCATTGCAATTTCGCCACGATTGGCTATTAATATTTTTTTGAACATCTTCTTTAATTTGAAAATTAGATAATTTGAAAATTAGATAATGCGGTGATGCGACGATGCGAATGGGATAAAATCAAAGCTGTAAACTTCCAGCATCCTTGTTCCCGCTTCCATCTTCTGACATCTAATGTCTAACATCTAACTTTTCAATTAAGATGGATCTACTAAGAATAATGGTTGGTCGTATTCTACAGGTGTAGCATCGTCAACCAGGATCTTAACGATTTTTCCACTGATCTCAGACTCGATCTGGTTGAATAGCTTCATGGCTTCGATTACGCAAACTACTTTACCAACAGAAACTTCGTCACCTACATTTACAAATACGTCCTTATCAGGAGATGGTTTTCTATAGAAAGTACCGATCATTGGAGATTTGATCGTTACATATTTGCTGTCATCAGATGCAGCTTCAGCTTTCTCAGCAGGTGCAGCAGCCGGAGTTGCAACAGGTGCCGGAGCAGCTACTGCTTGTGGAGCAGTATGGTATACTGCAGGTTGTGCATAAACAGCTTCGCTTCCAGCTAATGGAGTTTTAATAGTGATTTCGAAATCTTTAGTTTTGTATTTTACCTCTGAAACTTCAGCCTTAGATACAAACTTGATAAGATTTTGTATGTCTTTAATGTCCATAAATTTGATATTTGATTTTGTTCCAAAGATACCAAAAAAACGTAAAAAACAACAAAAAACCGCCGAATTTTATCAAAATTGGGCGGTTTTTGTATTAAAATGAGGCTTTTTCAATGAAAAGCGTCTCTTAGTTTTCTTCAGTAGCAGCTACTTCTTTTTCCAATACTACTTTACCTCTGTAGTAAAGTTTTCCTTCATGCCAGTGAGCTCTGTGATATAGGTGAAGCTCTCCTGTTGTTGCATCTTTAGCTAATTGAGGAACTACAGCTTTGTAGTGAGTTCTTCTCTTATCTCTTCTTGTAGACGACTGTCTTCTCTTTGGATGTGCCATTTTCTAATAACTTTTTTAATTGATGAGCGATGAGATTCATCATCTCATCATATTTAAATTATTTTATTTAATTTTTGTCTCTTAATTTTTTTAAAGCATCCCATCTCGGGTCACTTTCATGTTCTTTCTCTTCAGCTTCCTCAACTTCTTTCGGGCTGAACCGGTCAAGAATTTTTAAATCTTCATCACTGACATTCGGTGATATTTTTTTCATCGGGATAGAAAGCATTACATTTTCGTAGATCAAATGGGCTACATTGAAAGCATGCTCTCCGGTAGGAATCGTAATGACATCTTCATTGCTGTCATCATATTCTTCACCGAAATTCACCAGAATCCTGATTTCATTCTCAATAGGATAGTCAAAATTCTCGTTCGTGATGTCACAAACAAGTTCAACCAATCCTTTTATTTTAATCTCAAATTCTAAAAAGGTAGTGTGCTTGTCCAGTAAGACATTCACTTCTATTCTAGGATTTGTAAATTCCTGTTCAGTGTCAAATAATTGAAAGAACGTTTTATCTATCTCAAACCTGAACTCATGTTTTCCGTTTTTAAGTCCGGAAAAGCTTACGTCATAGTTTCTTAACTTGTCCATAAAATGAGTGTGCAAAAATATGCATTTTTTTTATAATAACAAATAAAATCTAAAACAAATTAATTTAAAATTTGTTTTAAAGATTTATGCTTCAGTTTCATCAGGAAGATCTTCATCTATTCCATTGTCAACAACCATTTTTCTCGGTTGAAGGCGATTGCTCATCAGTTCGGCGTATTCACTTCTGTTTTTAAAAACTTTGATCGCAGTGAAAATAGCTTCTGTAAAACTCTGTTCATCGGCAATATTTTTCCCCGCAATATCATAAGCGACTCCATGATCCGGAGAAGTTCTGATAAACGGTAAGCCTGCTGTATAATTTACCCCCTCTTCATAAGCTAATGTTTTGAACGGCGCTAATCCCTGATCATGATACATCGCTAAAACAGCATCGAAATTTGTATACTTGCTCGGCTGGAAGAAACTATCGGCAGGGAATGGCCCGAATGCCAGTATTCCATTATCAGAAAGTTCTTTAATAGCCGGTGCGATGATCTCAATTTCTTCAGTTCCGATCACACCACCGTCTCCGGAATGAGGATTTAATCCTAAAACGGCGATCTTAGGTTTCTGAATGCAGAAATCTTCTACAAGTGTCTGATTCAGCACTTTGATCTGCTTTTTGATCTTTTCCTTAGAAATATTCTCAGCTACCTTGGCAATGGGAATATGATGCGTGGAAACCGCTACTTTCAGGTCTTCAGTGACAAGGAACATCAATCCTTTTTTGTTGAACTTCTCTTCAAAATATCCGGTGTGTCCGGCATGCTTAAAGCCCATTTTTACCATTTCATCTTTATTGATAGGAGCGGTTACAAGAACATCGATGTCTCCTTTTATCAAAGCTTCAGTAGCTGCTTCCAAAGAATCAATGGCCATTTTGGTGGATTCTTCAGTAGGAACGCCCAGCTCTACGTTGACATTTTCTTTCGTCAGATTGACCATATTCAGTTTTCCTGCCTGAGCCTGCGAAGCTTCATTAACGTAGTTGAAATTAAGATTCAGCTTAAAAATATTTTTCTGATAAGTGAATAATTTCCCCGAACCAAAAATTACAGGAGTAAAAAAATCTGTAATGGTTTTGTCTTTCAGAGACTTCATGATGATCTCGGGACCGATGCCGTTGAAATCACCGATTGAAATTCCTACTCGTACTTTATGGTTTTTTGGGCTCATTTTGATTATCTTTGAAGATTATAATTTACAAATTTAGCAAAAAATAATATGTTCACAGGAATTATTGAAGCAGTTGGCATTATTGAGAAAATTGAAGAAAAAGGAAGCAACATAGATTTCACCCTGACATGCCCTTTTACAAACGAGCTTAAAATCGATCAGAGCCTGGCACATAACGGATGCTGTCTTACTGTGGTTGAGATCAAAGACAATCAATATGTGGTAACGGCTATCAACGAAACATTGGAAAAAACTAACCTTGGGAACTGGGAACTGGGAACTGTTGTTAACCTTGAGCGATGCATGAAGATGGACGGAAGATTAGACGGACATATTGTTCAGGGGCACGTTGATAAAACCGGTGAAGTGGTTGGAATAGAAAATAAAGACGGAAGCTACTTCATTACCATACAATACGAATCAGACGGAAATTTTGTGACCGTTCCTCAGGGGTCTATTACAGTAAACGGCATCAGTCTTACCGTTGCAAAAAGCGAAGATACGCAGTTCTCCGTAGCGATTATTCCTTACACTTGGGAATTTACCAATATGCAGCATTTGAAAATTGGTGATAAAGTTAACCTGGAATTTGACATCATTGGTAAGTATATTGCTAGGTTAATTAAAAAGTAGGATGTCAATTAATAAATATAAAGGATATAGCTTAAGGAACCGGGTGTTTTTCGGCTTTCTGCTGGTATGTTTTTTAAGTGTTGTGGCCACTTCGCTTGTTCCTTATTTTGTGCTGAGGAATAACTCTCTGCAGCAGAGTAATATCGATATGCAGGAGAAGACCAATGCTGTAATGAGGTATCTGGACTATGCGGTGAGCCGTACACTTGTAGAAACAAAAGACCTTCCGAAAGTTTTAGGAAATAAGATCTTTGAAATTGCTGATATCAATCAGCATGATATCGTGATCTACGATTTGAAAGGAAACTATCTGCTTTCCAATAAAGATGAAAGCCTGATCGATCAGAAAACGTTGTCTATAGAAATTATCAACAGGATCCTGGCGACTGACGCCAGGGTTGATATGACCAGGTATGATTCGGCTAAAGAAGCCAGGCTTACCTCTTCATATCTGCTTTTGAAGAACAATGAGCTTGAGCCGATCGGCGTCGTTTATATTCCTTTATATCATAATGAATCTGCCTACCTTGAGGTGCTTCACCAATATGTAAAATATATTCTTTTAGTCGATATATTCCTTATTCTTTTCAGTATCTGGATCAGCTGGGTAACTTCCAATAGCCTGGCGAAAACAATTACCAAGTTCTCTGATATGATTACCCGTATTACATTGTTTGAAAATGAAATGCGTCCTATCAGGTATTATAAAAATGATGAGCTTAATGCTTTGGCAAGAGCTTACAACAGGATGATCCTTCAGATTCAGGATCAGAAGGAGAGATTGCGCTTTAAAGCTTCTGAGGAAGCATGGAGGGAAATGGCGAAACAAGTGGCTCATGAAGTGAAAAACCCGCTTACTCCTATGAAGCTCACCATTCAGAATTTTGAAAGAAAATTTGATCCGGAAGATCCGAATATCAAAGAAAGGGTAAAACAGATGAGTAAGACAATGGTGGATCAGATCGATCTGATCGCTACGGTTGCTTCTGCTTTCTCTGAATTTGCAAAACTCCCTGAAAAAAATAATGAGGTGATCAATCTGAATACGGAAGTGGAAGACATTCTTCGTGTATTCAATGATGATAGTATTTTCATGCATGCCAATAAGAATAATATTATGATCAATATGGATAGGATTTACCTCTCCAGGATTATTACCAATCTTGTTACCAATGCCAAGCAGGCTGAAAGTGATGAAAGAAAACTGATCATCAACGTAGACGTGGAGCAGCATCAGAGAAGAGTAATTATTTCTGTTCAGGACAACGGCATCGGGATTCCTGACAATATGTATGAAAGGATCTTTGAGCCCAACTTTACTTCCAAAACCAGCGGAATGGGGCTCGGGTTGTCTATGGTAAGAAAAATGATCGAAGATTATAAAGGAGAAATCTCCGTGAAATCAGAAGTAGGAAAGGGGTCAACATTCATCATTACATTACCTACCAATTTATAGTGAAGCCTTTTAAATTTAAGCAGTTTGAAATTCAGCAGTCCAAAGGGGTCTTCCGTGTAGGAACAGACGGGGTTCTGCTTGGGGCCTTAGCGAATGTAGGGCAGGCTTCCCATGTCCTGGAAATCGGAACGGGTACGGGGCTGATTTCACTCATGCTGGCGCAAAGAAATTCGCATGCGGATTTTTTAGGATTGGATATTAATGAAGAAGCTGCCGGGCTTACTAAGATCAACTTTGAAAATGCTCCTTTTCAGGAAAGGCTCAAAAATATGCATCAGGATTTTAAAACTTTTGAAACAGAAGAAAAATTTGACCTGATTGTTTCCAACCCTCCTTATTTTGATGAATCCGGATCAGAAAAAGATAAGATTGCCCGCCAGACAGTTGAGTTAAATTTCAGTCAACTCATTACCAGGGCATCAAAAATTTTATCTGAGAACGGACTTTTATCGGTTATTATTCCTGTTGAGGCCGGAGGTATTTTTATTTCAGCTGCAAAAGAAAATAATCTGTTTCTGGTTCGCAGGGTAAATATTAAAGGCATTGAAAACTCAAAAATAAAAAGACTGGTCCTGGAGTTTTCCCCTTCGGAAAAAAATCCTGAGGAATCTGAATTTACCATAGAAAAAAGTCCGAGAATATACTCGGACCAATATCTTGAACTCACAAAAGAGTTTCATGTTTTTAAGAAAGAAGTTAGAAATTAGAAATTAGAAGTTAGAAAGGTTGCTATAGGTATTGTAATCTCTTAATTTCTGAATCTCTCAATTTTTTAATTTTGTTTATTCAAACAATTCTGAGGTATCCAATACAGATACTTTTCCGTCTTCACATCTGATCGCTTCTCCGGGGAAGTTTTGGATCATGTGGTAATCGTGTGTTGCCATTACTACCGCAGCGCCGTTTTCAAGGGCCACCTGCTTCAACAGGGTCATGATTTCGTTGGAAGTTTCCGGGTCAAGGTTTCCTGTAGGCTCATCGGCAAGGATAAGGTCAGGGTGGTTTAGAAGTGCTCGTGCAATCGCAATACGCTGCTGCTCACCTCCGGAAAGTTCGTGGGGCATTTTGTGCTTTTTACTCTTCATGTTCACGCTTCCCAGTACCTCATTGATGCGGTCTTCTATTTTTACCTTATCGTTCCATCCGGTAGCTTCAAGGACGAATTTTAGATTTTTTTCAACAGTTCTGTCAGAAAGTAACTGGAAGTCCTGAAATACGATTCCTAATTTTCTTCTTAGGTTAGGAATGTCTGAAGGTCTTAGTTTTGCCAGGTCAAATCCTACAACGGCTCCGTGTCCTGATGCTAAAGGGATATGTCCGTAAAGCGTCTTCAGAAGTGAGCTTTTTCCGGAACCTGTTTTTCCGATAAGGTAGCAGAATCTACCTTTTTTAATGTTAAGATTTACATCAGAAAGAACAGTAAAGTTTTTTTGTGCAATTTTTGCATGCTGTAAACTTATGATATTGTCTCCGGAGATATTGGTATGTGGCATAATGTAATTTTAAAGGCTATTTCTATCAAAAAATTTCAATCTCTAAAAATAGAAAAAAGAAGTCTATCTGACTTTAATTTTAATAAATTTTAACAACAAAAAATGCCTGAAAAGAAACTTCTCAAGCATGTTTTGTATATGATAATATAGAAATTATCTCTTAGCGCGTGCAGCACTTACAGTTAATCTCTTTCTGCCTTTAGCTCTTCTCGCAGCCAAAACTCTTCTTCCATTTGGCGTAGACATTCTTTCTCTGAAACCATGTTTGTTTCTTCTCTTTCTTTCTGATGGCTGGAATGTTCTTTTACTCATTACTATATGTTTAAATCGTAATTAATCTATTAATTTTCAGGTTGCAAAGATATATAAAATTTTATAAGTTACAAACTTTAATTATCTTTTTTTAAAATTATATGAGATGTTTTTTTATCAAACTTTTATAAACCCCTCATAGGAAACCAAATTCCCGGTGCAAAAATAATATTTAAATGATTTATATAAAAGCTCTATCTTTGAAAACTTAAATTTTAACGAAAATAAACACAAGATGTTTACACCAGCAGAACTTTTAGAGATCAATACATTACTTGCACCTGAAAACAAAATAGTTATCCTTACCCACTATAATCCGGATGGTGATGCTATTGGTTCCAGCCTGGGGTTGAAACATTATTTGCAGGCAAAAGGAATCCATGCTGAGGTAATTGTACCAAACGATTTTCCGAAATTTCTGAAATGGATGCCTGAGGCTAAAAAAGTGATTATTGCAGAATATAAAAGAAAGCTGGCTTCTGATATGATCTTCGGGGCAGATGTTATTTTCTGTCTTGATTTTAATTCTCCATCCAGAATAGGATTATTAGGAGACTGGCTGGTAAGGGCTGAAGGGAAGAAAATTCTTATCGATCACCATCAGCAGCCGGAAAAATTTGATTTTGTCTATTCCGATACGGTAATACCTGCCACTTCACAGATGATCTATCATTTCATTGAAGCGCTGAATGATGAAAAACTGGTGAATCAGAATATAGCAGAATGCCTTTATACAGGAATCATGACCGATACCGGAGGATTCCGTTTTCGTTCTACCAGCGCCACTACGCACAGAATTATCGCCAACCTTATAGAAAATGGAGCGGATCCTGCGATGATCACCTCCAATACCTGGGACACGAATACCGTTTCCCGCCTTCACTTGCTTGCTTTGGTGCTGGGAAGAATAGAAGTGGTGAATGATGGAAAAGTAGCTGTTTTAAGCCTTACAAGAAATGAGCTTAAAGAGTTTGGTTTCCAGAAGGGAGATACGGAAGGTTTTGTAAACTACGGCCTAAGCATTGCCGGAGTGAAAATGTCTGCATTTTTCATGGAAGATCTGTATGAAGATTTTGTAAAAATTTCCTTCAGAAGTAAAGATGATGTAGACGTTAACCAATTCTCGAGAAAATACTTTAGCGGAGGAGGACACATTAACGCCGCTGGCGGAAAATCATATGAATCCTTACAGGGAACCATAGAAACGTTCAAGAGCAAAGTGGAAAGCGAAAGCTTGTAAGAAGGCCGAAAAGATAAAAACAAAGTCTGTGTTCAGATGGAAGTTGTTGTATTATAAACGCTCTGATTCTTCAGCTCTCAAACCTTTCCTGTATCCTTTCTCTTCAAGCTCCTGACAGGTATATTCATACACCTGCTGAAACATATCATCTATATATTTCTTATTGAAAAGGCTGAATTTCGTCATTTTCGGAGGGTCCAGGAATATATTACAATGTTTTGCCTTAGAATAAACCGATTTGGCAATGGCCAGGTGAAGAATCCGGTCGAATTCCTTCATCAGGCTCATTTTGTTGAGTTCATCATAGCTGATCGAGTTGACATGGGAGGCAATCAGAAAATCACATTTGTCAATAATAGGTTCAATAGGAAGATTGTCAAGGACGCCCCCATCCACATATATTTTTTCTCCTATTCTGACAGGGGGAAGAATAAATGGAACGCTTGATGATGCCAGTAAAGGCGTAAATAATTCTCCCTCAGAAAAGAAGTCGACAATGCCGTGGGTCATTTCCGTCGCGGCTACATAAACAGGAATTTTCAGGATATTGAAATTATCCTCCGGAAAATAGTCTTTGAATAGCTTTAAAATAAAACCTGAGCTGAAAATTCCGTTTTTAGATAATTTCAGGGCAGACCTCGAAAAAAAAGTAGTCCGTCGCACAATCTCCATCATTTCATCCGGACTTTTTCCAAAGGAATAAAAAGCACCGATAATAGAGCCTGCGCTGGTTCCTGAAATAATATGAGGTTTAAGGTTGTATTCTTCCAAAGCTTTCAGGACGGCAATATGGGCAATCCCACGCATTCCTCCGCCTGAAAGTGTAAGCCCGATAACCGGTGGTTTCTTTTTTTTGAACGAGAATAAACCCATTGAAACAATTATTCTCTACTAATATACAGGATTTTTTATAAACACTGACTAAGGTTCATCACACTCAGAATCGGTCCTAAGGAATAGAGAATAGAATGCTTTGTTCATCTTTTCATCAATGCTTGCCCTTTTGATCTTACCATTGGCACAATTGCCCCAGCCAAAAGTGATCAGATCGATGATCGCGTAATCCTTTTTGTCCGGTGAATTCAAATGATCATTGAACTCGCTCATGATTCTTTCCGGATCCGCATTGTTTTTGCTTGCTTCTTCCCGGAGCTTTCTCCATTCCTCAACCATTTGCTCGTCACTTGAATTTAAGGCTTTGGCGAAATTCTGACATGTATTGTTCTTAAGGAGGATAGAGGGATCAGAATAGGCTGCTATTCGTATCTTTTCCATTTCATACCGTTGTACAAGAGCCTCATACTGTACTTTTTTTACGTTTTGCCAATATGGTATATTGACGATCTTAAGATTCTGAATCAGCTTTTTTTTCTCTGCAAAATCCTTATCGAGCTTTGCCAGGATCTGATCTTTATTATCTCTTATTTCCTGCAAGCCCCGTAGGTTAAATACAGATGGAGTGTCCAGCAGAGATCCGCTCAGCTCGAACCACAGTTTGTAAGTTCCTTCGATTTCCTCTCTGGTGTATTTTTGACTGTCAAAATATCCCTTATTGTCACATAGCTCTGTAACAAAATTAAATATTTCCTCTTTAGGAGGAACTATGCTTAGAGTATCAGCTTTGAGCGATACAGTATCGGTTGTAATAGTAGCTTTATCAGAAGGCTTGTTCTCTTTTTTACAGCTTAAAAAGACAAGAAACAATGTGGATGCTATAACAATTCTCATAGATTTTAAAATACCAGCTTTTTAGGAAGATTATGCAACAGCTCGGTGTTGATGATCTCGGCACAGATCCCGGGTTTCTCCCAATGTCCGTTGTGTCCGCAATCCAGGATGTAGGACTTGATGTTTGTTCTGTCAGGGAGATTTCTGATCATGACATCCGTTTTTACCGCGCTGTCATGCTTTCCTGCCAGTACTAAGATTTTAGCTTCCAGATTCTGCATGATATGTTTTTTGTCTGTTCTTTCTACCATGCCTTTTACACAGGCAAGCGCTCCCATATTGTTGGTAGAAAGTGCCGTTTCCAATGCTGTTTCTATTTTTCCTTCCAGAATATCTCTTTCGTTTGGGTTAAACAGGTTGGGGACCCCGGCCCTGGCATAATGAGCAAAAGCATCCTGGATGATCCTGTAGCTTTTGATGCGCTGTTGTTTTTTTTCTTCATCATCGGCAAAATATGTTGAGAAAAATAAGGTTAAGCTTTTTAAGGATTCAGGATACTTTTCAGCAAAAGCCAATGAAGTATAGCCTCCCATGGAATGACCAAGTAAATGCACCTTTTCTAAATTCTGGTCATTCAAAACTTGTTTTACTTCCTCTGCCATCAGCTCCATGGTGTGAACTTCTCCCAGAATTTCAGACTGGCCGTGGCCGGGAAGGTCAATTTTTAACAATGAGAAATCTGAAGAAAGATGAGGTTCCATATCACTCCATATCGATAGATTTTCCATAAAACCGTGGAGGAGCACTAACGTTTCTTTTCCATTTCCTTTTCTTTCAAAGTTCAGCATGATTCCAAAAATTATAAAGGTTAAAAATAATACAGCAAATGATCTGCTGTGGTTCAATTTTACTTTCAAATGTAAACAAAAAAGAGCATTTTTAAAATGCCCTTTATTTTTATTGAGTTAATTCTTTGTAAACTTTTGTTTCCCAAGGCTTAATGTCGGTTACTCCATACCTTTCTTTTTTCGCAATGGCGATATTGTCCAGCATATCTACAAAGTTTTTGTAGTTGGCCTCATCGGTAGGTTTGATGATCACCGTGAATTTTTCAGGAGCCGGAGCATTTTTATAAGCCTCAGAAATGATTTTTGAGATTTTGATTCCACTGAAATCAGTTTCTTTGAGATTGCCTGTATTAAGATCCTTCTGGTTGCTTTGATGATAAAATACACGGTTGTCTTTTCCAAGGATAAAAGTGACCTGGTTTTTGTCTTTGATGACTGCTTCGTCAATAAATGGTCTGTCAGGACCTTTTGCGGGTAATCCCAGATCCATTACATTGGGTTTGGTAAAATTGGTTGTGAACATAAAGAATGTGATGAGCAGAAACCCCAGGTCAACCATAGGCGTCATGTCTACTCTGATCATTTTTTTCTTTTGCTTGCTGCTCTGTTTTTCTTGTGCGATTACTTCAGCCATAATTACTATTTTAAATGTTAAACGGTATTTGATGAAAACTTTAAAAACCCGATCGTGATTTTGAAGAGTTGATACAAAGTTGATGCCTAAAATTGAAATCCGTTAATAATTTTTCATTTTAATTAAATAATTATACTTAAATACTGTTAAAATGAAAGTGTTAAAGTGATCGGTTGAATAAGGAGGAAGTATTAATTTAATCTGAATTCGGGATAAGAAAGAAAAGGGTTTAAGTCAGTAAGCGGGAACCCGTTATCTGATTATGCCATTGATTGAAATAAAAAAACTCACACGGGAAAGTGTGAGTTTTTGAATGATATGTAAAAAATTATTTACTTTTTTTATAGTAATTGACACCACATTCAAGGAATTTTTTGAAATCCTCTTTTGGCATATATCCTGAAACCGGAGTGTTGATCACTTTGCCTTCAGGAGTTATTAAAACATAGTGAGGCTGGGAGTTATTGTTAAAGTTTACCTGCTGGAATAAGCTCCATCGGTCACCAATCGTTTTCACTTTTTTGATCTGTCCGTCGCCAAGGTCGATTTTTGTTTTCTGATCTTCAGGAAGCTCTTCTTTGTCATCCACATATAGAGAGGCCAGCACAATATCGTTTTGAAGGATCGGAAGTATATCCGGCTCACTCCATACAAACTCTTCCATTTTCCGGCAGTTTTCACAACCATACCCTGTGAAGTCAATTAAGATAGGTTTGTTCTCTTTTTTGGCAATTTCTATTGCTTTGAAGAAGTCATGTTCCGGGTGCATTCCTAAAATACCGTCTTTTTCATCATGGAAATAGCTTACGTTTAATGGAGGTAAAATACCACTTAACAGCTGAAGTTTCGGGCGGTCAGACGGGATTAGTCCCTGGACCAGGTAGATTACAAAACCGATTCCCAGTACTCCTAAGATCTTTCTTGTAATAGATATCTTAGGCTTTTTATCATCATGCGGGAATTTGATTAAACCAAACAGGTATAAAGCCAATCCCAAAGCGATGATGATCCAGATGGCAATGAAAAGCTCTCTTTTTAAGAAGAATGTCTTGGATACAAGGTCCGCCTTAGATAAGAATTTCAAAGCTAAAGCCAGCTCTACGAAACCTAAAACTACCTTTACCGTATTCATCCAGCCTCCGGATTTCGGAAGGCTCTGCAAAGCCTGCGGGAATAAAGCCAATAGTCCGAAAACAATAGCCCATGCCAGTCCAAACCCTGCCAATGCGAATGTCAATAACATCGGAACATTTGAAGAACCCGTTACCGCACTTCCCAGTAAGCTTCCTAAAATAGGTCCTGTACAGGAGAAAGAAACAATCACCAATGTCAATGCCATGAAGAAAATACCGATGATTCCGCCTGCTTCTTCTGCTTTCGAAGATTTATTGGCAATTGAGCTGGGTAAAGTAATATCATAATACCCGAAGAAACTTCCGGCAAAGAAAATAAAGATGATAAAGAAGGCGATATTCAGCCATACGCTTGTAGAGATCTCATTGAAGATGTTTCCTGCGATTCCGTCAATAACATGGAAAGGAATACTTAGTAAAACGAAGATCAGAAGAATGAAAAACCCATAAATAAGAGCATCTCTCTTCCCTTTTGCTTTGTTTTTGCTGCCTTTTGTAAAGAATGAAACCGTCAATGGGATCATTGGGAATACACAAGGAGTCAGCAAGGCGATTAACCCTCCGATAAACCCTAAAAATAAATACGTCCAGTAGTTTTCATCCACTTTGGCAGAAGCCGTTCCGCAGTCAGTTAAAGGATTTTTGAAATCTATGGTTTCAATTTTCAGCTGTTTGGGATCCAGCTGTGAAGTTTCAGTGACTGTAACTCCTGTTTTTGAAGGACTTTCAGTAACTGTTTCAATTGTTTTTACCGAGTCTTTTGCGGGCTCTGTGGTTGCTTCAGGAGCAGCTTCTTCAGTAGCTCCTTTTGGAGTGACCTTCTGGTTGAACTCCAGCGTATTAGGAGCCAGACAAACTCTGTCATCACAAGTCTGGTAGGTGATCTCAGAGGTAACATCGGCGGGTTTTGCAGGATCTTTTAATTTGAATTTTTGCTTAAATCCGGCGGTATTGGAATAATACACGATGGTTCCCCCGAAAGCTTCTGAAAATTCCTCATGCTTTTTACCTGTTTCAGTAAATTTTCCAATCAGCTCGATATTTTTACCGGTAACCTTATATTCAGTAGGAATTCCGGTGTCTTCCGGTAAATCTTTGGAATAAATATGCCACCCGCTCTCCATCGTTGCATTCAAAACAGCTTCGTACTGGTTGTTGCCAAGATCATTGATGGTAAATTTAAACTTTACAGGATTTTTTATCTGTGCGTTAATTCCCGTTGCTAAAAATAGTAGAATTAATAAAAACCAATTTCTAAATTTCATTGTTCATTTCATTAAAAATTTTGAGACTCCATTTCGTCTTCTCATCCTTTGCGTATCTTCTATCCTGTCTGAAAGGTATGATCCCAAGCACGGAATCATTGTTATCAGTCAGTATCCAGATTTTTTGCCTTGCTAAAATAGATAATTTTTCGTCCCTAAAAAACTTAGAAACTTTCTTTTTCCCTGAAAACCCCACCGGGTAAAACTCGTCTCCATCCCTTTGTCTTCTTAAGCGCAATGGAAACTGAAGTTTTTCAGCATCAAAATCCCACTCAAAACCTTTATTGATTCCATCAATGTTTTCAATAGAATCGCTGAGGTTGATGTTGAGGTGGTTTTCAGAAAAATCAAAATGATCGATCAGTTCCATTTCGTTTCTGATCTCCCGTTCTTTATTGTTTTTGATGAAAATCAATTCATCCCGGTTGACGATCAATTGATATTCTTTTGAAAAAAAAGAACTGTTGTTTTCGGCTTTAAAAATTTTAGGAATCTCCTCTTCCTGATTGAATCCGTATTTTTTTAAAATTTCAAACTTTACAAAATCGCTTTCCTGATCAAGCTTTCCTTTTGATAAGATTTTATGGTCCGAGTTAAATATAGCAAGCTTATTTTCTATTTCCCCGATCTGTTTTTGAACAAATTCTTTAGTCTGATTCAAATAGGAGGAACTTTTTTTGAAATTTTCCAGAAAATGATCGTTGGTCTCCAATAATGCAGGAACGATCTTATTTCTGATCTTATTCCTCAGGTAGTCACTTTTTTTGTTCGAGAGATCTTCCCGGAATTCAATATTGTTCTCTTCGGCAAACTGATAAATTTCCTTTTTTGAAAAATCTAAAAGAGGCCGGAGAATATGATTATCATTTGAGGGAATACCACTCAGCCCGTTAATACCAGACGCTTTGGAAAGATTAATGATGAAAGTCTCCAGCTGATCATTCAGATGATGGGCAGTAACAAGAAATTTCAGGTTTTCTTTTTCCTGAACTTCTTTGAAAAACCGATAACGAAGCTCTCTTGCCCAAAGCTGAATGGAATTTTCCGGTCTATGATCCTTTTCAGAAACTTCATACAGGTGAAATTTTACATGATTTTTCTCACAAAAATCCTGTACGACCTTTTGATCCAGATCTGAATCTCTGCCACGAAGTTTATAGTTGATATGGGCGATCTGAAATTCATATTCAGAATGGTTCCCATTATTTCTTAAATCCCTGAACAATGAGGCAAGGACCATAGAGTCTGCCCCTCCGCTTACCGCTAAAAGATAAGTGTGTTTTTCCGGTTGCTGAACAAGGCTTTCCAATTGATTTTTAAAGCTTGATTTTTTCAACATATACGTTGAGAATTTCTTTTATGCAAAGATAACCGATATAAATCAATTGAATTTTCCTAACTTTGATTGATCTAAAAAAGATTATTTATGAAGATTTTAAAAATTGTAGCAGTTTCTGCAATGGCACTGGGTATGACATCTTGTGTAAGCAAGAAGCAGTATGATGCCCTGAGCATAAATTATAAGCAGTGTATTGAAAACATCGGAGAAAGGCAAAGAGAGATCCAGGATCTGAAATCTCAGAATTCAGCATTAGCAGGTGAGAATAATCTCCTGAAATCCCAGCATGATGCTCTAAAGTCATCTCTTGACGCATGTCTGTCCAATACAGGGAAAAGTTCTGCTAACATTGATAAACTGGTAGGCGAGATCAACGCTTCCAATTCATATATCAAGCAGCTGATATCAAGCAATGCTAAAAACGACAGTTTGAACCTTGCCCTGTCTAACAAGCTGAAGAGATCTTTGGATAATGTATCGGACGAAGACGTACAGGTGAAAGTATTGAAAGGAGTGGTGATGATCTCCCTTTCAGACAAAATGCTATACAAAACGGGAGATTACAATATCTTGCCGGCTGCTCAGGAAGTACTGGGTAAAGTAGCAAAAGTAATCAATGATTATGATAAATATTCAGTATTGATCGAAGGTAATACGGATAATGCTCCACTCAACTCTCCGAATTTACCGAGAGATAACTGGGATCTTTCAGCGCTGAGAGGTACATCCGTTGCTAAAGTTCTTCAGGCTCAGTTTGGGGTAGATCCTGCAAGAATTACTGCGGGAGGACGTTCTGAATACAACCCGAAAGCTACCAATATGAGTGTTTCCGGAAGAGCAGAAAACAGAAGAACGGAAATCATCATTATGCCTAAGCTGGATGAATTTATGAAACTGATGGACATCGCTCCAAAGAAATAATTACTGAATTACACAGTAAAAATCAGCTGTCTCGGTCTTGAGACAGCTTTTTTATTTTATCCCGGCACGAATGTCTCTTTATTCATGTGGTTTTTATTCAATAATCTGTTGAGTGGAAGTCTTTTTTGATAGGCTTTTTGAAGGAGAATAACTCTTTTTTTGAATAGGCTGCTCAAAATAGAAATTAGTCATATTCCAGATGATCATAATTGCTGAAAAATAGTATAGATTAAGGACAAGGGCAATTCCGATATGCATAGAAACAGTCAGGAAGAGCCATGTTTTCTGTGTCGGTTTATACCAGATAAAAAACGGATAGCACATTTCTATGAGGATCGTACCCCATCCGATAAGGATTAAAAGATAAGAATGCTCCGCAAGCCATGTAAAATCAATGCTAAGATCCCTGTTGGAATAGGGGAGATGAATCGCTTTCCAGATGGATTCACCGTTCCACCAGTTGAATCCTAAAGCCTTATCAAGACCGGAGAAGAAATAGGCAATAGAAATGTGGATCTGAAATAATCTTTTAACCGGAGTAAGATTAATAGTTACAGGGTTTCTATTAAAAATTAAATTTTTGAGGGAAAAACTGTTGTCAGCGGGGAAGAGTATCAGATAGAATAAAGACATGCTCGTGAAAAAGTCAGCGCCATAAGCAAAAAATGAGCTTCCCTTTAATAATGCGACCTGCAGCAGGAGTAATAAAAACGAGGATGCTCTGGAATAAAATCCTGTGATAATGAAAATGCACAACGTAACAAATGATACCTTGGTAATGGTTATCGTTGTAGCTTCTTCAATACCTGAAGAACTTAAAAAACTAATAATCTTCGGAAAAGTAATCAGCCAGTCCGGGGTAAAAACATTCATAATGTCCTGTGGAATAATGCTGTTGCTTGAGAACAGCTTGTCAAAATCAGGCATCACCGCTACGAATTGCAATAGGATAATGATTCCTATTGAAACCCGGAAGAAGCTTAGGAACTCTGTTTGATTGTCCCGTTTAAAGAAGAAATTTTCCGTTTTTGTGTATATCAGATTCAGTGTTTTCATCATTTTAATGTTTGAATTCATCTATCAGAATAAAGTTTTCATTCGTTTTTCCCCTTTTAAAGTCTGCAACAGTAGGATAGTCATACAGATAAAGACGTGTAGTGACATGGGAGGCTTTGGGGTTTTCTTTCATAACGTTGCCTGCGATCTGCTGTATGATGAGGTCCAGATATTCGTAATACTTACGGTCATGTCCATTTTTGTCAGAGATCTTATCAAGAAACATATTGAAGACAGTGGTATATCTTACCCTGCTTTCTTTACTGTTGAAGGAAGGCAGAATTTTTTCTTCCAGAATATTTCCGTTTTTATCCTTCAGTTCAAAGCTCATCACAAAATCACTGGCAACGTTGGGAGCATAAAAACCATAGCCTGTATCAAAACCTGTATACGACGCGAACATGCTGATGGGCTGTGATTGAGTGATGCTCTCAGAAATGGTATATATCAGTGGCTTCTGATAGCTTTTGTTTTCATAATAAAAACCATAATAGCCATCGAATGTGCCTTTCAGGCCGACGATGAAGACTAATGACAGCAACAGAAAAATTCCGGATAGCTGAAGTTTTCTTTTCATGGTAAAAAGATTTTAAAAAGGCTGTTTCAGATACGGAACAGCCTTTCGCTGTTACTTATAGTTAGCCAATACATTATTGAGCTTTACATTTATTCTGGGATCAATTCCTGTATTGCTTTTTACAGATTTTATGATCACATTAGTCAGGTTCTTTCTTCCCATGGTTGGCGGACAGATGGTATATTCATCGGCTCCTCTTACCGTTAATTTACCCAGGGAGGCTATGTCTTTCTGGCTCAATAGAGCAACATTGGTTGCAAACTGATTGTTTTGGATGGAATAATAATCTTTTCCCAGTTCCTTGGCTCCGTATTTCTTCAGAATGACATCTACTTTAGATCTGAGGTCACCATATTTTTTCCAGTCAATATTTGCTTTGAGCAGGCATCCACGGATGATATACTGCCGGTTCACTTTGTAGATAATGAAATTAGTACCCAAGCTGGTCTGATGAAGGTTTTGTAGCCGTAACAAGGTTTTCATATCGTCATCAGAAATCTTTTTTACGTCTTTGATGATGTAATTGTTGTCGACAATGTAATTGCCTTTTTCTTTATAAAAAGACATTTCCTGAGGCTTCAATTGGGAGAAAATAATTATTAATCCCACTATTGAACCAATTAAAAATAAGGTTTTTGTTTTCATGTGGCTGTTTTTAGAATTAAATACCTACTCTGTTTCAGGATTTTCGGAGTCCTCCTTTATGGTGAGTATTTCATGGTTAGAAAACTTATATCAAATGTAGAAGTATGTAAGGAGTTGAATATAAGTGTTTATCCTGTTTTTTATGAGGCTTTTAACCTTGATTTAAGTTCTGATAAGAACAGGGTCAGACCTAAAGGGACATTGAAATACACTTATATTATGTAGTATTAGTAAGGAGGCAAAGACGAAATCTATGCTGGTCTTTTCCAAAGAAGAATATTTAATATAAGCTCAAAACACTTTATACTGTATACGATCTTAAAAATTTTGTACATGCCGTTGAATAAACAAATAACAGATTGTTTAAAGATGATTTGGACTGATTTGCCGAGACTTAAAATATGAAGTCTGATCAGGATTGCCGGCAAAGTTTCTTTTGAATGTGTTGTTGGAAAAAATGATGGTTCCGGGGCGGAATTGGATTGTTAATCTTGTTCTCAAACCTTGTTGATCTGGCCTGGAATAATATTCATCTAAAATAAAAAAACAAATCCCGAAGGAGATCAGGATTTGTTCTAATCAAATTAATTCTTCCTTTTTCAAGAGCGAAATAATTCGTCGTAAAAATGAATTGGATATTTCAATCTTAGCTTTTTTTGCAGAAGAATCTGTTTTACCTTTCGGTATAACATTTTTTTGATTCCCATGGTTAGTTTGTGTCTCTCCTGCAATCATCTCGTTTCCTTTTAGTGTTTTTACCCCTTTGTTCTCATTGCAAAGCTATCATTAATACCATAGCAAAAACATCCGTGTTTTCCCGGTATTTTCTATGGGATTTTCCCGGAAAGAAATTACTTCGGGGAGAATTAAGGTGCGTTTTCGGAGAAGAAAAACAAGTCGTTATTTATTTATAAAAGAATACGTATATTTAAGTCTCATTTGGGAGAAATACAATATAGAGGTATCCGAAAATCTTAAAGAGTAGGAAATTAAGACTAAACCAAAATAATTATGAAAAATTTAAAAAAACTTTCAAGAGGACAAATGAAAGATGTACAAGGTGCTATCAGAGGATGCAATCCACAGATCATTTGTCAGGTTACCAAAGACTGTTGTCCGGGATGGGTATGTGGTACTCCAGGACAATATTGTATAGCTTACTGATGATTTTTCTACACAGAAGTAGATATATTCAAGGAAAAGAGAGATTGATTCTCTCTTTTTTTGTATAGAATGCTAAACAGGAATATAGCATTCAAAAAAAGACGTTTAAAATTCCTAAATTTGTTTAAATTAAATTGTATGAGTTTTTTTGAAGAAAAGAATCCTGAAATGGATAGGTATTTGGAAGCACACGCTTCTTCGGAATCTGAAATTCTGAAAAAACTGAGAAGAGAAACGTACCAAAAAACAACTCAGCCCCATATGATCTCAGGATATCAGCAGGGGAGACTGCTTACTATTATTTCCCAGATGCTTCAGCCGAAGAATGTTCTTGAAATCGGAACCTTTACAGGATATGCAACCTTATGTCTTGCGTCAGGACTGAATAAAGATGGAAAAATCACCACCCTTGATGTGAATGAAGATCTTGCCTATCTTCCGAAGAAATATTTTGAAGCAAGTGAATATGCCGGTCAGATCGATTTCAGGCTTCAGGATGCCAAAGCATTTTTGAAAGAAACCGATGAGGTTTTTGATCTGATCTTTGTAGATGCGGATAAAGAGAATTATGCGGAATATTTCCGGCTGATAAAACCCCATACAAAAACAGGATCTGTTGTCTTATTTGATAACGTTCTTTGGTATGGAAAAGTACTGGAAGAAGATCCCAAACAGAAATCTACACAGTCTATCAAAGAATTAAACGATTTAGTGGCAAAAGATGAAGATTTTGAAAATCTTATTTTACCTTTGCGGGATGGGGTAAACTTCCTTAGAAGGAAGTAATTAAAAAATTAAGAAATTCAGAGATTCAGAGATTCAGAAGCAACGTAATTTCTGAATCTCTGAATTTCCTAATCTCTAAATGAATAAAATGAATAAAGGAATTTGTATTGTTACAGTAGCGCCGGTGCGTGCGGAAAGTTCTGACAAGGCTGAAATTGTTACGGAGATATTGTTCGGGGAAAGTGCTGATATTTTGGAGGTGGATAAAAACTGGACCAAAATAAAAATGCATTATGACGGCTATGAAGGATGGATGGATACCAAGCAGATAAAACCTGTAACAGATGAGGTACTGGCCAACAGGAAAGTAACTGTGGTGACTGAAGATTTCTCTTCCGTATTGACAAACGATGGAAAAACATTACTGTCAATAGGCTCTGAGGTGGAATTTCCTGTAGTAGCATCAAGAAGAAGTCACGATGTAAGAGAAAGCATTGCTCTTACGGCTAAAGAATTCCTTAATATACCTTACCTGTGGGGAGGCAAAAGCTTTTTTGCAGTAGATTGCTCCGGCTTTACGCAATTGGTCTATAAAGTTCACGGAATTAAAATCCCGAGAGATGCCTCACAGCAGGCAGAAGTAGGGGAAGCGCTTACTTTTGTGGAAGAGACACAGCCGGGAGATCTGGCTTTCTTTGAAAATGCCGAAGGAAAGATCATTCACGTAGGAATTATGCTGGATAATCAGAAGATCATTCACGCATCAGGAAAAGTGAGAATCGATACGCTGGACTCTACAGGAATTTTCAATAAGGAAATGAATAAGCATACCCATAAGCTGAGGGTTTTAAGAAGCGTTTTGTAATGTTGAAAACTCATCTGAAATGGAAAATATTTTATTTACGATTTTTGATATTTTTAATTTCGGATTACTCATTTTTTTGTGGTGGTTTACTGTAAAGCACTATAAAAGTTTACCTCAAATAATTCCTGTTCATTTTGATTTTGATGGAAAGGCTGATAAGTTCGGAAGTAAGAAATATTCTTTTTTGATGCCTGTACTGGCCACAGTACTTTATTTTTTATTGGGCTATATTGTCAGGGAACCTGAATTTTCAAATTATCCGGTAGAAATTACAGAAGCCAATCAGGATGCGCAGTTTCTTATCATGAAAATCTTTTTAAGGGGTCTCTTGGTACTGATCTTACTGATATTTTTGAATATTCAGGATTATATGTTCAGATACTCTTTTGATGAAAATGCAAAGCCGAGAGTATCGCTGCCGGCAATAATATTTTCTGTAATTGGCAGTGTAATACTGTTATTCATATTTGTTGGTCTTTTCAAATAAAATCTATGGACAGCTTTATCCAATCTGGGCATTATATTGCTAACGAGACAACGGATGTTTAAAACCCAATCAGATGGCTTTTTTTTACAATATATTTATCAATTTACTGATCTTTGGAATGAAGGTTTTTTCGTTGTTCAATGAGAAAACTAAGAAAGGCGTTGAAGGAAGAAAAGAATCTTTACATAAAGTGAAGTCTGCGTTTTCAAAAACAGATCAGGTAATCTGGATGCACGCAGCAAGTCTGGGAGAATATGAACAGGGACTTCCTGTTTTGGAAAAGCTTAAAGCAAATCTGCCTGATCATAAGATTCTGGTGACTTTTTTTTCTCCGTCAGGCTATGAAAATGTTGTTAAAAAGAAACATATTGCTGATGTAATCTGCTACTTGCCTTTTGATAAAAAAAGCGTTGTAAAAGATTTTATATCACAGTTTAATGCTCAACTATTTTTTACGGTGAAGTATGATTATTGGTATAATCTGCTTGCTGAGCTGAAAAATCAGAATACCAGGATCTATGTGATTTCTGCTTTATTCTATGAAAGACAATCTTTCTTTACTTCTTATGGTAAATGGTTTGTAAAACAGCTTCAGCAAAATGTAGATTGGTTCTTTCATCAGACTTCATTTTCTCTTGCTTTAGCTAAAAGCATAGGACTGACTAAATCCTCAGTAACAGGTGATACAAGATTCGATAGGGTGAAGCAGCTTCAGAAACGGGATAACCACGTTGATCATATTACAGATTTTATAGACAGTCATAAAGCTGTTGTTTTTGGGAGTTCCTGGCAGGCTGAAGAAAAAATAGCGGAAATGATCTCCCGGAAAAATAACACGGTCAAAATGATCGTCGCTCCTCATGACCTAAAGAGAGTAGAGCACTTAAAAAATATCTTTCCTGATGCATTGCTGTACAGTGAAGTGAAAGATTCCCATCCCTCAGTGCTTAACGCTCAGCTACTCATTATAGACAGTATCGGGCTATTGTCTAAACTGTATTCATATGCCGATATAGCTGTTGTAGGAGGAGGATTTCATGATGCCGGGTTACACAATATCCTTGAGGCGGCAACCTTTGGTGCTCCGGTTGTTTTTGGCAGTCATTACAAGAAAAATCCGGAAGCGGATGATCTGATCGCGATGGGAGGAGGAAGATCTTTTGATAACGAATCCGCAGCTGCAGAATTTATCTTGTTTCTTGCAAATGGGGATAACCGGGAGGAACTTGTTGCGATGTCCCGGAATGCTAAAGAATTCGTTGATGGTAAGCCTGATTCTACAGCAATGATCTTGCAGAAAATTTTATCTTAAAAAGCCCTGGCTTTTGATTTCTTTCATAATCTGGTCAATATTTTCAGGAATCCTTTCGCATTCGAACCAATTAAGATCAAGCCCGTTGTTGATGCAGAGTTTCAGAAGATAATGATTCTCTGAAATCTTCTTCTGAATCTCCTGAAGATATTCATCAATTTCCATCCAGTAATCTTCATCAAGCTTTTTGGTCAGGATCAGGGATTTGAATACCTTGTTGATGATATAAATGTATAATTTGTATACATTATCGAACCTTTGTCTGCTCAGATCATTATTGTAATCTAAAATTTTATTGATGAGCAGCAGATTAAGAGAAACTTCCCCGAATTTATCCGTTGTTATTTTGACGTGTTCTGTAATTTCTGCGCTTATTTTCCGGATGATGCTTAGAAAATACTTGGCGTTCCCGATATATTTTGAAGCTAAAGCAAGCTTTTCTTCCACATTTTCCTCCATCGCATTCCTCTTGTCATCAGTAGTTTCCGGATCGATGAGCTCGAAATACAGCTTTTTAGATAGCAGCTTATCCTTTCTCAGCAGCCTGAAAATAAGTTTATCTTTCTCTGTAGTGGAGAATGCACTTAAGGCTGCTTTAAATTCTTTTGAATATTCCATTAATTGAAAATTTTAGAATATTTCAGAAATCCGTTCAGAGCCCAGTTGGCTGTATAATACAGCGATGTGAGCGTTGAGAAGCCCATAAAATCTTTGTAAACAAGATACTGGTCCCTGATAATGTTCTTTTTGTTTCTGGAAACACTGTTCTCCCGCATTCTGTATTTGGCCAATGTTTTATTGATAGGCATTCCTTCAGGAATTACTTTTAAGAGATTAAGCCACATGACATGATCCTCCCGCTTGCTTTTTACAGGAAACAGGAACTTTCCGACCCTTTTGGTGTCATACATGGTAGAAACTGGTGCCAGTCGGCATGTTTTGAGAAGATTGGAGAAGGTAACCACTTTATCCGCCAGGAAATCTTTCAATATAGGTTTAAGATGCTCGTCACACCTTGAATAATTGCAATAAACAAGCTCCGCATTATGATCCTGCATGTAGTCTGTCATGGTTTCAAGGTATTCAGGGTACCAGAAATCGTCAGAATCAAGAAAGGCGATATATCTTCCCTGAGCCCTTTCAAGGCTGTTGTTTCTTGCGTTTCCCGCCCCTCCGTTTTTCTCCAGAACATGAAGTTTTATTCTTGGATCATTGTATTTTCTGATGATCTCAACAGTATTGTCTTTAGAAAGATCATCAGTGATCAGCCATTCCCAGTTTTCATAGGTCTGGCTAAGAACGGACTGTATCGTTTCCTCGATAAATTCTGCCGAATTGTAGCAGGGCGTGATAATGGAGACAAGATCTTTCATTTGTGCTTTAAAATATCAGTAAAATTATAAAAATCTTTTTTCATAGAAATGCCATGAGGTAATTCCTACCCCGATTACTACCAGCATACAGATAATGCTCATGGCATAAGGATTATAATCCTCAAATAATCCTAATGTCTGAAATACCCTGATGATAGGGAAGTGGAAGATATAAATTCCGTAGGTAAAATCTCCGTATTTTCCGAAATTATTCAGGAATTTGAAAGAATAAGCAATATAAAGAACGATAATGCTTATCATCATTGGAGAAAATAGTTTTATTTTAAAAATAAGATCAATCCATACCGTGATCATCGCTATGATGAAAAGGGTGTTTTTATGTCTTATGAATATGTCAAAATTAAAATAGAGCAACATTCCACCGATAAAATAGCACAGTGAACCGGGCAGTTGTCTGGAGATAGCAGCTCTTCCTGTCATTTCAAAATAATTAAGAAAGATCAGGGAAAGGAAATACAATACGATCAGGCTGATATTTCTGTATTTATTATTTTTTCCAAACAATAAGAAGATCAACGGAACAGCGATATAAAAGCACATTTCTATTTTAAGCGTCCATAGAGCTCCGTTCACCGCCTGATTCCCGAATACTCCCGGAAGCCATGGGGCTTTAAAGTTCATGAACAGTGAATTCCAGAATACATATTGATAAACTTCCGTATTGCTGAAATATTCTGAAAATGAATAAGTGCTTACCAGGCTTAGCAGTATGGCGCAAAGAAATACGACCAATAAATAAGCGGGAACGATCCTGTTAAACCTTTTTTTTGCATAGCTTTTCAAACTGGAAGATCTTTCGTAGCTTCTGGCAATCAGAAAACCGCTTACAACAAAAAACGAGAAAACGGCGACTTCTACCGGGCTGTACGTTAAGATATGAAGCTGTTCAGATTGGCTTAATGCTCCCAGGTGTCCTACAAAGACAATGAAAGCGAGGAGAACACGGATGAAGTCAAAATTGTTTTTCGTTATATCCTGCATTTGCATTTTTTTTCCTACAAAAATAACTTTTTTAATAAAACAGAGAGAATTTCGCATGTTCAATATTTGTTAAATAAGGGGAATACTGAGTCTGAGCATTTTAAAATATGTATAAATAATGATTGATGAAATAATTTTTCATAAAAAATAGTAATATAAATCAAAAAAATTATAATTTTAGCGCTTGAAAAAATTGATCTATGAAGAAATTAGCATTACTATTTGCAGGTTTGTCATTGTTTGCCGTTACAGGATGTAGTGATGACAATGATACTGTCAGAGAATCTCCTTTAGTTGGGACATGGCAACCGTTAAAAGAAGTGGTTACTACTGTGGAGGTTGGTGAAGACCCGGTTTCTAACACGATTACCTATACTGATTGTCAGAAGCAGTCCACATGGGTATTCAGTGTTGAATTAAAAGGTAAACAGACTACCTGGCAGGATGATATTGCGGTACCCGGACAGTGTGCTATTCAATCTGAAATTAATTTCAACTATACCTATGACAAGGATGCAAAATCCGTTCAGATGAAAATTCAGGGGATTGTAGAGCCGGTAAACGCAAAGGTGATTACATTGGATGATACGACACTTAATCTTGCTGTAAGAGAAGAGACCCAGGATCCGACTATATTTCAGACAAGAACTTATACTTTCAAGAGAATTCCTCAATAATAGTATACTTCAGGATATAAAAAACAGATCTCATCTCCGGATGGGATTTTTTTGTTGAAACAAGATTTGCAATTCATTATAAATTAAATTTTTATTTCCTTTAAAATCACTAATTTTGTGAATCTTGTGAAAAAGAAAAATCATTCAATTTTTAAAGTCTAACATTATAACATATATAATAACGTGTTTTACGATCATCAGCAGATAGAAAAAAAGTGGCAGAAATACTGGGAGGAAAATCAAACCTACAAAACTTTTAACAATACGGATAAACCTAAATTTTATGTACTCGATATGTTTCCGTACCCATCCGGAGCAGGACTTCACGTAGGTCACCCGCTGGGATATATTGCATCGGATATCTATGCGAGATATAAAAGACACCAGGGGTTTAATGTTCTCCACCCGGTAGGATATGACAGTTTCGGACTTCCTGCTGAGCAATATGCGATCCAGACAGGCCAGCATCCGGCCATCACTACTGAGCAGAATATCAACAGATACGAAGAGCAGTTAAGAAAAATCGGATTTTCATTCGACTGGAGCAGAGAGGTAAGAACTTCGGATGCTTCTTACTATAAATGGACACAGTGGATCTTTATCCAGCTGTATCACTCGTGGTATAATAAAAATACAGATAAGGCAGAATCTATTGATACTTTGATCAATCATTTTGAAGAAAAGGGAACAGAGGGATTAAATGCCAATCAGAATGATGAATTGAACTTTACAGCAGAAGAATGGAAAAGCGCTTCTGAACCGGATAAAGAAGATATCTTGTTAAACTATCGTCTTGCCTACAGAGCTGAAACAACGGTAAACTGGTGCCCTGCATTAGGAACAGTACTGGCAAATGATGAGGTGAAAGATGGAAAATCTGAAAGAGGAGGCTTCCCTGTATTCCAAAAGAAAATGATGCAGTGGAGCATGAGAATCTCAGCATACTCTGAAAGATTATTGCAGGGACTTAATACATTAGACTGGCCGCAGCCGTTGAAGGATTCCCAGGAATACTGGATAGGGAAATCCCAGGGGGCACAGGTTCAGTTCCAGGTAGAAGGGTATGACGAAATCGTTGAAGTGTTCACCACGAGGCCTGATACGATCTTTGGAGCAACCTTTATGGTGCTGGCACCAGAGAATCCTTTAGTGGAAACCATTACTACAGATGCTCAGAAAGCTGAAGTAGACACTTATATAGAAGAAACTTCCAAAAAAACAGAAAGAGACAGAATGGCTGACGTGAAAAACGTGAGCGGAGCTTTCACGGGAAGTTATGCGATCAATCCGTTCAGCGGGGCAAAAATGCCGGTCTATATTTCAGACTACGTATTGATGGGATACGGAACGGGAGCTGTAATGGCGGTTCCTGCACATGATGAACGTGATCACAGATTTGCTAAGAAATTTAACTTAGAGATTAAAAAAGTTGTTGAGACAGAAGAAGACGTACAGGAAAACTCTTTTGACTCTAAAGATTCAGTTTGTGTAAATTCTGATTTCTTAAACGGGTTGAATTATCATGATGCGAAATCAAAAATAATTTCAGAGATCGAAAACAAAGGAATCGGTCACGGAACAACAAATTACAGACAGCGTGACGCCATTTTCTCAAGACAGCGTTACTGGGGAGAACCCGTTCCTATATATTATAAGGATGGGATGCCTTATACATTGCCGGCTTCTGCTTTACCGCTGGAACTTCCTGAAGTTGAAAAATATTTACCTACAGAAGATGGAGATCCGCCTTTGGGAAATGCTAAGGTATTTGCCTGGGATGAGGTGAACCAGAAAGTGGTGTCTACAGATTTAATTGACGATAAAACGATATTTCCGTTAGAATTGTCCACAATGCCGGGTTGGGCAGGAAGCTCATGGTATTTCCTTAGATATATGGATCCTCAGAATGATGGAGAATTCTGTGCGAAGGATCTTTCAGACTATTGGGGGCAGGTAGATCTTTATATCGGAGGAAGCGAACATGCTACCGGTCACCTTTTATATTCCCGTTTCTGGAATATGTTCTTAAAGGACAGAGGCTGGATCAGTCATGATGAGCCTTTCCAGAAACTGATCAACCAGGGGATGATCTTAGGAATGAGTGCATTCGTTTATAGAATTGACGGTACGAATAAATATGTATCTAAAAATTTAGCCAGCGAATATAAAACCCAGCAGATCCATGTGGATGTATCCTTATTAAAAGGAACATCTGATGAACTGGATACTGAAGCTTTCAAAGCATGGAGACCTGACTATGCCGATGCGGAATTTATTCTGGAAGACGGAAAATACATCACAGACCGTGAAGTGGAAAAAATGTCCAAGTCTAAATATAATGTGGTAAACCCTGATGATATCTGTGAAGAATATGGTGCAGACGGTTTAAGACTATATGAGATGTTCTTAGGACCATTAGAGCAATCCAAGCCCTGGAATACACAGGGACTAAGCGGAGTATATGGTTTCCTTAAAAAATTCTGGAACCTGTATTTCAACGGAGACGTATTTGATGTTTCTGATGAGGAGCCTACAAAGGCCGAATATAAAGTATTGCATACCTTAATTAAAAAAGTGGTTTACGATATTGAAAACTTCTCTTTCAATACTTCGGTATCATCATTCATGATTGCCGTGAACGAGCTTCAGAAAATAAAATGCAACAAACGCAATATTTTAGAACCGTTAGCCGTTATCATCTCTCCTTACGCTCCTCACATCTGTGAAGAATTGTGGAGTTTATTAGGACATGATACATCGATCGAATTTGAGAAATTCCCTGTATTGAACGAGGATTATCTGGTAGAAGACGAAATTGAGTATCCGGTAAGCGTAAATGGTAAAATGAAGTTCAAAATTTCTCTTTCGGCTCAATTATCTGCCAAGGAAGTAGAAGATTTGGTGATTTCAAATGAGAAAATGCAACAGATTTTGGAGGGTAAAACCCCTAAAAAAATCATTGTAGTTCCTCACCGTATTGTGAATATCGTAATTTAAATAAAATTTAACATTGGGAAATTAAAAAAAATGGGTGTCTTATTTTTTTGATTTTTTAATTCAAATGTTAAATTTGGGAAAAATAAATAAAATATTTTAAAATAATTATTATATCGGAATCGTATTAAAATTTCTTTATCAAAAAAAAGCAAAATGTTTAATTAAGACTCTTGCATTTTAATTAATTTTGCCTTTAATTTACACCCTGTAAAATTTTAAAACAATATAATTTAGTTAAATATGGAAATGAATGTTTCAAAAAATGATGAGCAAGTAGTTGCTAGAAAAGCAGGAGGTTTAAATCCAGCTGTTATTATTCCTATTTTATTTCTTATAGGAGTTGCTATTTATTTATTCGTTCTTGGTAGCCCAGGAAACTTTAAAGATGCAGATAAACTAGGAAGTGGGTCTGTAGCTTTCTCAAGTGTTGAAGGAAAAGACATTCACCCAGAGTCGTTTTTAGGTATTATCTACAAAGGAGGGGTAATTGTACCAATCCTGATTACTTTCATGATCACGGTGATCGTTTTCTCTTTTGAAAGATATTTCGTTCTTGGTAAAGCTGCCGGAAAAGGAAACTTAGACAACTTCGTAGTACAGGTAAGAAGCTTACTAAACCAAAACAAAATCGACGAAGCTATTGAAGAGTGTGACAGACAACAAGGTTCTGTAGGTAATGTAGTGAAAGAAGGTCTTACTACTTACAAAGCTCTTGCTCACGATACAACTTTAAATAAAGAGCAGAAAATGGTAGCGCTTAACAAAGCTATCGAAGAAGCTACAACTCTTGAGATGCCAATGCTTGAGAAAAACATGATGATCCTTTCTACTTTAGGTACTGTTGCAACGTTAGTAGCACTACTGGGAACGGTAATCGGGATGATCAAAGCGTTCTTCGCATTAGGTTCAGGAGGTGGTACTCCGGATGCAGCTGCTCTATCTACCGGTATCTCTGAAGCCTTGATCAACACGGCATTAGGTATTGGTACTTCAGCGATCGCTATTATCCTTTATAACTTCTTTACTTCTAAAATTGACGGGTTAACTTATAAGATCGATGAGATCTCTATGAGTATCCAACAATCTTTTGCTGAATTCAACTAAGAATTAGCAAGGAATTTGCATTAGCAATTAAAAGAAGTTTAATTAAAAATATTTTATAATAATGGCGAGAGTCAAACCAAAAAGACATGGAGTAATTACGGACATGACTGCAATGTGTGACGTTGCGTTCCTACTCCTTACGTTCTTTATCTTGACCACTCAGTTTAAAAAACCTGACGTGGAGCAGATCAAACCGCCATCTTCAATTTCGGAAAAAATACTTCCTGATGCTAGTTTAATGACTATCAATGCTACTCCGGACGGAAAATTCTATTTTCAGCCTGTAGAAAACGCATCAGAAAGACTTGCGCTTTTGGACAAAATGGGGCAAAAGTATGGAATTACTTTTGACAACAAACAAAAAGTGGCATTCCAGAAAGTTCAGGCAATTGGTGTTCCTATGAACAAACTTAAAGGATACCTGGATATGTCTGAAGATGAGCAGAAAAATTATAAGAGTCCTACAGGGATTCCTATGGACAGTACAAATAAGCAATTAATTGACTGGGTACAACAGAGTTTGAGCGTAAATCCTGAATACAAATTAGCGATTAAAGGTGACGTTACAACTGAATATCCTAAAGTTAAGAGCCTGTTTGAAGGTTTAAGAGATATTGATTTTCTTAAATTTTGGTTGATTACATCACAAGAAGGAAAACCTAACGAATAATATCGATAGAAATGGCAGAAGTACAAGTACAGGAAAAAAGCGGCAAAGGCGGCAAGGTACGTTCCAAGAAGCAGAGTACCAGAGTTGATATGACTCCGATGGTGGACTTGGGTTTTCTATTGATCACCTTCTTTATGTTCACAACTACATTTAGTAAACCGAATGTTATGGATTTGGGTCTTCCGGCTAAACCGAAAGATGATAAACAAAAACCACCTCCAACAGAAATTAAACTTTCCAACTCGATCTCTATATTATTAGGAAAAGATAACAGAGTATTCTGGCATCAGCAGGATAATACTTCCCTGAACGATGAGACTCTTAATGAAACAACTCTTGATAGAGAAGGAATTAGAAAAGTAATTCAGCAGGCAAAATCTAGAGCTGCGGATCAAAGTAAATTTACTGTGATCATCAAGCCTACTGACGATGCTGTATATAAGAACTTTGTGGATATTCTTGACGAAATGGCAATTACCAAAAGTGAGCAGTACGGTGTTACTGATATCAAACCTTGGGAAAAGGCTATTTATGAAAAGAAACTGAAAGGTGCTGCTGCATCTGCTACAAAGTAATTTAACCATAAAATTGTATATCTATGGCAGATGAAAATGTATACGGTCAAAATCTTACATTAGACGAGATTGTATTTGAAAATAGAAACAAGGAATATGGTGCCTATGATCTTAGACATCAGTATCCGAGACTTCTGACAAAATCTTTTATTATCGGAACAGCTCTGTTTCTTTTGGCAGCTTTATCTCCGTTCATCTATCTTACGATCAAAAACCTTACAGCTCCGCCTAAGCAGGAAGTAAAGGCAGATCTTGTAGAGATCATTGAAGATGAACCGATCATTGAGCAGCCTAAAGAAGAAGAACCACCTCCACCACCTCCACCACCAAAAGAAGAGGAAAAAATCGAGGTGATCCAGAACGTAGTTCCTGAGCCTGTAAAAGCTCCGAAAATTGAAACTCCACCACCACCGATCTCTAAGCAGTTGGAAACTACAACTGGTTTACAGAATCAGGAGGGGGTAAAAGCTCCGGCTTATACGCCGCCGCCGCCACCACCATCTACAGGTACAAAAGCTACCACTGTAGAAGTAAAAGCAAATAATCCTAACGAGATCTACAAAGATGTAGACCAGTCTGCAGAATATCCTGGAGGTATGGGTGCATTGAGAAAGTTCTTAGGAGATAACTTTGACACTTCTTTGATGGAAGGGGGAGAAGGACAGCTTAAAGCAAAACTGAAGTTCGTTGTAGAAAAAGACGGAACTGTTTCGAATGTTACTATTGAAGAGAAATCTCCAAATAGCGACTTCAACAGTGAAGCTATGCGTGTAGTTAAGAAACTTAAAAAATGGACTCCTGCGAAGAGAAACGGGGAGAGCGTTAGATCTTACTATAGCGTACCATTTACTATGAACTTTGAATAATTAGACTTATTTATTCAGAATATAAATAAAAAGAGAGGCATATGCTTCTCTTTTTATTTTTTTTGTATTTTTGTTACATGATGTTCAATTGGTTATCCCTGGTTACGGGATTGTTTTATATCGTTTTAGGAATTGTAGTAATTGTCTATAAATTCTTTTTTACCATTTTGGAGCCTGCAGTAGCCTATGCGTTGGGTGTTGTTTTAATTATTTATGGTATATTCAGAATCTATAGAGCTATTTCTAAAATCAAAAAATCGAAAGATGAAGAATAGTTTTAAAATTGCACTTGTCTTCCTGATAGGAATCATGCTGGCAGGCTGCAAAAAAGAGGAGAAATCTCCTTCCTACCATAAAGGTGATCTTACGATTTTTACTGACGAATCTTTTCAGAGTGTTACAGAAGCATTAGCTGATGGCTATATGATCAATTATCCGGAAACCCGCATCAAAGTAGAAACAAAAAAAGAAGACTTAGGCTTTCTCGAACTGTTGAACGGAAATGCAAGGGTTGTGGTAATGTCCAGAAGCCTTAATCCGGAAGAAATAAAAACTTACAAAGACCGAACCGATCTGAAGTTTCTCCCTGCTAAATTTGCCGCGGATGCCGTGGTTTTTGTAGTGCCCAAAGACTCTCCGAAAGAAAGCATTTCGATGGATGAGATCAGTAACGGCCTGTTGTCGGATAAGAAAGAGTTTATTTTCGATGGGACCAACTCCAGTAACCTGAACTTTGTTGCAGAAAAACTGAAGAAACAGCCGAAAGACCTTAAATTTTCCATTATTCTCGGGAACCAGAAGATCATAGAGGAATTGGGAAAATATCCTGATAAAATAGGAGTAATAGGGCTTAATACTTTTAGCCGCCCTTACGATAAAACTTCAGAAAAACTGAGAGATATGGTTAAGGTATTGCCTGTCGTAGATAAAGGAGTGTCATATACCGCTGACCATACTGGCCTTAGTACAATGAAATACCCTTTTACACGAGTACTTTATTTCCTTGCCAATGAAGGCAACTTCAATATTGCTAACGGATTTATAAGATTTTCATGTACCCATTTAGGACAGAAGATTGTTCAGAAAGAGGGGCTGCAACCTTACAATCTGTATAAGAGAGAGGTACAGATGCGTTAAAAATTATTAAACTCACAATTTAACCTTATAAAAATTATTATTTTGGTCTGAAAATTGTGTAGAATATAACTCAATTTAGAAATATAAAATGAAAGATATAATGAATATGAATGTAAAAAAGATTGCTTTTGGAGCAGCCGTGGTATTTTTTACCGGTTTTGCCTCTGCACAGACATTGCAGGATGGTATCAACAGTATAGACAGTGATAAGTTTGCTCAGGCAAAAACCAATTTCACTGATATGATTGCTAAACAGCCTACTGCAGAGAACTACTTCTATTTAGGAAACACTTTCTTAAGACAAGGAGAACCGGACTATGCAAAGGCTATTGAAAGCTTCAACAAAGGATTAGCTGCTGACAGCAAAAGCTATCTTAATAAAATTGGTCTTGCTGCCGTTAAGTTAGGAAAAGGAGACAAAAGTGCTGTTGCAGAAATTCAGAAAATAGTAGCTGATTCCAAAGAAAAAGACGCTGAAGTATTATTCAGAGCTGCAGAAGCTTTAACTTTATTCGAAAAGAACAGTTCTCCTGATATCGCTATCCAATATCTGACCAAGGCGATTGAAAAAGCTGAAAAGAAAGGAGTTCCTGCACATTATTATTATACATTAGGAGATGCTTACAGATTGAAAAGATCTCCGGGGGAAGCGATGTCTGCGTATGACAAAGCATTACCTGTAGCTAAAAATAAGGCTTCCGTTTATACAAGAATGGCTACTTTATGGATGGCGGCACAAGTATGGCAAAAAGCAAAAGAAAGTGTGGATAAAGCTATCGCTGTAGACCCTACTTATGCTCCTGCATATAAAGCATTGGCCGGTTATGATATCAGATACCAGCAAAATGCAAAGGCTACACAAGATCTTATCAACTATACAAAATATGCTGATGAAGATCCATATACACAGTTAGAAATTGCTAAATTATACTTCACTAACGAAGATTATGCTAACTCTAAATCAGTACTGGATAAGATCTTTGATAAGATCGATGATCCTATTAAGTTCAAATTAAGAGCTTACCAGGCGTATGCGGACGGTAACTATGCAGATGCAAAGCAGAACATGGATACTTTCGTTGCTCAGGCTGAGAAAACAAGAATACAGCCTGCTGATCAGGGTCTGCAAGGACTTATCGCTGCAGGATTAGCAAAAGATGAACAGGATGCTGCTAAAAAATCTGCTTTAATGGCTGAATCTCAGCAGAAAATTGCCATTGCAAAAGCTGCAAAAGACGAAACGATGAAGTGGGACCTGGAATTGGCTAACATCGCAGGAGGAGGGGGAGCATCTCAGTCAGAAGCAGATAAAGGACCTACTAACCCTACTATTGAAGCACTGAAAAAGCAGGTTGCTGCTAACAGCCAGGACTCTGACGCTTTGTTTAAATTGGCAACAGCTTATCAGGATGCTAAAAACTGGAACGGTGCCATTCTTACATGGCAAAAAATGTCTGTTCTTCTTCCGGACTGGGCTCCGGCTTATTACAGCCAGGGGTACTCTTACCAACAGGCAGGAAATAATGATGCTGCCAAATTAGCTTACGAAAAATTCATCAGTACAGTAAAACCTGCTGACCAGGAAGCGAATAAGCAGACTCTTGCATACGCTTACTTTGCAGTAGCTTATATGAGCAAAGATTCTGATATTGCAAAAGCAAAAGACTATGTGGCAAAATCTTTACAGTTAGATCCTACTTATGAGGACGCTGTAAAATTAAATGCAGAGATCAACAAATAATTTAAAATTTAAATTACAGATATTAAAACTTCCCATTCGTAATGTTTGGGAAGTTTTTATTTTAAACTTATCTTTGATTTCATGAAAACTGATATACTTGCTTTTGGAGCACATCCTGACGATGTGGAGTTAGGTTGTGGAGGAACCATTGCCAAAATGGTTTCAGAAGGAAAAAAATGTGTTGTCGTGGATCTTACAAGAGGAGAGCTTGGTACAAGAGGTACAGATGAAACAAGAAAAGCAGAAGCGGCAGATGCTGCCAAAATCCTGGGACTTTCCGCAAGGGAAAACCTGGGAATGAAAGACGGCTTTCTGGTAAATTCTGAAGAATACCAAATGAGGATCGTAAAAATGATTCGCAAATACCGCCCGGAAATCGTCTTGGCCAATGCAATTGATGACAGACATCCGGATCATGCAAAAGGAGCTAAATTAGTATCGGATGCGTGCTTTTTGTCCGGATTGAGAAAAATTGAGACCGTAATGGAAGGAGAAGCTCAGGAGGTTTGGAGGCCGAAGCATGTTTTTCATTATATTCAGTGGAAAGACATCAAACCGGAATTTGTCATTGATATCTCAGAACACCTTGATCAAAAGCTGGCAGCCTGTATGGCTTACAAAACTCAGTTTTATGACCCGGCTTCTAAGGAACCTGAGACTCCGATCACAACAAAAGATTTTTATGAAAGTTTGACGTATCGTGCACAGGATTTAGGGCGATTATCGGGAGTAACTTATGCTGAGGGATTTACGTCAGAAAAGTTAATTTCTTTGAAAAATTTTGACGGAATTGTTTGGTAGTTGAGGAAAATGTCCTATATTTGCACTCAGAAAAACGGTGATTGTAGCTCAGTTGGTTAGAGCGTCGGATTGTGGTTCCGAAGGTCGTGGGTTCGAGACCCATCATTCACCCAAATAAAGTACACTTACTGAAAGTGTACTTTTTTATTTTACTCTTGTTTGATTAAGAAAATAGAACCTTTTTAGAATTTTTCTTTTGGATATTTTCTTATGCAATTTCTTTTTATTCTTCTCCTTGATACCGAAAAAGGGTTTTTAAAATATTCTGAAAACTGACATAAAAAAACTTTGCAGCTAGTTTACTGAACCATTAGAAATAATTATCTTTAAGCTATCTCAAAAACTATTAATATGAAAAAGCTCTTTACAATCCTCATTGTATTATTTTCATTAAAATCTTATTCTCAGTCTTATTATAAAAACCTATTTGATTACAAAGGATATGATATCTGGCTAAGCAACTCAACAAGTCCGAACCAGCAGGATTTTTCATGGGGAGTGCCGGCTCATATGGAAGCATTGGTATTGATGTATGAAAAAACCGGTGAAAGAAAGTATGCGGAAACTTTAATAAAGTGTATAGGAAATACAATTGACCGCAGGGATGATCTTAGAGGCCAGGTGCCGGGTTTAGACCAAATTTTTGATTATCGGGATATTTCTGGCGCAGCCTGGTCAACCAATTATTATAACAAACCGGGAGAAACAGATTCTTATGCTCATATGGTTCATAGTGCCAATATCACATATCCTATGGCGAAATTTGCGGCAATCGTTAAGAGTGATCCTACTATTCAAAGTTTGATTTCGGATTCACTTGTGACAGGCCGTTATGCTGGCCAGACTTATAATGCTATTGCAGATGACCTTGTACAAAAGGTAAAAGAAACGCTTCTTTATCATGATGATCAATGGCATACAGAACCCGGTGATATAGGCTATTATAAAGAAAGAAATGATAATCCTCCAATAGATTCTCCGGGTATAATTTCCCCTTTTAATATGCAAAGTGCTGTTGGAAGAGTTTTGGTACAAATGTATAGAGCAACACATGAAGGTATTTATCTTACACAGCTTAATCAAATAGCTAATTTTATAAAAGGAAACACTTCGCTTAATCCCAATCAGGGATCAAATATCTGGACATATTGGAAGGAAAATGATTTACCGGAAGATATTTCTCATGCCGGTTTGACTGCTAGCTTTCCCTACGAATGTCATAAATATGGAATTTCTTATGCCGGAAATCTTATTTATACAGATGATGATATGAAAGCATATGCTAAAACCTTTACAAAAGACATATATAAATCCCCATTATTGATCAATCATCGCGTGAATGACAATACTAATTACTGGAATCTTAAATATGGAAATATGGTTAGTAGTGCTTCTTATGATGATTTTATCTGTTATATGTGGCTATATCTGTCAGGATATGATAAATCCTTATATCAAATGGTTGCAGATATACAGGCTGCTCAACATTATTACGGAAGTATAGCAATTGGAGTAGAAGAATCCTCCTTAACCCTGGCGCTTATGGCAAATTTTGAAAATTTAATTGTACCTGTAAATACCTACCATATTTGGGGCGAAGACTCTGACTGGAGAGGGGTTGCGAGTGGTAATTTTGATGAGGATGACGAAGACGAGTTTGTGGTAGTAAGAAATTATGACGGTATGATAGGAACTATGGAGCCTGATAATAAAAGTTTTAAATCTGTTGTTACAAACAGCAAAATTTACGGTGGATCATATAATTGGAAAGGTATCGCTTCAGGTGACTTTTTTGGTGATAGTAAAAGTGAGATTATAGCATTAAGTGATCACCCTAATGTTGATGATAACGGTTTTTATATTTTAAAAATTGAAAATAATAATATCATTGAGCATTCAAAATTTACAGGATTCGGTGAAGATTCAGATTGGGTGGGAATTGCTGCGGGTAACTTTATCAGTGGAGGTAAAGATGATTTTATTGCAGTCAGGAATTATAATAAACAGGTTCGGGTATATAAGTTTAATGGAACCGATGTGGAATTGGTTTATTTTAACCAGCTCAATCTGCCCGCGAATTCTAAAATCAAAGCAGTAGCAGCTGGTAATCTTGATACTGATCCGAAAGATGAAATTGTATTGCTTGTTGATGCTGAAGATCATTTGCAAAATGGTATTTATGCTTACGATATAGATGATAATGGTGTATTAACACTGATTCACAAATCGATAGGATGGGGGTCGGCTTCAGATTGGAAGGGGCTGGCTGTTGGTGACCTTGATGGCAATGGGGTGGATGAAATTATTGCTCATAGGAATTTTGATGGGGATTATAAAGTTTATAAACTAGATGAATTGAATGGAGTTCAATTTTTGGATGAGATGGGCTCTGAAAGTTTTCCGGTTCTGCAAACGAAAGATAATCTTATGTGCTTTGGCAACTTTGATCCGAAGTCTCAGAATGAAGAGTTGGTTACACTGAGAAAAGACGGAGGAGTTGTTATGTTTTCTTCAACACAAGTTATAAATAATGTGAATAATAACAGAAGCTCAGATCCTTGCCAGGATGAAATTCCAGATGAGTTATTCAGTTTTCTGAATCCCGTTCGTTTTAATAAGTAAAATGTACCGTTTCTGAAGTACATTTAAAATAATCTCAAAAAAATAATAACATGAAAAAACTTTTTACAATTCTCACTTTATTATTTGTAATACAATCTTATGCTCAATCCTATTATAAAAATTTATTTGATAGTAAGGGATATGATGTAGTGCCTCCCAATTCAACAAGCTCAGACCAATCAGAATTTTCTTGGATAGTATCCGCTCATATGGAAGCATTGGTATTGATGTATGAAAAAACACATGAAGTAAAATATGCTAATGCTTTAATAGGATGTATGGGAAATGTAATTGACCGGAGGGATGATCTTAGAGGTCAGGTGCCAGGTCTAAGTCAAATTTATGATTATCGGGATATTTCTGGCGCTGCCTGGTCAACCAATCATTATAACAAACCGGGAGAAACAGATTCTTATGCTCATATGGTTCATAGTGCCAATATCACATATCCTATGGCGAAATTTGCGGCAATCGTTAAGAGTGATCCTACTATTCAAAGTTTGATTTCGGATTCACTTGTGACAGGCCGTTATGCTGGCCAGACTTATAATGCTATTGCAGATGACCTTGTACAAAAGGTAAAAGAAACGCTTCTTTATCATGATGATCAATGGCATACAGAACCCGGTGATATAGGCTATTATAAAGAAAGAAATGATAATCCTCCAATAAATTCTCCGGGTATAATTTCCCCTTTTAATATGCAAAGTGCTATTGGAAGGGTCCTGGTACAAATGTATAGGGCAACAGACGAAGATATTTATCTTACACAGCTTAACCAGATCGCTAATTTTATAAAAGCAAATACTTCGGTTGATTCCAGTCTGGGATCAAAAACCTGGACATATTGGAAAGAAAATACTTTACGGGAAGATATTTCTCACGGTGGATTAACGATATCTTTTCCATATGAGTGCCGTAAATATAATATTTCCAAAGGTGGAACTCTTATTTATACAGATTCGGATATGGAAGCCTATGCTAAAACTTTAACAAAAGATATATATCAAGTCCCTTTATTAATAAATAATGGAGTAAGTTATCCTGACGAATACTGGAATTTTAAATCTGGAAATGGAATTGGAAATGCAGATGTAGGCACTTATATTTGCTTCAGGTGGTTATGTTTATCAGAGTATGATAAAAAAATATATCAATTAATTACTGACATACAAACTGCTGAAAAATACTATACACTCATAAAACCTGAGACCTCTTCTTTGACAATTGCCTATTTAGCCTATTATGAAAATTTAATTGTACCTGTAAATACGGAACACGGATGGGGAGATGGATCAGATTGGAGAGGGGTTGCGAGTGGTAATTTTGATGAGGATGACGAAGACGAGTTTGTGGTAATAAGAAATTATGACGGTATGATAGGAACTATGAAACCTTATGATAAAAAGTTCCATTCTGTTACAAGCGACAAATATTATAGTAGTTCATATAATTGGAAAGGTATCGCATCAGGTGATTTTTTTGGTGATAGAAAAAGTGAGATTGTAGCAGTAAGTAATCATTCCGATCCGAATGATAATGGTTTTTATATTTTGAAAATTGACAATAATAATATCGTTGAACACATAAAATCTACAGGATGGGATGCACAATCAGATTGGGTGGGAGCTGCTGCCGGAAACTTTATCAGTGGAGGTAAAGACGATTTTATTGCAGTCAGGAATTATAATAAAGAAGTTTTGGTGTATCAATTCAATGGAACAACCCCTCAATTGGTTCATACCAATACACTCAATCTGCCCGCGAATTCTAAAATCAAAGCGGTAGCATCAGGTAAGTTTGATATTGATAGTAATGCGAAGGATAAGATTGTGCTGCTTGTTGATGCAGAAGATTCAGCATATAACGGGATATATGTTTATGATATAGATGATAATGGTGTATTGACAAAAATTGCTGAATCTACAGGTTGGGGTTCTGCTTCAGATTGGAAAGGATTGGCTGTTGGAGATCTTGATGCAGATGGAGTTGCTGAAATTATAGCCCATAGGAACTTTGACGGAGAATACAAATTATTTAAATTAAACGGAAATAGCTTATCAAATATTAACTCTGAAAAGTTCCCTATTCTACAGACTAAAGACAATCTTATGTGTTTCGGTAATTTTGTTCCGGGTTCGCAAAATGAGGAATTGGTCACACTTAGAAAAGACGGAGGTATTGTTATGTTTTCTTCAACACAAATTATAAATAATGTGAATAATAACAGAAGTTCAGATCCTTGCCAGGATGAGTTGCCGGAACAACTATTTAGTTTACTGAAACCTGTTTTTTTACATAGGAATTAAGAAAAATATTGATAAAAAGGAAAGATAAACACAAATATCTAATTGGCTGAAATCATGGGACATTGTTCCCTTTTAACTCATCTTGATTCAAAAACAATTACTATGAAAAGACTTTTTATAATTATTATTTTATTGTTTACAATAAAATCTTACTCCCAATCCTACTATAAAAACCTGTTTGATAGCATGCATTATGATGTAGACTTAGGTTATTCAGACAGTGGGGACCAACAGGATTTTTCATGGGCGGCATCTGCCCATATGGAAGCACTGGTATTGATGTATGAAAAAACCGGTGAAAAGAAATATGCCGAAACCTTAATAAGGTGTATGGGGAATGTAATTGACAGGAGGGATGACCTTAGAGGTCAGGTGCCGGGTTTAGACCAAATTTTTGATTATCGGGATATTTCTGGCGCTGCCTGGTCAACCAATTATTATAACAAGCTAGGAGAAACAGATCCTTATGCATATGTAGCCCATAGCGCCAATATCACATATCCTATGGCGAAATTTGCTGCAATCGTTAGGAATGATCCTGCTGTTCAAAATTTGGTTTCAGATTCACTTGTAGCAGGCCGCTATGCTGGCCAGAATTATATTGCTATTGCTGATGATCTTATACAAAAGATAAAAGAAACCCTTCTTTATCATGATGATCAATGGCATACGGAACCTGGTGATATAGGCTACTATAAAGAAAGAAATGATAATCCTCCAATAGATTCTCCGGGTATAATTTCCCCTTTTAATATGCAAAGTGCTATTGGAAGGGTTCTGGTACAAATGTATAGGGCAACACAAGAAGGTATCTATCTTACACAGCTTAAACAGATCGCTAATTTTATAAAAGCAAATACTTCGCTTGATTCCAGTTTGGGATCAAACACCTGGAAATATTGGAAAGAAAATGATGTACTGCCAGATGATGCTTCCCATGCTGGTTTGACCATAAGTTTTCCATACGAATGCTGGAAGTATGATGTTTTGGATAATGGGAATCCTGTTTACACCAATGAGGATATGAAAGCGTATTCTAAAACACTTACAAAAGATATATATCAGTCTCCTTTATTCATAAATAAGGGAGTAAGTCATAATGATGAATCATGGAATATTAAATATGATACGACAGTTCCTGTAGTTACTGATGAATTTGATGGCTATATTGCGTACAGATGGTTATGCCTCTCAGAGTTTGATCCGGAAATATATCAGTTAATTGCTGATTTATATGCTGCTAAAAATTATTATGATAAAATACCTATAGATAATTTGTCTTTTTATTCTTCTTTGACAATAGCGCTTTTGGCCAATCATGAGAACTTAATTGTACCGACAAATACCGATCATGAATGGGGAGAAAGTTCCGATTGGAGAGGGGTTGCGAGTGGTAACTTTGATGAGGATGACGAAGACGAGTTTGTGGTAATAAGAAACTATGATGGGCTGATTGCTACTATGCAGCCTGAAGGCAGGAAATTTAGCCCTGTTATAAGCAGCAAAGTTTATAGTGATGCATACAATTGGAAAGGTATCGCATCAGGTGATTTTTTTGGTGATAGAAAAAGTGAGATTGTAGCGGTAAGTAATCATTCCGATCCGAACAATAATGGATTTTATATTTTGAAAATTGATAACAATAATATTGTTGAAGAAACTCAATTTACAGGATTTGGAGCACAGTCCGATTGGGTAGGAGCTGCTGCCGGAAACTTTATCAGTGGAGGTAAAGACGATTTTATTGCAGTCAGGAATTATAATAAAGAAGTTTTGGTGTATCAATTCAATGGAATAACTCCTCAATTGGTTCATGCCAATGCACTCAATCTGCCTGCGAATTCTAAAATCAAAGCAGTAGCGTCAGGTAACCTTGACAGTGATCCGAAGGATGAGGTTGTGCTGCTTGTTGATGCTGAAGATGCTGCATATAACGGGATATATGTTTATGATATAGATGATAATGGTGTATTGACAAAAATTGCTGAATCTACAGATTGGGGTTCTGCTTCAGACTGGAAGGGATTGGCTGTTGGGGATCTTGATGCTGATGGAGTGGATGAAATTCTTGTTCATAGAAACTATAATGGAGAATATATAGTATATAAATTGGTTGGAAGTAACTTGGAGGCTGTTGGCTCTGAAAGCTTTCCTGCTCTGCAAACGAAAGATAATCTTATGTGCTTTGGCAACTTTGTTCTTGGATCACAAAATGAGGAATTGATCACACTTAGAAAAGACGGAGGTATTGTTATGTTTTCTGCAGCGAAAATTATAAACAATGTGAATAATAACAGAAGCTCAGATCCTTGCCAGGATGAGTTGCCGGAGCAGCTATTTAGTTTACTGAAATCATAACGTTTGTTAAAATTCGTATATACTTTTATAAAATAATTAAATCAAAAAAAGAACGGGCTATGTCCGTTCTTTTACTTTTGTAATCTATGTTGGATTTTTAGAGCTGGTCATTAATTAAATTGCATGTAATAAGCAAAAAGGCAGATTCTAAGGCATAAAAAAAGCATCTTTTTCAGATGCTTGTGTTTTTAGATATTCTTTTTTTAAACCTCGTCGTCAGAATCGATTGTGTAAGATCTGCTTTTGAAGTCTTTGTCATGTTTTTCTGAAATTACATCCTCACCCTTTTCATTAATGATGAAATCTGTGGACTCATTAAACATCTCCTGGAAACTCTTAAAATCTTCCTTGTAAAGGTAAATTTTGTGCTTCTCGAATGTAGCTTCCCCATTCTCTCCGAAATTTTTCTTACTCTCAGTAATGGTAAGATAATAATCTCCTGCTTTCGTCTCGCGCACATCAAAGAAATAAGTTCTTCTCCCTGCTTTTAACACCTTCGTGAAAATCTCATTTTCATGGCGTTCCTTGTATTCACTCATTGTTAGATATTTTTTTAATCTTGTTAAGAACAAATATAAAAGAATTCTTTTAATCACAAAATTTTTTTTATGATTTATTTAACAATTGAGAACGAAACAGCTAAGCGGTTACAGAATTGGCAATTTCGGTGAGGTTGATAATTTGATTCGCTTTTTGAGCGCTAGACTCTCTGTGTGTGATAATTATGGAAGTGGCATTGCTGATTTTTTTATCGATATTTTCGAGAATATTCTGTTCCGTTTCAGTGTCTAAAGCAGATAGGGAATCATCAAAAATAATGATATTTGGGTCCTTGATCAGGGCTCTTGCGATGCATATTCTCTGCTTCTGACCTCCCGAAAGCATCACTCCCCGTTCACCCACAAGTGTTTTATATTGCTCTTTAAACTCGACGATATTTTTGTGAACATCCGCGATCTGAGCGTATTCAACTACCTTGTCATGTGAAGAATTATCGATGGAAAATCCGATATTATTTTCAATAGAATCAGAGAATAAATAGCTTTCCTGAGGAATATATCCTATGAAGTTCCTGTAGTTGTTAAGATTATGTTCTTTCAGGTTTTTACCATCAATCAAGATCTCTCCTTCAGTAGGATCGATCAGTCTGCATAAAAGCAAGGCGATCGTAGACTTTCCACTTCCGGTTTTACCCATAATGGCCAATGATTCCCCGGCCTTGATTTTAAAGCTTAAATGATCCAGGGCTTTGATTCCCGTATTAGGATATACATAGGAAACGTTTCTGAATTCAATGTCTCCTTTGATCGGATAATTTTCGAAGTTTGTATTGATGATCTCGGATTTTTTATCCATGAACTCATTGATCCTTTGCATAGAAGCTTCGGCTCTCTGGTTGACGGAGGTTACCCAGCCTACCATAGAAAATGGAAAGATGAGGGTGTTAATATACATGAAGAAGTCTGCAATTTTACCGATGCTCAATTCCCCGGCAATATATTTTGTTCCTCCAATCCAGATAATGGCAACATTCAATAGTCCGATGACAAAGAGAATGATGGTAAAGAAATAAGCCTCTGTTTTGGCAAGGTCCAGCGCCTTGTTCTGATAGTCGGTTACTTTGATCCCGTAGTTTTTTTCAATATATTTTTCTCTTGCAAAGAATTTCACTACACGGATTCCTGAAAAGCTGTCCTGTACAAAAGTTGAGATAGCAGACTGGCTTTTCTGCATGATCTTCGACTTTTTATTGATAATAGAGCTTACCTTATAGATGGCATAGGATAAAACAGGAAGCGGCAACAACGTCCATAAAGTCATGGAAGCATCTGTTTTCACCATATAAATTGCAGTGATCAGAACCAGTACGATCAGGTTGGCTACATACATTACCCCAGGCCCCAGATACATTCTCACCGCAACGACGTCTTCACTTAACCTGTTCATCAGGTCTCCGATCGTCGTCTGCTTATAATCCGTCAAAGACAGATCCTGATAATGTCTGTAAATTTTATTTTTAAGCTCATATTCGATCCTTCTGGAAGCTACAATAATGGTTTGTCTCATCATAAATGTGAAGAAACCGGTTAAAAGCGAACAGCCTACTATGATTCCAACATAGATAAGGACCTGCTGATTGAAGCCCAGATTACCATTCTTTGTAAGCTCATCTACAGATTTTCCTACAAACTGAACTTTATATATATTAAAAAAATTACTGGCAATGATGAATAATACCCCCCAAAACAATAGGATCCTGTGTTTCAAGAAATAAGGGTTTAAGGTTTTTAGCGCTTTCATATAGTTTGACAAAATTACAAAAATGTCATCACACTACGAATTTCATCAATTTTAAATTTTGTATCTTTGCAGGCATAAAAAAGCTCTTTGAATGTTAGGAAGACGACAAATCCGTGAAAAAGTAGTACAGACAGTGTATTCATACTATCAGAATCCTGTAAAGTTTGATGTTTTAGAGAAAAACATGTTTACTGGAATAGAGAAAATCTATTATCTCTATATCTATCAACTCAATTTCCTGGTAGGCCTGAAAGAATTGGCTGAACATCAGATTGAAATCGGGAAGAACAAATTTCTTAAAACAGATGCTGATATTAATCCTAACCAAAAATTCATCAATAACCAGGTATTGCTAAAACTGGAAGAAAATCCTGAAAGATTATTCTTTACAGGTCAGCATAAGCAGCTGAAATGGGATATGCACGATGATTTATTGGTAAAAACTTTCCAAAGAATCACTGCCGGGAAACGTTATCAGGATTTCATGAAAGAAGAAGGCTATTCTTTTGAAGAAGATCAGAAATTCATCGGAAAATTATTTTTAAGGTATATTGCTGAAAATGATGATTTTCATGATTATCTGGGGGATAAGGAACTTTCATGGTATGACGATATCCATATCTCGAACTCAATGGTACAGAAAACGATCGGCTTCCTGAGAGAAGATGAAGAAAGCAGAACGCTGATCAAGATGATCAAAGATGAAGATGATAAGACTTTTGCAAGTAAACTATTGAGAGACACGTTGAACAATTGGGAAAACAACGAGAAAAAGTTGGAAGAAAGATTGGAAAACTGGGATCTGGAAAGAGTTTCTTTAATGGATAAAGTGATTTTGTCAACAGCGATCGCAGAACTTGATAATTTTGCCTTCACACCTTCAAGAGTCATCATTAATGAATATATTGAAATTGCAAAAGTATTTGCTACGGACCGTTCCAATATCTTCATCAATGGTATTTTAGATAAATATTGTAAAGATCAAAATAGAATATAAAATGAAAAAGACGTTATCAATTATCGCCTTGTCTATTATAGGTTTCGGGTTGGTTTCATGTAAGAAAGAGAACAAAGAAACTCAAAATGCTGAAACTACAGCTACGGATTCTCTGGCTGCCGGAGCTCCGGTAACTGCCGATTCTACTGTAAATCCTGTTGCCGCTCCAGCTGAAGCCGCTGCACCGGTTTCCAACGAACCTTCTACTACTGTAGCTTTGTCTGAAAGCAACTTCGATTTTGGAAAGATCAAAAAAGGAGATAAAGTAGAGCACATATATGAAGTGACCAATACGGGGAAAAACCCGTTGATTATTTCTGAAGTAAGACCCGGATGCGGATGTACTGCTCCTGATTTTACTAAAGAACCTATTATGCCAGGTAAAAAAGGAAAAATTACCCTGCATTTTGATTCTTCAAACTTTGACGGAAACGTGAGCAAATATGCAGACGTTTTTGCAAACGTTGAGAAGGCTCCGATTAAATTAACGTTCACGGCGAACATTCAACCATAATTTTTTTAATATGTTGACAGTATTTTTACAGGCACAGCAGGGATCTTCATCGATGATGCTGATCATGATGGGTGTAATGTTTGTTGGGTTTTATTTCCTGATGATAAGACCCCAGATGAGAAAACAGAAGCAAGAGAAAAATTTCCAGGAAAACCTTAAAGTAGGAACCCGAGTTGTTCTTACATCCGGTCTTCACGGGAGAATTGCTCAGGTTCAGGATGATGGTTTTGTCATCGAAACATTATCCGGAAAACTGAAATTCGAAAAAGCGGCAGTATCAAGAGAAATGACAGAATCCCGTTTTGGAGATAAAGCAAAAACAGCTGATAAAAAAGAAACAGTAACTGAAGAAAAGAAATAATTCAGTCTGAAAATATTTAGCTGCGGCTGGTGAACGAAGTTCACCAGCCGCAGCTTTTTTTATATGTTTGCAACTTTATTAACACCCTATGAGTTTGAAGTCTGAAAGTATCTTTACCAGAAACATGGTGATTCTGAACGCAGTGAAGAATCTATAAAACACTGCAAGCAAACTTTCTGTTGGTAGCGTCAAGCAGAGAATATGGTCTTTGTGCTCATTTGTGAAATTAGTGTTTAATAAAAAATTATCTTTGCCGGATGGATCAGAATACAAACAAAACCGTACTCATTTTAGGAGCCAATTCAGACGTAGCCAAACAATGTATTAAACAATATATTTCAAAAGGGTATTCTGTGATGGCCGCTTCCAGAAATACACAATCTTTGGAAGACTTTATCAATGATAATGATCTGAACCGGTCGAAAGTTACAGTTCTGTATTTTGATGCCGCGGCTTTTGACTCTCATCAGCAATTCTATTTGGAACTTCCTGTAAAGCCTCACATCGTGGTATATGCTGCAGGTTTTCTGGTAGATAATCAAAAGGCTTTGACTGATTTTAAAGCAGCAAAACAAATGATGGAGGTCAACTATATGGGAGGAGTTTCTATCCTGAACATTATTGCAATGGACAAAGGTAATAAGAGCCTGGAAAGGATCATTGGTCTTTCCTCATTATCCGGGGTGAGGGGGAGAAAAAGTAATTTCGTTTACGGAAGTACAAAGGCGGCGTTTACTCAGTTTTTAGCGGGATTAAGGCAGGAGCTGGCTTCCAGAAAAATAATTGTTAATGCCCTGGTGATAGGCTATATAAGAACAAAGATCAATGAAGGGTTAGAGCTCAACGAATCACTGATCATGGAACCGGATTACGTGGCGGGGTTTATTGTTAATGCCGGAAATTCTTTCATTATTGTTCCGAATTTCAAATGGAAAATCATTTATCATATTTTGAGACTTTTGCCGGAAAGTCTGGTGGCTAAGCTTCCTTAAGTATTGATAACTTTTTCATCATATCAATTCCTTTTATCAAAATAGACCAAAGAAGTCTCCTTTTTCTTTATTTAATAGCTGTTTTTACCAAATGGCAATGGTTTTTTCAGATGACTTTTATACCTTTATCTTTCCGCAATCTGCGGACAACATACAATATGGAAGAGCTTTTTAATTACATCAAAAAATTTGGAATCCTGAATGGGCAGGATGAAATTTTGATTGCCAAAGGAATTCAGGAAATTACCGTGCAGAAGGGAGATCCTTTTATTGAAGCCGGAAAGGTAAGCCAAAGAATTGCTTTTGTGAAAGAAGGCGTTTTCCGTTCGCTGTATTATAATAAACAAGGAGATGATTTTACCAGGTATTTCATTTATGAAGGACGATTTATCGGAGATTTTCAGGGCTTTACCGACCAGCTTCCTGCTCACGAATATATTGAGGCCATTACGGATGCTGTGCTGCTGGTGATTGATCTTGACCATTTTAAAGTGCTGGAAACAGAAATCGCTGTGTGGCCTGTTCTGTTTACCAGAATTCATGCCTTCGTTGCTGAAAATAAGCTCAAAGTGGCCAGTATTATGCTGAACCAGGACGCAAAATCCCGCTATATCCATTTTTTAGAGCGTTATCCCGGATTAGCCAACAGGGTTCCGCAATCGATGCTGGCGTCTTACCTGGGTATTACCCCTTCTTCATTAAGCCGTATCAGGAGAAGCATAGTGTAGAAGGATGAATAATGAATGAGAGTATTTGATAGATAATATACTTTAATAGAGCAATATGGCAGATGAAAATTATATTTCCTATCTAATTTCTAACTTCTAACTTCTTTTTTGCCAAATGACAATGGTTCCCCTTTCAAACCACCCTAGCTTTGCACCATAAAATAAAAATATATGGATATCGTATTAGGAATGCAATGGGGAGATGAAGGAAAAGGAAAGTTTATTGACCTGATCAGTGAAAATTATGACATTACAGCCCGTTTCAACGGCGGGGCGAATGCGGGACACAGTATAGAGAGGAACGGAAAGAGGATTACCCTTAAAATGATTCCTTCAGGAGTTTTTATGAAAGGCGTTCAGAATGTCATTGGCACCGGAACCGTTTTAGATCCTGTAAGCTTTAAAAAAGAAATTCTGAACCTTCAGGTATTTGATGAAATCATTCAGCCGGAAAAAAATATCATTATTTCCAGAAAGGCACATCTTGTGCTGCCGACATATAAACTTTTGGATATTTTTATGGAAGAGCATCCGGACTATACAACTATCGGAACGACGAAAAACGGTATAGCACAGGCTTATTCAAATAAAATTTTAAGACAGAACCTGAGAGTGGGAGATATGTATGCTCCTGATTTTAAAAGCAGGGCAGAGCATATTCTGGAAAGAGATTACAGAATGCTTGAAAAGGGAGGGATGGTTTTACCTTCTCTGGAGGAAATCAGTAAAGAGTTTTTTGAAGCGGTGGATTTTCTGAAAAAATTCAATTGCACAGAGACAGAAATATATCTGAACAATGTTTTGTCAGAAGGTAAAAAAATATTGGCAGAAGGCTCACAGGCGGCAATGCTGGATATTGATCACGGTACTTACCCTTATGTGACTTCTTCTTCAACTACAGCTGCAGGAGCTTGCAGCGGATTAGGAATCTCTCCTAAAAAAATGGGGGAGATCTATGGAATTGCAAAGGCTTACTGTACAAGAGTAGGAAACGGAGCTTTCCCTACGGAACTCTTTGATGAGCTTGGAGAGGAGATCAGGGTGAAGGGGAATGAATTTGGTTCCAATACGGGACGTCCGAGAAGAATAGGCTGGCTGGATCTGCCTGCTTTAAGATACGCGGTAATGATCAATGGAGTTACTCAGCTGGTATTGACCAAAGCAGATGTTTTAAGCGGATTAAAATCAGTTGCGGTGTGTACTCATTATGAACTGGAAGAGGGTACGGTAGAACGTGTTTCAGGAATGCTTCCCGAAAATGCAAAACCTATACTGAAGTGGCTGCAAGGCTGGAATGCTGATTTTTCTTACATGAAAAGTATTTCGGAATTACCAAAAGAACTGACCACCTTTCTATCGTTCCTGGAAATGGAATTAGGAATTCCTGTGACTTATCTTTCTACCGGTCCGGGAAGAGAGCAGATGTTGAAGATGAAATAAATGTTTTTAAGGATTATTATTGATCTGTAGAAATAGTGTTATTTTTTTAATAATGTCAGTAATATAAATACTACAGTCCCTAAGCTGTAACATATGTTATTAAAGAAAGTATCTTAATAAAGGTTTTCATAATAAAAAAGCGGGGCAAATACCCCGCTTTAAATTTATGCTTTCAAATTTAATTTTAATTCTAGTTCATCGAGCTGGGCATCAGCAATAGAAGCCGGTGCATCGATCATTACGTCACGTCCTGAATTGTTCTTAGGGAACGCAATGTAGTCTCTGATCACCTCATTGCCGTCAAGGATCGCTACCAGACGGTCGAACCCGAATGCTAAACCTCCGTGTGGCGGAGCTCCGTATTTGAAGGCATTCATCAGGAATCCGAACTGAGCTTCAGCTTCTTCCTTAGAGAATCCTAGCAGATCAAACATTTTTGATTGTAGGTCTCTGTCAAAAATTCTGATGGATCCTCCTCCGATCTCATTTCCGTTCAGGACCATATCATAAGCGTTCGCTCTTGCTTTCCCGGGATCTGTTTCCAATAAATGGATATCTTCAGGTTTTGGAGAAGTGAAAGGGTGGTGCATTGCATGGTATCTTTCAGTATCTTCATCCCACTCCAACAGAGGGAAGTCAACGACCCAAAGCGGAGCAAATTCATTTCCTTTTCTTAATCCCAAACGGTTCCCAAGCTCCATTCTCAATGCGGAAAGCTGAGCTCTTACTTTATTCTCGTTTCCTGAAAGAATCAGCATCAGATCTCCTTCTTTGGCCCCGAATTTTTCGATGATCTTAGCAAGATCTTCTTCATTATAGAACTTGTTTACAGATGAGGTTTTCACTCCATCATTCTGGAATTTTACCCAAACCATTCCTGAAGCTCCGATTTGCGGACGCTTTACCCAATCCACAAGCTCATCGATCTGCTTTCTGGTGTATTCTGCACATCCTTCCACATTGATTCCGACAACCAGTTCAGCCTCATCAAATATTTTGAAATCTTTTCCTTTTACCAGTTCATTCAATTCTACGAACTCCATCCCGAAGCGGATGTCCGGCTTGTCGTTTCCGTATTTTCTCATCGCATCTGCGAAGGTCATTCTCGGGAAATCCCCGAATTCCTGGCCTGTAATATCTTTTAAAAGGGTTTTGGTCATTCCTTCAAAAACATTCATGACATCTTCCTGCTCCACAAAGGCCATTTCACAGTCGATTTGTGTAAATTCCGGCTGTCTGTCGGCTCTCAGATCCTCGTCACGGAAACATTTTACGATCTGGAAATATTTATCCATTCCTCCAACCATCAGAAGCTGCTTGAAGGTCTGTGGAGACTGTGGCAATGCATAAAACTGTCCCGGATTCATTCTGCTTGGAACCACGAAGTCTCTCGCTCCTTCAGGAGTTGATTTGATCAGAACAGGAGTTTCAACTTCGATAAAGCCTTCGTCAGATAAGTAATTTCTTACCTTTTGCGCCATTTTGTGACGGAAGATCAGTTTATCCTTTACCGGATTTCTTCTGATATCCAGATAGCGGTATTTCATTCTTAATTCCTCACCACCGTCCGTTTCATCTTCAATAGTGAAAGGAGGAAGCTGTGAGTCATTCAGAATCGTTAATTTTTCTACTAAGAGTTCAATTTCCCCGGTTGGAATATTCGGATTTTTGCTGACCCTTTCAATAACTTTTCCGGTCGCCTGGATCACAAATTCACGTCCTAATTTTTTAGCTTCCTCCATAAGCTGTGCAGAAGAACGCTCCTGATCAAAAACCAGCTGGGTAATTCCGTAACGATCCCGAAGATCTACCCAAATCATAAATCCTTTATCACGGATAGTCTGTACCCATCCTGACAGTGTAACTTCTTCATTCAGATTTTTCAGAGATAGCTCTCCGTTGGTGTGTGATCGAAACATAATTATTTGTTTAAAGTTCAATGTTTAAGGTTCAATTCCGAACCTTGAATTTTTCGTTTGCAAAGATAATATTTTTGCAGGTTTTATAAATAAAAAAACTTCCTTTCGGAAGTTTCGGATATCGTTTTTACGTTTTTTAATCTCTCTTGGCCCCTTTTTCTGTTAAAAATTGAATCATCTCTGTTCTTTTTGAGTTTTCTAATACTTCAAGCGGAGTACGGCCCTGGCATTTTTTATTGAGATTCACTTTATTGTCTACAAGAAATTTTACAATATTCATTTTACCGGCTTGCGCACTGAAAGTAAGTGGAGAATAGGAAGTGTCTCCCAGAATAAAGCATTTGTTGTAATCTCCTGGTGCAAATTGTTTTTTAAATGTTGCTACATTATCGGAATATATGGCTTTCATCTTTTCCTGAGTCAGTTTCTGAGCAGAAAGCATACCGGCAGATAATAACATTCCCAATAGAAAAGTAGTAGAGATTATTTTTTTCATAATACTATTTTTAAAGAATATACAAATCTAAATTAAATTTTAATATTAATTGCCAGATTTTACAATAATCGAATCTGTATTGTTTAAAATAGAGAACGTATTGATCGGGAAATGATAAATTATATAAGTCCTATAATGTATATTGTTTCCCGGAAATACGCTTTTTAATGGATGTGTCATGCTGTTTTTAAGGAGGCGGAAAAGATGATTACTATTCTAAGAGATGATTTCCGCTTTTCATATTTCGTATATAATCCTTAGCGGTATATCCTTATGTCGGTTTTAGTATAGTTTTTAGAGGTAACGAAGAATAATGTCCTGTTTAATGAGATATTTTTAAAAACTTTTCATATGCCAATTCTCAATTGATTTTGAATCAATATTTTTGTCGGATAAGTCACAAAAAATTATGACCAGATATATTGATTTCCTGAAAAGGGCTTTCAGAGGGGAAGATACCGATTTTACAAAGATAAATATCAGAAGTGCGGTTTTGCTTCTGGCCATACCGATGATGCTTGAGATGGCTATGGAATCAGTATTTGCGCTGGTTGATCTGTATTTTGTAGGACATTTGAAAGAGAGCGGATTTGCCATTCAGACCGTAGGGCTTACAGAATCTGTACTTTCAGTCATGTATTCTATTGCAATCGGGATGAGTATGGCAGCTACAGCTTTGGTTGCAAGGAGGATCGGTGAAAAAAATCCTGAACAGGCTTCCAGGAGTGCGGCACAAGTACTATTGGTTTCATGTGTCATAACATTGATCTTAAGTTTATTGGGAGTGATATATGCGGAAGAAATCCTGATCCTGATGGGAGCAAGACCTGAAGCGGCAGCTTATGGAAAAGATTTTACAAGAATTATGATGGGAAGCAGTACCATTATTATGCTTCTGTTTTTGATCAACGGTATTTTCAGAGGAGCAGGAAATGCGACGATTGCTATGAAAAGTTTATGGATTGCCAATATTGCCAACATTATTCTTTGTCCGGTTCTGATAAAAGGATTGGGACCCGTTCCCGCGATGGGACTTACAGGTGCGGCATTGGCTACCACAATAGGAAGAAGCATCGGTGTGGTTTATCAGTTGTACCATCTTTTAGTAGCAGATACGCAGATCCGTATCAAGCTGAGCTATTTTAAACCCCATTACGATCTGATAAAATCTATTATAAAAATCGCAACCCCCGGAATCTTTCAGTTTGTCATTGCTTCATGCAGCTGGATTTTTCTTGCCGAATTGGTTGCTACTACAGGAGGTGAAAATGCTTCAGCCGGTTATCAGACTGCATTAAGGCTGATGATGTTTTTCATGCTTCCGGCCTGGGGGCTAAGTAATGCCGCATCCACTTTAGTCGGGCAGAATATGGGAGCGAATGAAATGCTGAGAGCTGAGCAGTCCGTTATGAAAACGGTAAAATACAATGTAATTTTTATGCTGACGGTTAGTTTGATCTTTATTTTTATGGGTAATTTTCTGGTGAGCTTTTTTACACAGGAGGTAGAAATTAAAGAATTTGCTAAAAACGCACTTCATATTATGAGCACCGGCTTTATTTTCTACGGGATCGGAATGGTAATGATCAATGCTTTCAACGGAGCGGGAGATACCTGGACTCCGACGTGGGTAAATCTCTTTGGATTCTGGCTGTTCCAGATCCCTTTAGCCTATTTCCTTTCCAGATATCTGGAAATGGGGCCGAAAGGGGTGTTTATTTCAATTCCGGTAGCAGAAACGCTGATTACAGTAATTGCTTTTATTTTGTTTAAAAGAGGAAGGTGGAAGACTATTAAAGTTTAGTGAAATAGTATGGAAGCTGGAAAAGGGCAGTTGTTATGAAATAACTGAAATCAGCTTTTATGAATATTGTATTACCCCAAAATAATGATCAGATTGTAACGAGATGGTTACTTCCGGCCTTTATTTTTAATTTATAAAAATTTATCAGTCTGATTTGTTGGTTTTTAAAAGCTTATTTTTTAAATTCGTAAGAACAACAAAATATATATTACTATGGGAAAAGGAGATAAGAAATCCAGAAGAGGAAAAATCAATTCCGGAAGTTATGGTAAAAGAAGACCGAGAAAAGCGTCAAAATCTTTTGTAGCTTCTGAAGAAAAATCTAAAAAGTAACAGCAATAAAAAAGACCAAAGAAATGATCCTTGGTCTTTTTTTATACAAATTAAATTAATTATTTTCCTCCGAGAATATTTCCAAGGATGCTGCCTAAGCCTCCTCCCTGTTGTTGATTTCCACCACCCAGTACACTTCCCAGTATATCATTCAGTGGATTTCCGGATGATTGGGACTGTCCGCTTCCTAAAACACTTCCTAAGATATCATTTAAAGGATTGGACTGCTGAGCCTGAGCCTGATTGGACGCATTTCCGAGAATTCCTCCCAAAAGATCTCCAAGACCACCTGCACTTACATTATTCTGTTGTTTCTGCTGACCGATATATCCCATAACAACAGGAGCCAGCATCGCAAGGACAGGACCTATTTTATCGATAGAAATTCCGGTATTTTGTGACAGCTGATTCTCTACGGTACTTTTTTGTCCGCCAAAGATATGGTCGAGAATAGAACCTCCTTCGGCCTGTCTTGATTCGATCTGTGAAGCATCATTTAGGATACTGCCATTGTGGTCTTTATCCAAAGCGTTGTTTAAAGCTTCCGCTTCTTTGGCATCCTGAGATTTATTTCTAAGGTAAGAGATGATCAGTGGGGTAGCTACAGCTAATAGGGCAATTACCTGATTTCTGCTGATTCCGAATTTATTTTCAGCCTGTTCAGCAACCTGGTTGCCTGTGTTTCCTGTAAGTAGGTCAATTAAACTCATTGTTTGTGTTTGTTATGTATTAAGTGAACCAAAGTTATCAAAAAATATGCCTTACAAAATACCTGTATTTCATAATTATTGTTAAAGTTTTCTGATCTGTTCATCGCTGTATCCTTTACTTTTCAAAAGCTTTATATATTCCACGGCGCTTGCTGTCATCCAGTGGATAGGTTCGGGGGCTTTCTTTTTATCTATGGTGAACTCCAAAATACCGACATTATTGTTCATCCATGGAAGCAGGTAATACTTTAATCCTCCTTTATACTCTTTGAAATCATTAAACTCTTTGCCTTGTTCAGTAGACGAAACTACAGTATAGCTCAGGACATATCCCATAGGAATAAGAAGACATATCCAGGAAAGCTTTCTGAGCCCTTTGTATTTTGCAGAAGAAAGGCCATAGCCAATGGAAAGGGCAAAAATAATATTGAAAGGAAGGAAGAAAACATAATTATCCGAAACCGCATAGAATGTAGAGAAACCATAAACACATACTGCGCCTGTGAAGAAAACATAGAACATTCTTCTATTTGATCCGTATAGTAGAATGACACCTGCTATTCCAAAAAATACGAATAGGTTAAAATTGTAAATAAGATACCCAATGGAGAGGAAAAAATCTTTTACATACTGCAACGGATCTTTTTTGAGAGAATCTTCAACCCAGGTTCCCTGGTTGGATGAATATGGGGAATTAAAAGGCAATCCCTGTAAAGTATTCAGAACAAATAAGGATGAAAATAGGATTGCAAAAAGCAACAAAGAAGCATATAAATACTTTTTCTCATGTCTGAAGCAGAACAGGAAAATAAAGAAAGCCGGGATCAGCAGAATATTCTGAATATGGACCCAAAGGCTGATTCCCAAAAAGAGACCGCTGAGGATAATGTATTTCTTTTTATTTTCTGCAAAGACCTTTATCATTGAAAAGAAAAAAAGACTTACCCATAACGTGTTGTAAGTATATACTTCTATAATTTCTGCATTTCTCCAGAAAGAAAAACTGAAGCCAAAGACAGCTGCAGCGGTGAGAGAAATCCATTCTGTTTTGATCAGGCTCTTCAGAGCGAGATAAATAACTGAAACGGTTGCCGCTCCTGCAGTGATAATCACGAATCTGCTCGCCTCAATCGCATTAAGGCCTGTAAGGATCTTAATTAAAATCGCAGTATTGACATATAAAAAATGGCTGGTAGCATCTGCTACAGTCACCCATTCTTCTTTTTCCACCGATAGTACAAAACCTACACAATCTGCAAAAGGAATTCTTGTAAAACTCCCTATATAATAAATGCCCCAAAAGATAAGAAATAAGAATAATGCAGATAAATATTTATTCATTCTTAGTTCTTTACAATAGGAACATTAGAGCAGGCTTCCCCAAACATCAGCGATTTGACAAGAGGCTTAAGTTGCTCTACAAGTTCGATATAAGCATTTTCAGGAATTTCTTTATCAGAGCAGCCTTTTACCAATACCCTTTTGCCTCTCATATCGCTGAAATCATAAGTCTGTATTGCATTATGCATCAGAATAACCTCCAGATCCTCACGATTTCCAAAAACGATTTTTTTAGCAACGTCAGTAAGCTTGGCGGTTAGCACAAAATAAGCCCAAAGAGGAATGATCGTATCCACAGAATTGTAAATGTAGATATAAGAATCCCTGTATTCTTCTACATTGATAGCTTCTACCTTCTCACGGAAATCTTTTTCCTTCAGGATCATTTCCTGAAAAAGAAAATCTTTAAGATCTATTCCTTTCCTTACCCCCTTTGGAAGCAAGGTAGACAGGTCAAAATTCACAAGACCGCTTTCGGCAACTTTATTTCGGATTTCAAATTCTTCTGACATTTTTATCATTATCTTTGAACAAATTTACGAATTAAGATCATATCTATTTTAATTTGTTCTCTATCCTTGCCATAGAAACCTCCCATAATCCGGAATCATCCGGTAGATTAGAAGTCATTGTGAGGGTTGACGGCTATAAAACGAATAATAAAGATTTCGAGAGAAATGAAATATTACATTATTGCAGGAGAAGCTTCCGGCGACCTGCACGGAAGCAATTTAATGAAAGCCTTAAAGCAAAAGGATCCGGCTGCGGAATTCAGATTTTGGGGCGGCGATCTTATGAAAGCACAGGGCGGAACGTTGGTGAAACACTACCGGGATCTGGCTTTTATGGGATTTCTGGAAGTGGTGATGAACCTGCGAACCATTCTGAATAATATAAAATTCTGTAAAGAAGATATCCAAAACAATAGACCGGATGTTCTCATTTTGGTGGATTATCCCGGATTTAATTTAAGGATTGCCAGATTTGCGAAAGAATTGGGAATTAAGGTAGTATATTATATTTCCCCACAGCTTTGGGCCTGGAAAGAAGGGCGGGTAGAGATCATCAAAAAATATGTGGATGAAATGATGGTCATCCTTCCGTTTGAAGAGGATTTTTACCGGAAGCACGGAGTACATTCCCATTTTGTAGGGCATCCTTTGCTTGATGCTATTTCTGATCTGCAGGAGATTAATATTGAAAAATTTAAGTCAGAAAACGGGCTGAACGAAAAAGAAATTATTGCGCTTCTTCCGGGGTCCAGAAAGCAGGAGGTGGAAAAGATGCTTGAAATAATGCTTTCCGTAAGACCGCATTTTAAAGACTATCAGTTTGTGATTGCCGGGGCACCGAGCCTTCCCAAAGAATTTTATCAAAAATATGTGGATGATAATGTACATTTTGTTTCCAACAGGACGTATGACCTTTTAAGATGCTCAAAGGCTGCTCTCGTTACCTCAGGAACCGCTACATTAGAAACCGCTTTGCTGGATATTCCTGAAGTGGTTTGCTACCGTGGAAGTAAGATTTCCTATGCCATTGCCAAAAGATTAGTGAAAAATATCAACTATATTTCTCTTGTTAATCTGATCATGGATAGAGAGGTTGTGAAGGAGCTGATCCAGAGCGATCTGAATACCAGGAATCTTGTAGATGAGCTTCATAAAGTTATAGAAGGAGGAAAAAGAGAACAGGTATTGAATGACTATAAGCTTTTGAGAGAAAAGCTTGGCGGGAAAGGAGCGAGTGAGCATGCAGCTGATGTGATCCTGAAAATGTAAATTTTATTTTGACCGATTTTTGAGAACATAAACTATTTTTTAAGCTATGAATTATCTTGACCGCTTTTTATTCTTCATCGTGTTTATATTTTTATTCTCAGAAAACTTAGCACAGAATAAGGACAAAGATAACGTTCAGATATTCTACTATGGATGGTACGGAAATCCGACAACTGACGGAAGCTATTCTCACTGGAATCATGATATTCTGCCCCACTGGAAAGATCCGAAATGGAATGATCTGGGGCATTATAAGGGCGGTGATGATATTGGCGCCAATTTTTATCCAGCTTTGGGCAATTATAGTTCTAATAATACCAGGATCATTGAAAAGCATATGAAAATGATCAAAGAATCGGGAGCAGGTGTTGTCGTAGTGAGCTGGCTGGGAAAAGATTCTTTTACCGATAAAAGCCTGAACAAATATCTGGATATGGCAGACCGTTTTGATTTGAAGATTGCATTTCACATTGAGCCGTTCTATAAAAATACCGCAGAGCTTAAAGAACAGCTCTCTTATCTTGTAAAGACTTATTCACACCATCATGCTTTTTACAAAAAAGACGGGAAGCCCCTTTACTATGTTTATGACAGCTATAAAATTCCCCGGGAAGAGTGGAGGGAATTATTGGACAAAGAAGGTAGTAAAACTATTAGAGATACAGAACTAGACGCATTGTATATAGGCCTTTGGGTGGAAAAGAGTGATTCTGCCTTCTTCGATTCCTCAGGTTTTGATGGGTTTTATACTTATTTTGCCAGTGAAGGCTTTGTATTTGGAAGCACAATTTCCAATTGGGCTTTTCTTGCAGACTATGCAAAAAAGCACAACCTTATTTTTATTCCTTGTGTAGGACCAGGCTATTCGGATACGAGAATCAGACCTTGGAATGAAGCGAATTTCAAAAGCCGGGACGGAGGGAAATATTATGAAAATATGTTTGATGCCGCTATCAGGGTTAAACCTGAATTTATAGGGATCACTTCATTTAATGAATGGCATGAGGGAACCCAAATAGAGCCTGCTGTTCCTAAAAAGACCGGAAATTTCAAGTATGAGGACTATGGGAAAGATCCGTGGTTGTATATCAAAGAAACGAAGCGATTGACGGATAAGTTCTTAAAAGGAAAATAATGTAAATATAAAGAAAGCTTTAATAGCAAAAAATCAGGCTATATATTGACTTTTTTTATTTCCGGGAGTTCAATTATTCAGTAATTACAGAGGAAGTATTTGATTAATGAATTTCATAGATTGGTGAAATAATTGATTGGAAATTGCATAAACAGCCTCTCCTTATTCTTGCCATATGCTTTATTCTTGGAATCGTTTTTCAGGATAGAATTGTATTGGCTGATACATCGGTTTATTTGACTATGCTGCTGGGGTTGTTGCTTTCGGTTTTCCTGTTTTTTCATTCCTATTTCTTGCATAGGGTCAAAGCAGTTTTGATAGGGCTTTTGTTCTTTTGTGCAGGGATTATTCTTCATTTCTTTAATGCTTCTTCTTCAGGTTTCAATCCATTGGATAAGAATAAGGAAATTGTTGTTTTCCGGATCACTCAAAAACTGAATTCAAGTGAGAAGTATAAAAAATATGAAGGTGTTGCTCAGACCAAAGGCGGAAGTTTTAATTCAGTTTTTTATCTCCCAAAAATCAGCCAGGACCTGGAATTTACATATTATTACAGATCTGAAGCCTTTATTACCCGGCCTCACGCTCCGCAACATGATTCTCAGTTTGATTATGCCCGATATCTCAAAAGAAAAAACATTGAGTACCAGATCTATCTTTCAAAGAGCATTGCTTCAGCAGAACGGAGTGATCTAAATGCTGCAGACAGGGTACGGCAATACAGGTTTGAGGTCCTTAAAAAAATTGACCAGGCGGAAATGTCCGGAAAGACCAAAGAATTTTTAAAAGGAATTATTCTTGCAGACAGAACAGGGATGGATGCTGATACTGTCCAGGATTTTAACAGATCGGGGCTCATTCATTTTCTGGCAATTTCAGGGACTCATATTGTGGTCATTTTTGGAATTTTTTACTTTATGATGGTATACTTTATTCCCTTACGGCTCAGAAAGTATGCTATAATTTTTAGTTTAGGATGTATTTGGCTCTTTGCTGGGTTCATAGGATTTGGAAACTCAGTGCTGCGTTCCTGTATTATGCTCAGTATGTATTTCATTTTCGTATTGCTCCAGAGAAAACCGGATCTGCTGCATTCCCTGTCATTGTCAGCCCTTATCATTCTTGTTTTGGATACACAGCAGTTCTTTGATGTGGGATTTCAGCTCAGCTTTGTTGCGGTATTAGGGATTTTTTGGCTGAACCAGCCGCTTTTAAGACATTTTCCGAGACAGGATAATTATTTTAAGAAGTTGTTTTTTAATACGATTACCATATCCTTATCTGCACAGTTGGCAACACTTCCGCTGGTACTGTATTATTTTCACCAATTTTCATTTATTTCAATTATTGCCAACTTTATTATTGTTCCTTTTTCAGAAGTGATTATTGTGTTTTCTTTCCTGATGACCGCATTTATTGCTATCAATCTTGATTTTGGATTAATCCGGAATTTTTATGACTTTATTATCCAGGTCCTGCTGAAAGTGATACATTGGTTGGCTGAGGTGGATGTCCTGTTTTTTGAAAATATACCTATGAATCTTATTGAGATCGTTTCAGTGTCAGTGATCATATATCTGTGTAGGTTTGCCATTTTGAAGTTTGATTTTAGAAACGCTGTAAGGCTGGTGATGACTGTTGTATTATTTTTAATAATAAGGACCGGATGTAATGCCTTTGAAAACCGAAAAGAAGAAATACTCTTCCATACTTTAGGTAAGAATAAAGCTCTTTCCATAAAGAATGGTGCTAAAGTATGCTTCTGGATTACAGATCGTGCAGATTATGATAAAGCTTTGCAGTTTATCGTTAAACCTTATTGCTCTTCAAGAAGGGTAAGTATATTTGAAATAAAAACTTTCCCGCCTTCGGTGCATAAGGTGGTTTTCAGGAATCAGGTTTATGCTATAAAATAATGTTTTCCATTTTTATATTTTTCCTTTATTTATAACGTATTAAGCTCTTATTTAGAAAGATTACAAACTGGCTAATTGTGAGATTTCTCACTTTTCGATATTGTTAACATTTCTTAATTTTGTGGAAATTCAAATTTAAACTTATATGGCAGGTTTAACGAGTTCTACGATAGGTAGAAAATACGCTATGGCATTATCAGCTATGTTTTTGCTGATTTTTCTTATACTGCATTTGACAACCAATTTGTTATCAGTCCTTAACAGGGATGCTTTCAATACAGCATCTGACTTTATGGGCTATAATCCTTTTGTGCAGTTCTTAATGCAGCCTGTTCTTGGCTTTGCAGTAATATTCCATTTCGTGATGGGATTTGTATTGGAAATCAAGAACAATAAAGCACGTCCGGTAAAGTATGCAGCAAACAACGCATCTGTGAACTCTTCATGGATGTCCAGAAATATGATTATTTCAGGAGCCGTTGTGTTGGCTTTCTTGGCGCTTCACTTATATGATTTCTGGCTACATGAAATTAATTATAAGTATGTAGATGGGATGACTCCCGATGCAGAACGCTTCTGGCCGGAGCTTCATGAGAAGTTTGCTGATCTTTGGAGAGTGGCTTTATATGTGATCTCTTTTGTATTATTGGGATTACACCTGGCTCACGGGTTCCAGTCTTCATTCCAGTCAATCGGAGCAAGACATCCAAAATATACGCCGGTGATCAAGGCTTTCGGGAAATGGTATTCTATCCTTATTCCTGCAGGATTTATTTTCATCGCAATTTTTCATTTTATAACTCAATAATATCAATATACTAGTATGAGTAAGTTAGATTCAAAAATTCCAGCAGGTCCTTTAAAGGATAAATGGAAAAATCATAAAGACCATATGAACCTTGTTGCACCAAACAACAGAGATAAGATTGATATTATTGTTGTAGGTACAGGTTTGGCAGGAGGTTCTGCAGCAGCTACTTTAGCTGAGCAGGGATACAACGTAAAAGCGTTCTGCTATCAGGATTCACCAAGAAGAGCGCACTCTATTGCAGCTCAGGGAGGGATCAATGCCGCTAAGAATTACCAGGGAGACGGTGATTCTACCTACAGATTATTCTATGATACCATCAAAGGTGGGGACTATAGAGCAAGAGAGGCTAACGTTTACAGACTAGCAGAAGTTTCTGCAAATATTATTGACCAGTGTGTTTCTCAAGGGGTACCTTTTGGTAGAGATTACGGCGGTCAGCTGGATAACCGTTCATTTGGTGGAGTTCAGGTAAAAAGAACTTTCTATGCAAAAGGACAGACGGGGCAACAGCTATTGTTAGGTGCATATTCTGCAATGAGCCGTCAGATCGGTAAAGGGAGGATCAAAATGTACAACCGTCATGAAATGATGGACCTTGTCATTGTTGACGGAAAAGCAAGAGGGATTATCGCAAGAAACCTTGTTACAGGTGAGATCGAAAGACACTCTGCTCACGCTGTAGTAATTGCTTCAGGAGGATACGGAAACGTCTATTTCCTTTCTACCAATGCAATGGGATCAAACGTTTCCGCAGCCTGGAAAATTCACAAGAAAGGTGCTTACTTCGCAAACCCTTGCTATGTACAGATTCACCCGACTTGTATCCCGGTTCACGGAACTCAGCAGTCTAAATTAACTTTGATGTCTGAATCATTAAGAAACTCAGGAAGAATCTGGGTTCCTAAAAAGATCGAAGATTCAGTAGCGATCAGAGAAGGTAAGCTAAGACCTGAAAATATCAAAGAAGAAGACAGAGATTATTATTTGGAAAGAAGATATCCGGCATTCGGTAACCTTGTACCGAGAGACGTTGCTTCAAGAGCAGCTAAAGAAAGATGTGATGCAGGATACGGAATCGAAAATAATGACACTAAAGAAGGGGTTTACCTGGATTTCTCTACAGAGATCATGAAAAAAGGTAGAGAAGCCGCTATCGAAAAACATATTCATAACCCTACAGATCAGCAGATCTATGACCTTGGTAAAAAGTGGGTGGAGGAGAAATATGGTAACCTGTTTGTAATGTACGAAAAAATTACAGCTGATGATCCTTACAAAACTCCAATGAAGATCTACCCTGCGGTACACTATACAATGGGTGGTGTATGGGTTGACTACAACCTTCAGTCTACAATCCCCGGATGTTTCGTAATCGGTGAAGCTAACTTCTCTGATCACGGAGCCAACAGGCTTGGTGCTTCTGCATTGATGCAGGGTCTTGCAGACGGATATTTTGTATTACCTTATACAATTGCAGATTACCTTTCTGCGGATATCAGAACAGGAGTCATTCCTACTGATTCAGGAGCGTTTAACGAAGCTGAAAAAGGAATTAAAGATAAAATTGATTTCTTCATCAATAATAAAGGAACTCATTCAGTAGATTACTTCCATAAGAAACTTGGACACATTATGTGGAATAAAGTAGGTATGGGAAGAACTCCGGAAGGTTTAGCTGAAGCGATCAGGGAAATCGAAGAAGTAAGAAACGATTTCTGGAAAAACGTAAAAGTACCTGGTGAAGGAGAAGGTATGAACACTGAGCTTGAGAAAGCATTCAGAGTGGCAGACTTCCTGGAATTAGGACAATTAATGGCTATCGATGCACTGCACAGAGAAGAATCTTGTGGTGGACATTTCCGTTGGGATCATGCAACTCCGGATGGAGAAGCGGAAAGAGATGACGTAAACTACAAATACGTCGGAGCTTGGGAATATCAGGGAAGCGACATCAATAAAGAGGTGTTGCACAAAGAAGAACTGATATATGACAACATCGAGGTTAAAACTAGAAGTTACAAATAATCTCCAACCTATAAATATAACATTATGAGTGCAAAAAAAGGCTTACATCTTACGCTGAAAATTTGGAGACAAAAAAATAATAAATCTAAAGGTCAGTTTGAGACCTACAAAATATCAGATGTATCTACAGACTCTTCATTCCTGGAGATGTTGGATATTCTGAACGAAAACTTAATTAACGAAGGAAAAGAACCTATCGCTTTTGACCACGACTGTCGTGAAGGGATCTGCGGAATGTGTTCACTTTACATCAATGGTAGAGCGCACGGTCCGGATACTGGTATTACTACTTGCCAGCTTCACATGAGAATGTTCAAAGATGGTGAAACGATCGTTATTGAACCTTGGAGAAGTGCCGCTTTCCCTGTTATTAAAGACTTAATGGTAGACAGAAGCGCATTCGACAGAGTAATGGCTGCAGGAGGTTTCATTTCTGTGAATACTTCCGGTAATACACTGGATGCTAACGCCATTCCGGTTCCTAAAGAAGATGCGGACAAAGCGATGGATGCTGCTGCTTGTATCGGGTGTGGAGCTTGTGTAGCTACGTGTAAAAACGGATCTGCAATGTTATTCGTTGGAGCCAAAGTATCTCAGTTCGCTTTACTTCCTCAGGGTAGAGTAGAAGCTAAAAGAAGAGTGCTGAATATGGTAAAGGCTATGGACGAAGAAGGATTCGGAAACTGTTCAAATACCGGAGCATGCGAAATCGAGTGCCCTAAAGGTATTTCTCTTGAGAATATCGCAAGAATGAACAGAGAATACATGGCTGCTCTTGTAGATCAGGGATAGAATTGATTCAAATACATAAAAAATCGTCTTCATTTCGGAGGCGATTTTTTTGTACAGGTCATTTTCCTGTTAAAGTTTGTTAACTTATTGATAAGCCTTGGTATTCTTTACTTAATAAGTATATATTTGAAGGGCCGTTGAATTGTATCATAAGGAACATTTCAGACGGTTTTTTACCGGTAAGGAATAGCTGGATAATGTATTTGAAATTTCCCTTTTTACCGGGTATAATAAATTTTTCAAAAAAAATAATCAGTGTGAATTAAGAAGCCCTAAAAAGCTTATTTTTGTATAATATTAAAATTGAAATGAAAAAATATCTTTTATTGTTTATCATCACAGCTTTTGTGATGTCTTGTTCAAAAAAAGTTGAGGTAAAAGGAAAAATTACTGGAAGTTCACCGTTAGAAAGAATTGAATTCGTAGAAGCTTCGGGAGTAGGAACCTTACCTTTGATTAATATAGGTTTAGATAAAGATGGCAACTTTTCAGGCAGCTTTGAGGCTCCCAAAGATGGAATGTATGTGATCAACTATGCAAATAAACAAAACCTGATTTACCTTGAAGGAGGACAAAAGGTAAATATCTCAGGTAATTCCATGACTTTCCCTAATGAATATGTGATTACAGGAGATGCTAAAAAGAATAACGATTTCCTTACGGCAACTCAGAAATTTTTGGGTGAATATGGTAATAAGGTTAACCTGGGAGCACTGATGAGCGGAGACGAGAATGCATTCGTAAAAGGAATGCAGAAAGTTGAAGCTGATATTAATAAGAATATAGAAGATCTTGCTCAGAAAAATAATCCTAGCAAAGCGCTTTTGGAATGGAAGAAAAATGATGCTAAAGTGACTATCCTTAATTTATTGGCCAACTATGAAATGTCACACGGACCAATGTCCGGAAACCCATCTTACAAGGCTTCTAAAGCTTTTAAGGATTATGAGACTAAATTGGATAGTGACAAGGAGGCCATGGTAAAAACAATTCCGCTTTACAGACAGTATCTTCTTGTAAAAATGACTCCTGATTTCCAGAAATATGCTGAAGCGAACAGCAAGGGAAAAACAGATATTACCACTTCAGAGATGTTTGCTCAGTATTTAAAAACGAAAAAAGATCTTTCTCAGACGGCAAAAGATTATCTTTTGGCATTTGTAATGGCTCAGGCAGACATTCATCCTACAAGTCCTGCTAAGAATATTGACAAGATCAAAAAACTTATCGATACAGATATTAAGGATGCTACAATAAAAAGTGACCTGTTGAAAATGCAGGTAGCAATCACCGGACTTAAGATCGGAGACACTGCTCCTGAGGCACCTTTGGTAAAGCAGGATGGAAAAACTTATAAGCTTTCTGAAAACAAAGGCAAACCTTATATGTTATTCTTCTACGCTTCATGGAATCCTTATATCAGTGAAGGTACAATACCGGTATTAAAAGAAGTTGTTAACTTCTATAAATCTAAAATGAACTTTGTATTTGTAAACGTAGACGATACTAAAGATCAGTTTGTAAAAACAAGCAACTCTTTATTAAAAGGGATCCCGGGAGTTAATGTATACGGTGAGAAAGGAATGGAATCTGATATAGCCAAGAAATATGGAGTGTACGGGTTCAAGCTACCTTGTTTTGTAATCATAGATAAGGACGGTAAAATTGCCAGCAGATCTTTTGTGAATTTAGGAGAACAGGAGCTGGTAACCATTTTGGATAAGCTGACCGGTCTTTCAGCACCAAAGGTTGATCCTTCTATGCAGATGCAGCCTCAGTTGCAAATTGATCCTTCTGTACAGCAGCCAGCAAATCCTCAACCGGCTAAAGCAAAATAATAAACTTTAACATAGATCGAAACCTTATCTCCGGATAAGGTTTTTTTTATTGTATTTTTGCAGGATGAAACGGAGAGGTTTCATATTAGAAAAAATAGAATTTGTGGAATGAGAAAGAAGAAAAATTTAATTCTTGAAAATATTAAATTGCTGACTGCCGGTGCAAAAGGAGTAGCCATTGGTAAAACGGAAGACGGCAAAACAGTATTGGTCTCAGGGGCGATCCCGGGAGATTTGGTCAACGTCAGAGTAAAAAAAGCAAAATCCAAATATTATGAAGGGGAGGCTGTAGATGTATTGGAAAGGTCCCCTTTCAGAACAGAACCTAAATGTGTGCATTTCGGAACCTGTGGAGGGTGCAAATGGCAGAATATGAGCTATGAAAAACAGCTTGACTTTAAACAGGAAGAAGTATACAACAATATCAAGAGGATCGGAGGTATCGAGGATTTCGAAACCGTATCAATTCTGGGTTCCGAAGAGCAGTACTTTTACAGAAATAAAATGGAGTTCTCTTTCTCCAATGCGAGATGGCTTACTCAGTACGAAATCAGCTCTGAAGAAAATTTCGGAAGTAAAGATGCTTTGGGGTTTCATATTCCGGGAATGTGGAGTAAGATCCTGGATCTTAAAGAATGTTTCCTTCAGGAAGATCCCTCCAATGCGCTTCGTTTGGCAGTGAAGAACTACGCGGTAGAAAACGGATTGGATTTCTTTGATGTGAAAAATCATGAAGGATTTTTAAGAACCTTAATGATGAGGCAGAACTCCAAAGGCGAATGGATGGTTCTTTTCCAGCTTTACAGAGAAGAAAAAGAAAACAGAGAGAAACTTTTCGAGTTTCTTTTAGAGAAGTTTCCGCAGGTTAAAACACTGGTCTATGCTATCAATCCGAAGCAGAATGATTCCATTTATGACCTGGATATTAATGTTTACTCCGGAGAGGGATATTTGATGGAGGAAATGGACGGACTAAAGTTTAAGATAGGACCGAAATCTTTTTTCCAGACCAATTATAAACAAGCTTTGGAGTTGTATAGAAAAACCCTGGAGTTTGCGGATTTAAAAGGAGATGAAGTGGTTTATGACCTGTACACGGGAACAGGAACCATTGCCCAGTATGTAGCCAGGAATGCAAAGCAGGTAATAGGTATAGAATCCGTTCAGGAAGCTATTGATGCGGCTATTGAGCATGCAGAATTGAACGGTCTTACCAACTGTACTTTCTACTGTGGGGATATGAAAAATGTTTTTAATGATGAGTTTCTCGAAAATCATCCAAAAGCAGATGTATTGATTACAGACCCTCCAAGAGACGGAATGCATCAGAAAGTGGTAGAGCAGATCTTAAAGCTTTCTCCTGAAAAGGTCGTTTATGTAAGCTGTAATTCTGCAACACAGGCACGAGATCTTGCCCTGATGAAAGACCATTATCATGTAGTGAAAATATTGCCTGTAGATATGTTCCCGCAGACCCATCACGTTGAGAATATTGCATTATTGGTGAAAAAATAAATTTATTTAAATTTGAATTTCAAATCTTAATATGAAACGCAAGTTCCATCTGACAAATAAAAAATAAAAATATACAGATGAAATATTTTAAATTTCTCATAGTGATCTGCTTTTTAGGAATGCTTTTTTCCTGTGGTGGCGATGATGATATCTGTGAAAGCGGTGAAGGAACTCCCAGAATGAAAGTAGCCTTCAGAACGGCAGAATCAGGGAAGGAGAAAACATTGGACTCGCTTTATGTGGCAGTAGACTATGGTGCAGGAAAAGTAGAGCTGGGAAAAATGACAAAAATAGATTCAAGGGTAATTCCTTTAAGGGTAGATGATTCACCTTATACAGATGTCTATTTTAGATTAGAAAACACAGGTGCGGAATCCAAAGTGAGAATCAATTATACCACGAAGTCTACTTATGTATCTCCCGGATGTGGAATCAAAAAGTATTATGAGAATTTAAAAGCAGAATTAATAACTCCTGATCCTGTTGTAGGTTTGGCAGAAGGACAAAATCAAATAGAGAATGAAGACAAGACTAATCTTTACCTTCTTTTTTAGTTTATTAGGAATAATAAGCTGGGCACAGGATAAGCAAGACAAAAAAGAAGAAAAAAAAGAGCATTGGAATTATGAGCCTAATTTTATGGTTGGCTTTGATGTCCTGAATTCCGGTATGGGCTTTTTTTCAGACAGGAAGCTGTATCAGGGATTTATTTCTTCAAAAATTAAAGGAAATATTCATGCTATCGCAGAAGCCGGTTTTGAAAAGAATATTTACCAGAAGAATGGTTATGATGCTAAGGTAAATGGCCCTTTCGTAAAGTTGGGAGCATTTTATATGCTGGCAAAAGATGCGGAAAACGAGTTCAATGGATTTTATGTTGGTGGGAAACTTGCCGGAGCATTTTACAATCAGGAATATATGGCAATTCCCGTTCGGGGATTTGGAGGAAGCAATTCATCTGAAGCATTTCCTTCATCATCTCAGTCTACCTTTTGGCTGGAAGGTACTTTAGGAGGGAGAGTACAGCTATTTAACTCCAACTTCTATATTGATGTGAATCTTCAGCCCAGATATTGGGTCTATACGTCCAAACAGGAGAATATTTCTCCTATGATCGTTCCTGGCTTCGGAAAAAGTTCCTCAAAATTCAATATGGGATTTGCATGGAATCTTGCCTATAAGTTTTAACGAAATCTAGGTGTTGATCTTTTAATTATTCCAGATTTACTTTTTAACAATTGATATAATCCCTCTAATTCTTTTGGAGGGATTCCTGCGTCAAAAGTTGACGATTTATAAGTTTTCCCTTCTGAGGTGATAATTATTGTACAGGATAATGCCCGGTCAGAAAACCTTCCTGTTGTCGGTGATTCATATGATGAGATTTTTGACAGGTCAATTAGGCTTGCCTGTTTCGTGATATTTTCCCAGTCAATAGTTGATAATTCTGTTTTTGTCGTATTTCCGTTAAAAAAAATGTTAAAAAATGTAGGTTCGAAGGTAATTATTCTGTTTGTTCCCCGTGTTTGTTCTTGTAATTCTACTTTTTCAATTTTTTGTTTTTCGGGGTTTATATTTGATATATTTTTGTTAATTTCTGTTTTTTGTTGTGAAATGCATTTAATGTTGGTGAAAAAAAATAATATTAATAATAATAAGTTTACCTTCATTTTGGTTAATCGTTGTAAAATGTTCACTTTATTTGTAGTTGGTATTAAAAATTGTGCCAAAAAATAATATATTTGTAAATAATTATAATAAATTAAGAAATGCAAAAAACTACATTTTTAAAAGTTGCATTTTTGTTGCCTATATTTTGCGCTTTAGGATTGAGTGCCCAAAGTACTGATAAGGTGGTAAAAAAAGTAACTGTAGCTACTAAGGCAGAAGAATTGGCAAAATCGCACGGATACGAAAGGTGTTCTAGCGATGAGTATGAAGAGTATTTGAAGGGTAAGTTTCCTGGAAGACTGTCTAAGGAACAATTCGAATCATGGTTGGCTCCGCTTGTAGAGAAAGCAAAAGCTAACAAATCTCAAAATGGTAATATCATTACGATTCCTGTTGTTGTTCACGTTATTCATTCCGGACAAAACCTTGGTTCTTATCCGAATATTACAGATGCGCAGGTTGTTTCGCAAATTACAGTTTTAAATAATGATTATCGTAAAGCTGTAGGAACTCCTGGATATAATACAAATGCTGTGGGTGCTGATGTTGAAATTCAGTTTGCAATGGCTAAAGTTGATCCTAATGGTAATCCTACAAATGGTATTGACCGGGTGAACTTATGTAGATCAGGATGGACGATGGCTGCAATTGATGACTATGTAAAACCGGAAACAATCTGGGATACTACAAAATATCTGAATATGTGGACCGTTGCTTTCGAAGGTGCTGATGAAACTACTTTAGGATATGCTCAGTTTCCGTCAAACTCCGGTTTAGGTGGTTTGAATGCGAATGGAGGTTTAGCTACAACTGATGGTGTTGTTGCGGCTGCCGGTGCATTCGGAAGCAGTACTTATAATGATGGTACTTTCTTATTATATGCAGGGTATGATAAAGGGAGAACGATGACCCATGAGGTAGGGCATTGGTTAGGACTTAGACATATTTGGGGTGATAGTGCATCATGTGTTGTAAATGCTACTGACAGTAATAATGATTACTGTCTTGATACACCAGCTGCTGCCGACGCGAATTATAATTGTGTAACCATTGATTCTTGTCCTGCGGATCCAGGTAATGACATGATTGAAAATTATATGGACTATACTCCGGATGCTTGTATGAATATTTTCACGCTTAACCAAAAAACGAGAATGAGAGCGGTAATGGATAATTCTCCAAGAAGAGTTGAGCTGAAAACTTCAATCGCTGAGCAGCCAATCGCGTTGTTCCCGGTAGATGCTGAAATTAAAATTGAAAGAGGATGTAATAACCTGGCAGCTTGTCCTACAACGTCTGTTGCTCCTACTTTAAAATTGACAATCTATAACAGAGGTACTTCAACATTGACATCGGCTATAGTTTCTTATTCTGTAAATGGAGGAGCTGCACAAACCTATGAATGGACAGGAAGTTTAACTCAGGATAAATTCAACACATTCTCTGTTCCTGTGGCAGCTTCTACACCTAGCGGAACTGTTACTGCTTCTATCGTTACTGCGAATGGAGGCGCTGATCAAAGAGCGACTAATAATTCAGCGACAGGAACTTTTGTTAATCCTGCTTTGGATACGGCATTCAATACAACTACAGTGAACTTTAAGTTACAGCTGGACTATTGGGGAACTGAAACTACCTGGACCCTTAAAAACAGTGCGGGAGCAACTCTTTACAGTGGAGGACCATACACTAATTCAACTAGCCCTGCGCTTGTAAATCAGACATGGACGCTAAATAATAATGATTGTTATGTGTTTCAAATCAATGATGAAGAAGGTGATGGATTAAGTTTTGAATATCCTTCACTAGGACTTGTGCCAGGGTATTATGAATTGAGAACTTCAACCAATCAGTTGATTTGTAAAGGAGGGCTGTTTGGAGATACAGAATCCAGAGCATTTAGCTTAAGTTCACTATTATCAACAAATGAAGTGACTAAAGATAAATTTGCTATCTATCCAAACCCTGTAAGTGACGTTTTAAATGTAACTAAAGTTTCAGATAAAGCATCTTACAAAATCTATAATACTGCCGGACAGCTGGTAAATAGTGGAAATGTAAATAATGGAAAAATTAACGTTTCAACTTTAGTTAAAGGTGGATACATAATTACGATAGATGAAAAGGGAATTGAGCAATTCAAATCTAAATTCATCAAAAAGTAATAATAATTAAAATAATAAAAAATCCTCAGGTCCTCCTGAGGATTTTTTATATATAGAATGTATTATTATTGTAAAATTTTTACAAAAAAATAATGAATATATTAATTTTTAAGTGAAAAAATTATTAGATTTGTGTAATTATTAAAAAATAGCGTATGAATTAAAAAAACTACTTTTTTCAACACAGATTATCTGTAAACATGGGTGTTTCAAAGTATTTTGAACATCAGCGAATAGGAAACACTATACCTTATTTAACTTACTATTGTTATTATAACTAAATTCAAAACATATGAGTGGATTTTTACTTTGTAAAGTGAGCAAGCCCTGGCGGGTGCTCATAACATTGCTTTGTATGGTCTTCGGACTCTTTTCACAGGCGCAAACCGTCACAATTGGAACCGGTACCAGTACTCAGAGATACCCTCTGGGTGTGTACTATGGATATCAAAGAGATGCATCTCTTTATACTGCATCAGAAATTAATCTGCCTGCGGGTGGAAGCGTGCTCTCTGTAGCATGGAACGCAACAACAGCTACAAGTGTTGCTATCCCGGTAAGGGTTTATTTAAAGACTGTTCCGGCTGCAACAACTACTCTTACATCACAAGACTGGTCTACAGCAACGGCCGGAGCTTCATTGGTGTATACCGGAACTCTCAATAATATAACTACAGGATGGAATACATTAACCTTGCAAACTCCTTACTATTATAATGGAACGGAAAATTTGGTGGTATTAGTAGAGACCAGCTATGGAGGTTCAGGAACTGGGGGTACAGCAGGAAGTGGTTTTACTTATACCAGTGCTACATCACGACATATGTATATTGAGGTTGATAACTCACCCCCTACAACCAATACCGGAACTGTTAATTCTAACAGACCTAATCTTCAGTTAACTTTTGGACCAGCTCCTTCGTGTATACCTCCTTCAGGATTTACATTAGGTACGGTAACCCCAACAAATGCGGAAGTCAGCTGGACTGCTCCTTCGCCTGCACCTGCAGAAGGATATGAAATATATTACAGTACATCTGCTACAGCGCCAACAGCTGCAACTCCAGCTTCACAAACTATTACTACAGGAACAAGTGCAACGCTTTCTCCACTGATTGCCAATACTGCTTATTATGTATGGGTAAGATCAAAATGTAGTACAGCGGATCAGAGTACATGGATAGGACCGATTAATATCTTTACAGGATATTGTACACCTACGGGAGGTACCAGCTCAACGTCATATTATCTGAAAACTGTTAATACAACAGGGGGAATCACGAATATTAATTATTCTGCTAATTCCTACTCTGCTTATGTTAATAGTACCGCTTCAGTGATTACAGCGTTACCTAGTAACACTGTCACCATGACTTTGAATAATACTGGAACAAGTACCTACTATTATTATGTTTGGGTGGATTGGAATAATAACATGAGCTTTAATGATCCGGGAGAGACTATATTGGCAACTCCCACTTATGTTACCAACGGAACGGCATCAATTGTTATACCTGCGGCACAGGCGCCTGGTAATTACAGGGTGAGAACGGCAACATCTTGGAGTGGTGCTCTATCGAGTTGTGGGTCAGCTTCTTATGGTAATTATGTAGACTTTACATTGTCAGTTATGAGTTTACAGCCATGTAGTACTACACCTCCAGCTATTACAGTTTCAAACCTTACTCCGACTGCAGCTCTTGTAAGCTGGCTGCCTTCGACAGGTGCTACTTATGTTTTACAATACAGACCTGTATCAGGAGGACCATGGACTCAGGTAAATATCACTACACCTCTTGCGAGTAATTATACTATAAATAACCTTACAGAACAGACACAATATGAAGTGCAGATTGCTACAATCTGCGGAGGAGTACAAGGACCATTCTCTACAAGCACTACCTTTACAACTCCTGCTATTACGTATTGTACTGCAGGGCCTACGGCTAATACTCCTACAAGCGGTTATATCAATAATGTAACTGTTACGCCTACGAATACTCCGATTATGGTAAGCAATTCAGGATCGGATAACTATAAAGATTATACAGCTGATGCAACAAGAGTTGTGATCCTGGAAAGAGGTTCTGCAAATAATAAAATTTCCGTTAGCAAATACTGGCCAGGTACATCCAGTTCTTATGGGGTTTCTGCATGGATTGACTTTAACAGAAACGGAACATTTGAAGCAAATGAAAGAATCCTGAATACTACATATAACACGACAACTCCTGTTACAGCTACTTTCCCTGTACCTACAACAGCGAGTGGTAATGTATATACCGGAACTCTTGCTACCCGTATGCGTGTGGTAATGAGATATTTTGATAACGCTAATGAGTGTGGAACATTCTCTCAGGGTGAGGTGGAAGACTACGCTGTGAGGTTTGTTGATCCTCAAAACTGTACAACAGCTGCTCCAACCAATATTACGGTTAACAGCCTTACAGCTACTTCAGCAACAGTGTCATGGGTTGGAACAACAGGGGCTACCTATACAGTAAGATGGAGAACAACACCTGCTGGTGTTTGGCAGACCTATACTTTACCGGCCGGTCAAAACTATTATCTAATTCCGGGTCTTACTGAGCAGACGAATTATGAAGTTCAGGTTTCTACGAAGTGCGGAGCTTCTACAGGAGGATATTCATCATCCGTGACATTTACAACGCCACCGTTGTCTTATTGTCAGATGACAGGTACAGGAACGAACGATCACATTTCAAATGTAACAGTTACTTCTTCAAACCTGGGAGTACCTCCAATGAATAATACTTCTGTACAAGATAATTATACAAATTACACCACACCTGAGACCCTTATTACTTTAGATGTTAATTCTCAAAATAATAAGATCTCTGTAGCGAAAGGATGGAATGGTTCAACAGGAAATGATGCTGTAACAGCCTGGATCGATTTTGACAGAAACGGTCAGTTTGCAGATAATGAGAGAATTTTAATTTCTCCGGCTAATACAACCACTCCGGTAACGGCAACGTTTGCAGTTCCTGCAACAGCTTATACAGGACCATTGACTACTACGATGAGGGTTGTATTGAAACGTACAAGTGCACCGGTTATGTGCCAGAATGCAGTAGATGGTGAGGTAGAAGATTACAGAGTAAGGATAAGACCGTGTAGTAATGCTATGCCAAATACACCTGGATTTACCCCTACACATACTTCTGTTACAGTTAATATTACAGGTGCAGGAGTTAGTTATATAGTAAGATACAGAGTTGCAGGAACTACAACATGGACAGAAGTATATGCTTCAGCTTTATTGGGTAACCTTCCAAATCTGGTTATCAATGGACTTACTCCGGCAACGACTTATGAAGTTGAGGTTGCTGCAATTTGTGGAGATGTTGTAGGGACAGCTACTCCGATTAAAACGTTCACAACGAGATGTGATCCTACACCTCCGAATGTAACTGTAAGTAACATTACTCCGACCACTGCATTGATTACCTGGTCGCCGCTTGCTGTAAGCTCTAGCTATACTATGAGATGGAGAAAGGTAGGTACTACAGCATGGACTGATGTGAGCTTACCTGCAGCTCCGGTAAATACCTATGTATTGGGTAGTACAACTCCTTTGGAGCCGTTCACTACCTATGAAGTGCAGATTGCCAACAAATGTGACGGAGAAACGACTATAAATCCATATTCTAACCCTAAAGTATTTACTACAGAAAGAATATGTGAAATTCCGCCTCCGGGATTAACGATTACCCAATTGTTGCCTACATCAGCAGAAATCACATGGGACCCTTTCCCTGGAGCAACATACGTTCTTAGATACAGAAAAGTTGGTATTCCAAGCTGGACAGAAGTTTCTACATTGGTTAATAACGTTACTTTAACAGGTCTTACAGAGCTAACGAAATATGAAATGCAGGTTGTCAATATCTGTAATGGTACACCAGGGAACTATACACCTCCGTACTACTTTACAACCCCTACTGTGATTTACTGTAAAATGAATTCAGAGAGTTCTACAGGAGAGCATATTTCCAAAGTTACAGTGAAGCCGAATGGTAAACAGACTATGGAGAACGCTTCAGGAGCATCTACTTATACAGATTATACCGGAGTTCCTAAAACATTCATAGAACTGATCCAGGGATCTACAGACAATGAGATCATCATTGAGAAGAAATGGACAGGAAATACTTACAATGAAGGAATTGCGGTTTGGATCGACTTCAACAGAAACGGAGAATTCGATATTAACGAAAGAGTATTTACTTCACCTCCAAATACTACAAGTCCGGTATCAGGGAAATTCAATGTTCCTACGGATGCCTTTGTAAGCATGACTGATTACAAATATGTGGTCATGAGAGTAGCGATGGAAAGAGATGGTATTCCTGTAAACTGTACTAACTTTAAAAATGGAGAAGTTGAGGATTACACAGTAAGAATTACTAAACAGGTAATTCCTAACCCTCTTGATCAGAATGACATTATGATCTATCCTAACCCGGTAAGTTCAGTATTGTTTGTGAAAAATATTAGCAAAAGAGCGAAGTATAAGATCTACAATGCAGCCGGACAGGTGATCTCAGATGGTATCCTGTTAAATAACCAGATCAACGTTAGCAGATTGATCAATGGTGTTTATGTGATAGATATCGAAGATAATGGTAAAACTGTTCAAAAGAAATTTATCAAAGAATAATTAACTAAATTTCAGATAGAATAAGCCTCCAGAAATGGGGGCTTATTTTTTTGTATACCTCTTTATATTTTTAATTAATCACCAAATTTTGAATTTTTTCATTTGTTTTTGTATAAAACTGTTGATATTTTTAATTGTTTTAATGTTTTATTGCGAAGTTTTCAATCAAAATACAAAACGTATTGTTTGTTGATATAAAAGTGTTTAGTTTTGTGAGATTAATTCAAATCTTTAAGAAAAATTATGAAGAAAATTTTTATTTCTTTCTTTTTCCTTTGTTTGTTTGCAATAGTTCATGCGCAATGGGCTCCTGCGGCACCTGATGGAAAAGTAATTAAAGAGGGCTTGCAAACTAATAGCTATTATTCTTTAGACATTTCACTGCTAAGATCTCAACTGGAGAAAGCGCAGGAAACAGGAAAAAATGCAAAACCTGTTATCATATCCCTGCCAACCTTAGACGGGAAGATAGAAAAATTTGCCGTGTATAGCTTTCCTGTTGTAGTGAAAGAACTGGCAGAACAATATCAGCTAGGTTCCTATGTAGGAGTGGGAGTTGATGATCCGGCCAAATACCTTAGATTTAGTTTGGCTCCCAATGATTTTCAATCGATGATCATGAAAGAGGAGGGCTATGAATTTATAGAACCAGCTAATGCCGGGAAAACCATTTATCGTGTTCATCCTAAAACGGGAGACGGTAAAGCCGGATTCGTTTGCTCCACTGTGGAAAAAGAAAGTGATAAACATGAAATAGAAAAGCTTCACAGAGAAGGACAATCTTTTAAAAACCAACCGACTGATTTTGCCAGATCATCTGATAGAAAATACAGAACATTAAGGCTGGCCATGTCTGTTACAGGAGAATATACCCAATTTCATGGAGGGACAGTTGCCGGAGCGTTAACAGCCATTAATGCAACGCTTACCAGAGTAAATGGTGTTTTTGAAAAAGATTTTGCACTTCACCTGAATCTGCAGAACTATCCGAATGTAATTTACACTAATCCGGCTACAGATCCATACACAGCTGTCCCTCCAGGAGGCCAAGCACCTAATTCGTGGAGTACGGAATTACAACAAACTTTAACAGCAAATGTAGGAAATGCGAACTATGATATAGGGCACCTCTTTGGTGCTACAGGTGGTGGTGGAATGGCAGGATGTATAGGTTGTATCTGTCTTGAACCGGGTAATCCACACTCAGCTACAGGAAATGGTAAGGGCTCAGGGTATACCTCACCTGCCAATGGTGGACCACAGTATGATACTTTTGATATTGATTTTGTTGCCCACGAAATGGGACACCAGTTGGGCGGGAATCATACCTTTTCGTATCAGAACCAAGGTGCACCTGTACAATGGGAACCGGGTTCAGGATCAACAATTATGGCTTATGCGGGGATTGCTAATGGAAATGCCGCTGGTGCGGGGATTTTTCCTTCTGCAGGGGGTACATTTGATATACAGTCCAATAGTGATGCTTATTTTCTTAAAGGTACTTTAGATCAGGTGCAGACAGTTTTGGCAGCTAGAACTTGTGATATAGAAACACCAATAACAAATAATCCTCCGGTAATTACTCCATTACCTACCTATACTATTCCTAAAGAAACTGCTTTTGTATTAACGGCTTCTGCTACAGATGCAGAGAGCGACCCATTGACATATACCTGGGAACAAGTAGATCAGATGGGGACTGTTTCTATCGATAATATTAATTTGGGAAATACCACTGAAGGAGCTTCATTCAGATCTTTGATACCATCTGTAAGTCCTTCTCGTTATTTTCCCAAACTATCTTCTGTATTAGCTGGTGTTTTACATGATACTAATGGTTGGGAAGCCGTATCCACTGTTCCCAGAACAACTAATTTTGCAGTAACAGTAAGAGATAATAACCCTGTTGCCAGCCAACAACAGACAAAGTCTGCTGTTCAGACCATTATTGTAGGAAATAACGGCCCGTTCAAGGTGAATCCGACAACGGTTTATAATAACGGTCCTACCAATGTAACCTGGGATGTTGTCAACACCAATGCTGCACCCTATAATGCACCCAATGTAAAAATAGATTTTACAACAGATAACGGGGTAACCTGGAATGTAGTGGCAGCTTCAACGCCTAATGACGGAAGCGAGTCCCTGGACTTTAGCTCTTTTCCTCTTACTGTGGGGGGAATAGCAAAGATCAGGGTAAGCGCTATTAATAATGTCTTTTATGCGGTAGGAGATGCTTCCATAGATACATTACCGATCTGTACTTCTAACCCGCCGGGAGGTGTTTTGGTGACAGCGACTACACAAGCAACGGCAACCATTACCTGGAATGCATCTTATAATGCATCCTATATAGTACGTTACCGTGTAGCAGGAGCTACAGCATGGACTACTGTTAATCCCAATCCGGCTGTTAATACAGTAACGCTTACCGGTTTGACAGCAGGAACGCATTATGAAATTCAGATTGCAAATATCTGTTCAGGAGTGACCGGTAATTTCTCTGCAACTACGGTTTTCATGACCCCATATTGTGCAGCGACTTCCAGTAATGCCAATAATGGTTATATTTCAAATGTAACAGTAGCTGCTACCAACTCCTATACTATGAGTAATAGTTCAGGAGCCAATAACTATACCGATTATTCAGCAGATGCTGCAAAATTAATAACTCTGGTTAGGGGAACAGCCAATAATAATATTTCAGTTTCAAAATCATGGCCGGCAGCTATGAGTAATAAAGCGGTAAGTGTCTGGATAGATTTTGATAAAAATGGAACATTTGATGCAGGAGAAAGGATTTTAAATGGAGGTAATAATCAAACTACCCCGGCGACAGCAGCATTCCCGGTACCAGGAACGGCTTATGCAGGTCCTCTTACAACAAGGATGCGTGTTGTAATGAGGGATACAAGCAGCCCTTCTGTATGCGGATCTTTCGTCAATGGGGAAGTAGAAGATTATGCTGTCAAAATCATTGATATGGCAGGATGTACCAGTGCAGCGCCATCCAATATTACCATAACCAACCTAACTCCGAATTCAGCTAATGTCTCATGGGCTGCTACTACGGGAGCAACCTATGTATTAAGATACAGAAGGGTTGGAACTACAGCATGGACGACCATAAACCCTGTGTTGGCCCCGGGGAATAATTATACTATTTCCGGTTTAACCGAGCAGACCCAATATGAAGTTCAGGTAGCAACAATATGTAATGGAAGCCAGGGATCATTCTCACCATCACAGCAATTTACAACCCCTGTACTATCTTACTGTCCGATGACAGGTACAGGAACCAATGCACATATTTCAAATGTAACGGTAACTCCTGTAAATCCGGCGTTACCGGTAGTAAACAATACTTCCGTACAAAATAACTACACCAGCTATACCACACCAGCTACACTGATTACATTAGAAATAGGCTCAACCAATAATAAGATCTCGGTAGCGAAAGGCTGGACAGGAGCAACAAGCAATACAGCCGTTACGGCTTGGATAGACTTTAACAGAGACGGGCAGTTTACAGATAATGAGAGAATTTTAATTTCTCCGGCTAATACAACGACTCCGGTAACGGAAACATTCGATGTTCCTGCAAATGCATATTCAGGTCCATTGACTACTACAATGAGAGTGGCTTTACGACGTACAGGCGCTCCTGTAATGTGCCAGAATATTGTTGACGGAGAAGTGGAAGATTATGCAGTAATATTAAAACCGTGCAGTACTGATACTCCGACTGGTTTTTCATTCAATACAATTACCCACAACTCTGCTATTATAGAATGGACTGCAGCAACAAACAACCTTACTTATCTTTTGCAGTATAGAGAACAGGGGACAACTACATGGACCGATATTTACGTCTCAAGTGTTCCATATACATTGGATAACCTGTTACCATCTACTACTTATGAAGTTCAGGTTGCAGCCAACTGCGGGACTTCGGTAGGAACATTTACACCTGTGAGAGCGTTTACTACAAGATGTGATCCGGCTCCTCCAAATGTGACGGTAGGCAGTATCACCACAAACTCCGCTTTAATTACCTGGACTCCGGCTGTTGCTGGTGTAACTTATAAAATGCGCTGGAGAAAAGTAGGAAGTACAGGATGGCTAAATCCGGAAATCGATCTGCCTGCAGCTCCAGCCAATACCTATACCCTGAGCAGTCTTGATCCATATACTACATATGAAGTACAGATCGCCAGCCAATGTGCAGGAGAAACCACATGGAATTCATATTCAAATCCTGTAGTGTTTACTACTGAGAGAATCTGTGAACTTCCTCCTCCTGGGCTGACAATTACTCAGCTATTGCCTACATCAGCAGAAATTACATGGGATCCTTTTCCGGGAGCAAGTTATATTCTGCGATACAGAAAAGTAGGAATTCCGGGCTGGACAAATATTCAGGTTTCTACCAATACCTATACGCTGACCGGGCTGACCGAACTTACAAAATATGAAATGCAGGTGGCTAATATCTGTAACGGGACTCCTGGTTCCTTCACTCTGCCTTACTACTTCACAACCCCTACAGTGACTTATTGTAAAATGGCTTCGGGAAGTTCAACAGGAGAACATATTTCTAAAGTTACAGTGAAACCGAATGGTAAAAAGATTATGGAGAACGCTTCAGGGGCATCCACTTATACAGATTATTCCGGAGTTCCTGAGACCTTCATCGAGCTGATCCAGGGATCCACAGACAATGAGATTATCATTGAGAAGAAGTGGACAGGAAATACTTACAATGAAGGAATTGCAGTTTGGATCGATTTCAACAGGAACGGAGAATTTGATATCAATGAAAGGGTGTTTACTTCACCACCAAATACCACGACTCCTGTTTCAGGTAAGTTCAATGTACCTGTAGATGCCTTTGCAAGTATGACAGATTATAAATATGTGATTATGCGGGTTGCCATGCAAAGAGACGATGTTCCTGTGAACTGTCTTAATTTTGCCAATGGAGAAGTGGAAGACTATTCGGTGAGAATTTCAAGAAAAGGAATTCCTAATCCTGTCAACCAGGATGATATTCTGATCTATCCTAACCCTGTAAGTTCAGTGCTATATGTGAAAAATATCAGTAAAAGAGCAAAGTATAAGATTTACAATGCTGTAGGACAGGTGATTGCAGACGGGATTCTGCTGAATAATCAGATTAACGTAGGTAAGCTTATCAATGGGGTTTATGTAATTGATATTGATGATAATGGCAAAACAGTGCAAAAGAAATTTATTAAAGAATAAGAAAATCTAAATGAAACATATACATTCTTCTTTAGTATTATTTTTGTACATTACTTTGATTGGTATTGTATTAAATGCCTGTACTACGGCAAACCTTCCTTATAGTGAAAATTTTACCGGAAGTAATGGTAATTTTACCTTTACAAGTCAACAGCAGGGCAATAATTGGTATTACGGAAGTGCTGCGGGAAATCCTGCAAATGCTATTTATATTTCAAATTCCAACGGAAATTCACATGCTTATAATACAGATGTTTCCAGCATCACCCATGCCTATGTGCCTATTTCTATTCCGGCCGGAACTACTATCTGTAATATATCATTTGACTGGAATGCGGTGGGTGAAGATAATCAGGACTATTTAAGAGTATGGCTTGTTCCTTCATCGTTTACTCCAGTGGCGGGAGCTCAGATCACTGCCGGATCTGGAAGAGTAAAGGTAGGCAATGATTTTAATCAGCAAACTGGATGGCAGACCTATATCAATTCTAATTTGGATTTAAGCGGTTTTGCCGGTACAACGATGCGTCTGATTTTCGAATGGACAAATAATGGTAGTGGAGGTGCTCAACCTCCAGCTGCTATTGATAATATCTTAATTAATACTTGTCTTATTCCAACACCAGTATCCGTATCTCCAATGGCAGCGACTTCTGCTACACTTAACTGGACTGCCCCTTCTGTAGCTCCGGCCGGTGGGTATGAATATTATATTTCAACGGTGAATGTTCCCCCGAATGGAACAACTGTACCCACAGGATCTTCAACCTCTACTACAGCTAATTTATATCAATTATCGCCGAATACTACTTATTTCTGGTGGTTACGTTCCGTATGTGGATCAACGAGTAAAAGTCCCTGGGTTTCCGGACAAAGCTTTACCACTCCCGATTGTAGTACTGTAGCTCCAACAATAACAGTAAGTGGTGTGACTTATAACTCCGCTTCCATAAGCTGGCCGTTAAGCAATAATGCAGAATCTTACGCTATAAGATACAGACCTGTTGGTACGCCAACCTGGATTACAACAAGCCAGCCTGCAGCAGGGGCGCCATTAGCAGCTAATACATTTAATTTGACAAATAACTTATTGCCTGATACTTTATATGAAGTCGAGATTGCTGCAGTATGTAATAACATAACAGGAGTTTATTCTCACAACGAATTCTTAACAGAATGTGATCCTATGCCTCCCAACTTAATCATTGGTAGTGTTACATCAAATTCGGCTTTAATTACCTGGAGCCCATTAGCATTAAACCCAGCATATGTAATGAGATGGAGAGAAGTGGGATCCTTACAGTGGAATTCCGTGAACTTGCCAGCTCCTCCCGTAAACACTTTTAATCTTACAGGCTTAAATAGCAATAAAACCTATGAAGCTCAGATCGCGAATACTCAGTGTCTTCCCGGAACATACTCCAACTCGAAAACGTTTACAACTGAAAGAACTTGTGAACTTCCGCCTTCGGGATTAACAATTACCCAGCTTTTGCCAACAAAGGCAGAGGTCACATGGGACCCTTTCCCTGGAGCAACCTATATTTTGAGATATAGGAAAGTAGGTATTCCAAGCTGGACAAGCATTCAGGTAACAACAAATATGTATACGCTGACAGGTCTGACGGAACTTACGAAATATGAAATGCAGGTTGCTAATATTTGTAGCGGAGCGCCGGGTACTTATACCCCTCTGTATTTTTTTACAACACCTACTGTGATTTATTGTGAGATGGCTTCAGAAAGTTCAGCTGGTGAACATATTGCAAAAGTTACTGTTAGACCGAGTGGGAAGCCTGTCATGGAAAATGCTTCTGGCGCATCCGTTTCTACAGATTATACAGGAGTCCCCGAAGCCTTCATAGAATTGATACAGGGATCTGCAGATAATGAGATTATTATTGAGAAGAAATGGACTGGAACTACTTATGATGAAGGAATTGCAGTATGGATCGATTTCAACAGAAATGGAGAGTTTGACATTAATGAGAGAGTCTTTACTTCTCCTCCGAATACTATAACTCCTGTATCAGGTAAATTCAGTGTGCCGGCAGATGCTTTTATCAGTATGTCTGATCATAAGTATGTAGTAATGAGAGTAGTAATGCGAAGAGGGGCTATTCCTGAGAATTGTACAGGTTTTGCAAATGGAGAAGTTGAAAATTATAAGGTAAAAATTTCTAAAAAGTTAGTTCCTAACTCGGTTGATCAGAACAGTATTCTAATCTATCCTAACCCGGTACGTACGATATTATATGTGAAGAATATTAGCAAAGAAGCTCACTATAAACTTTACAACACAGCAGGGCAGAAAATTGCAGAAGGTGTTTTACTGAATAATCAGATTAACGTAAGTAAGCTTATCAATGGAGTATATGTGATCGATATTGATGATAATGGTGAAACAGTACAGAAAAAATTTATCAAGGAATAATATACCTATTTAAATACAGCAGTTTTCTGAATAAGGACTGTAGAGCATAAAAAACTCGTTAGAAATCTTTCTAACGAGTTTTTATTTATTCAATACTGAAGATGACTTTTTCAGTCTGCTCTTTCAGCTCTTCCAGATTGGTATTGTTGTAGATGATACAATCTGCCATTTTGATCTTATCCTTTTCAGACATCTGTTTTTCCATGACAGATTCCACCTCACGGTAGGTTTTATGATCTCTGTCCATGACTCTTTTGATCCTGATATTATCTTCGGCCGTTACCAATAGAGATTTGTAACATTGCCTATTGAGCTTTAGCTCAAACAATAATGCGGTTTCTTTGAAGACCAAATACTTGGTTTGCTTTTTTACCCAATCTTCAAAATCTATCCTTACAGCGGGATGAATGATTTCATTTAATTGCTGAAGAAGATCTTTATCACTAAAAACTTTTTCGGCAACAAATTTTCTGTCATAGAGTCCGTTTTCATCATAAGACTCTTCACCCAGCAGTTCTTTAATTTTTATTTTCAGTTCTTCACTTTCATTGACGATGGCTTTTGCCCTGTCATCTGAATAATAGACAGGAAAACCGAATTCTTCAATAAATCTGGCAACTGTGGTTTTTCCCGAGCCAATTCCTCCTGTCAGACCAATAATCTTGGATGCGGGTGGCTCTGCCTGTGGTGTATCTGAATGTAATTCTTCCATAATATAAATTAATATCCAAAAACATCATTAAAGCTGAACGTTTCGTCAAGTCTTACCCCTTTTTCGGTCATTTTAAGGCTTGCCAGTTCATGGTGCGCATCATGTTCAAAAAATAATAAATACTCATTATCGATACACTGCTTAAGGAATTTTCCTTTCTCTTCCAGTGTTAAAAGTGGTCTTGTATCATACCCCATTACATACACCTGATTGATGTGTCCTGCAGTAGGAATGAGATCTGCTGCAAAAACAACCGTTTTTTCCTGATACTGAATGACCGGAAGCATTTGCTTTTCAGTATGGCCGTCTACAAAGATGACATCCATTTTCAGATCAGGAGCAAAACCGTAATTTCCGGTAGTAGGAAGCGGTAAAAAGTTCAGTTGTCCGCTTTCCTGCATCGGCATGATATTTTCCTTAAGAAAACTTGCTTTTTCTCTTGCATTAGGTTCTGTAGCCCATTTCCAGTGGTTTTCGTTGGTCCAGAAATTGGCGTTTTTGAATGCAGGTCTGTATCCGGTTCTGTCATCATTCCATTCAATGGCGCCGCCACAGTGATCGAAATGAAGGTGGGTAAGGAATACATCAGTGATATCTTCCTTTACAAAACCATATTTCTTTAAATTTTTATCAAGATTATCGTCTCCCCAAAGAGAATAATGGCCGAAAAATTTATCATCCTGCTTATTGCCAAGCCCGCAATCTACCAGGATCAGTTTTTTTCCGTCTTCAATAAGCAGGGAACGGGTTCCCAGCTCGATCAGGTTTCTCTCGTCTGCAGGGTTGGTTTTCTCCCACAGACTCTTTGGGACGACTCCGAACATAGCACCGCCGTCCAGTTTAAATTTTCCACATTGTATTGGATATAGCTTCATATATATATTTTGATTATTTTTTTATTAATTTCATTTTCTCAGCGATCTTTCTGGCATTATCATCTGATTGCTCAAGATGTGAAATGATGCTTTGAAAATCATTTTCTTTTCTGTTTTGAGAAAGCTTTTGCTTGATGAATATTTCGGTAGGAATAATATTAATCCCGAAAGCTCCTTTCATTTCTTTCTCTACAAACTCTTTTCCCATATCTTTCACCATTACCGGACACTGCTGAAACTTTTCGTATGCAGAGGTTAATCTTTCTAAATGGGCATAAAGCTCATCATGATCCATGATCTCAACCTTTCCGTAGATCTGTACCGCTTCATAATTCCATGTTGAAACATTCATATGATCGTACCAGCTGCTGGAAATATAAGTATGGGCACCCAAAAAATCACAAAGAACTTCATCGCCGTTTTTTAAGGCTTTGGCCTGTGGGTTGGCTCGTGAAATATGAGTCTCAATATAAACATTTTCCGGATTACTATCATTCAGCATCATCATGGAATGGGTTGCCCGTATTTTATCCACAGAAGAAATCAGTAAAGCAAAAGAATTTTCCCTGATAATGTCTCTCATCAGGTCCAGATCTTCACTTCTGTATAATTTAGGAACAAACATCAATTAATAACATTTCTTTTAAAAACTTTAAACTAAAAAAGCTCTCCCGGATTTTTCGGCCTTGAAATACTTAAATGTTGATAAGCTTTATCAGTAACTTCCCTTCCCCTTGGTGTTCTGATGATAAATCCTTCCTGGATCAGAAACGGTTCATAAACCTCCTCCAGAGTTTCCGGATTTTCACCAATGGAAGTAGCCAATGCGGAAATACCAACAGGCTTTCCCTTAAAATTTTCAATCATGACACGCATGATCTTATTATCCATTTCATCCAATCCGAATTCATCTACATTCAGAGAGTTTAATGCGTATTGGGTAATCTTGATTTCAATCTCACCATTACCTTTGATCTCTGCAAAATCTCTTACCCTTCTCAAGAGTGCATTGGCAATTCTTGGAGTTCCCCGGCTTCTTCTTGCAATTTCTATCGCAGCATCTTCATAAATGATAACCCCCAGCACTCTGGCACTTCTCTGAATGATCATTGATAAAAGTTCGATAGAGTAGTATTCAAGCCTGCTTTGAATACCAAATCTGGCAAGCATCGGTTTGGTAAGCATACCGCTTCTGGTGGTAGCGCCTACCAGGGTAAAAGGATTCAGCCCGATCTGTACACTTCTTGCATTGGGACCGGTTTCCAGCATAATGTCGATCTTGTAGTCTTCCATTGCAGAATACAGGTATTCTTCCACAACCGGAGAAAGACGGTGAATCTCATCGATGAAAAGAACATCATTTTCTTCCAGATTGGTCAACAAACCGGCTAAGCTTCCAGGTTTGTCCAATACGGGGCCTGAAGTGATCTTGCAGTTTACCCCAAGCTCATTGGCTATAATATTGGCTAAGGTTGTTTTCCCAAGACCTGGCGGACCGTGTAATAAAACATGGTCTAATGCGCCGCCACGCCTTTTGGCAGCCGTCACAAAAACCTCAAGATTTTCCAGTGTTTTTCTTTGTCCCGCAAAATCTTTAAAGCTCTGGGGACGGATCTGCTCTTCCTGCATCAGCTCCTCTCGTGAGTAGTTTTCTTTATCTGGATGTAAAAAATCTGGCATTAATTCATTTCATTTACCTCAAAGATAGGAAATTTAGACTAAGGTTGAAAGGCAGATTAAGAAAAGGAGAGATTGAGCTGAAGTTGGTCTAATTATAGGGAATGAGATCATGAGGATATAGTATATTGAGATATTTTAAGTATTTTTGAGAGGAAAAAATTATTATAATAGATCAATAACAGATTTTATAAAATGCCTGTCTGGCAAAAAGCAATGAATATTGCTGAAAAATGGTTTCAGCTATCTGATAACTTGTCTATGAAACCAAAAGTCATTTGATCTATGGAAACAAAATAAAATATTTTTCAGGAAATAATTGTTTAGAAAATCAAAAGTTGATTGATGAAGTACATGATTTAAATAAAATTATAAGTCATTTGAACAGAAATAATCAACCTTACTCTAAACCTTAGCCTAAACCTTAAACTAATGAAATTAATAGGACCATTCAAGCAGGTCGTTACGCTTGCCAATTTACCCCTGAGAGGAAAACTTACCGATGAGCAGCTGGAAATTATTGTTGATGGAGGAATTGTAATAGATGACAACACCATTCAGAAAATCGGAAGCTTTGAAGCTTTAAAAACGGAAAATCCTGGTATTGAGATCGAGCAGATCGAAGGAGAGCAGGTTGTTCTTCCGGCTTTTGTAGATTCACATACTCATATCTGTTTCGGAGGAAACCGGGCTAATGATTTTGCTATGCGTAATGCAGGAAAAACCTACCTGGAGATTGCTGAAAGCGGTGGTGGAATCTGGAGTTCCGTACAGCACACAAGAAAGGCTTCAGAAGAAGAATTGTTGAAAACCCTGTTGGAAAGGATCAACTTTCTGACTGACCTTGGGATTACCACTATTGAAGTAAAAAGTGGTTACGGTTTAGATGTGGAAAATGAGCTGAAAATGCTTCGTATCATCAAAAAAGCACAGGAAGCTACCAAGGCTACTTTAGTTCCGACCTGTCTTTCCGCCCATTTAAAGCCGAGAGATTTTGAAGGAGACAATCCGGAATACTTAGAATATATTCTTACTGAAATTTTACCTAAAGTAAAAGAAGAAGGTTTAGCCAGTCGTGTAGATATTTTTATTGAAAAATCTGCTTTCCAGCCAGAAGAGAGTAAAGATTTTTTACTTAAAACTAAAGATTTAGGTTTTGAAATTACGGTTCATGCAGACCAGTTTACACCGGGAAGCTCAAGAATTGCAGTAGAAGTGGGAGCAAAATCAGCAGACCATCTGGAAGCAACCATTGATGAAGATATTGAATTTTTAGCAGAGTCTGATACTGTGGCAACCGCTCTTCCGGGAGCAAGCTTAGGATTGGGAGAGAAGTTTAGTCCGGCAAGAAAACTATTGGATGCAGGAGCTATCGTAGCGATCGCAAGCGACTGGAATCCCGGATCGGCACCCATGGGAAATTTAATTACTCAGGCTTCTATTCTGGCTGCTTTTCAGAAATTGACTACTGCTGAGGTATTGGCAGGGATGACTTTCCGTGCTGCTTATGCCCTGAATCTGGAAGACAGAGGAAAGCTGGAGGCAGGCAAAAAAGCTGATTTTGTTACTTTCAGGACCAATAATTTCCAGAATATACTCTATAATCAGGGAAGCCTTAAAGCGGAGCATGTTTATATAAACGGAGATCTTATCGGTTAAACAAAAAGTCTGACAGGATATGGAGGAAAAAGAATTTAACCGAAAGCTAGACTATAAAAGCTTTTGGGATTGGTTTTTAACGATGGAAAAGGATTTCTATGAAGTTGTTAAAAAGAGAGAGCAGGAGGCGATTGAAAAGGACTTTTTTGACATCATTTCTCCTAAGCTTAGCCAGGTAAATGAAGGATATTATTTCCTGACCGGTATGTTTGATGATTTCACAGCAGAACTGATTGTCACGGTAGAAGGAGAGACCAGGAATATTGTCTTTGCCGAAGAGCTTATCGCAGCAGCTCCCAGGTTGGACCATTGGAAATTTACAGCTTTAAAACCAGCAATGGATGCAAAGAATGTAAACGTGAGCATGGGTGAGTATGAATTTACAAAGGATACGATTTTTTTCTATTCAAAGGAACAGGAAGAATATCCGGACGAGATTGATCTGGTCTTCGTTTATAATGGCAATGCTGAAAATAAAAATACCATTACAACAGGAGTCTGTATTTTCCTGGACAGCTTTCTGGGAGAATTAAATTTTGCGACACAGATTGATACCTTTACGGTTATAGGAATAGACAAGGCTGAAAAAGAGCTTGTTCCTATTGAAAAGCTAAAAGATTTTCTGGAATGGAGGGAAAGAGAATTTACAGAAAAGTATAAAAGTGTAAAAAGAGCTGATAGTGAAGAAGAATTTTCCATTCTCAGAGCTGACCTGGAAAATGGCAGACCGCTCATTGCGTGTATGAATCTTCCCTTATTACATTATGATGCAAAAGCATCTTATCCGTGGATATCGGTTCTTACAATTCACTATAATGGAGATGCCAATGACGGGCTTCCGGAAAAAGAGGATTTTGAAAAATTAAGCGATATTGAAAATAAAGCAATTGAAGAACTGAAAGAAGAAGGATATTTGTACATAGGAAGGGAAAGTGCAGACAATATAAAAGAAAGCTATTTTGCGGGTGAGGATTTCAGACAAATTTCTAAAGTTTTTAAAGCAATAATACAGGATAACCCTGACTATAAAATATCATTCAGAATCTTCAAAGATAAGTACTGGCAGTATTTTAAATATTATACCAGTGCCAGCTAAAAAACAGATTTTATAATCTGATAAAAAAACGAATGTGGAGGAATTTTTCTTCCACATTCGTTTTTTTTGATCAAAAAATTGAATGCTTGAAATGTTGATATGAAGAGCCAAAGCGAAACAGAATGAAATCATAAAGTCCTTTATCTTTTTCGTTTTTTATATAAGTTTCCCTATATTGTGGCATGATTGCCGTTGATTTGTATTAAAAAAACGCAATTTTCTATAGTTCTTAAGTACACCGGAGATCCCGGAAAACCTGGATATTTTCTTATTTCTCAGTACTTTTTTACAGCTATATCCCGTACCAGGAAAACTTGTCAATCCAATAAATTCGAAAATAAAAAAGATGAATTTTCAAAATGTCAGATCTACTTTTAGCAAAGGGGTCACTATTCCGAGTTTGATATTTATTATAGGAACCTGCTTTCTTTCGGCAGCGTATCCGAAACCAACCGAGAATATCCTGAATGAAATTAAAGAATTCATATTTGTTAACTTAAACTGGGTGTATGTATGGGCTGTCACATTGTTTGTGATTTTTCTGGTATACCTGCTTTTCAGTAAATATGCAAACATTAAGCTGGGGGCAAATGACAGTAAGCCGGAATACTCATTCTTTTCCTGGATTTCCATGCTGTTTGCAGCAGGTATGGGGATCGGTCTGATCTATTTTAGTGTTGCAGAGCCGATGCAGCATTATTCTTCTGAAGTTTTTGCAGATAACCATTATGTCAGCAGGGCCAAACAGGCTCAATTGTATACCTTTTTTCATTGGGGTATTCATGCCTGGGCTATTTATGGAGTCGTGGGACTCTCACTATCTTACTTTGCTTACCGGTACAGATTACCGCTTTCATTGCGAAGCTGCTTTTATCCGCTGCTAAAAAATAAAATCAATGGAAAATGGGGAAATGCCATTGATGTTTTCGCGCTTTGCTGTACTTTCTTTGGAATCACCACGACCTTAGGATTTGGAGTTGTACAGATCAGCTCCGGGCTGAATATACTTCACATCACCCCTGAAAATAGTTTTATCTATCAGGTGATCATCGTTGTTTTTCTTATTTCCCTTTCCGTTATTTCGGCAATTACTGGGGTGAACAAAGGCGTCAAGATATTGAGCAACATCAATGTAATAAGTGTGATCGGCCTTTTACTTTTTGTCTTGATATTAGGGCCGACTGTTTATCTGATCGGAAGCTTTACGGAAGGCTTAGGGAACTATATTAACAATTTTTTCAATCTTACTTTCAATACCCATGTTTATGAAAAGAATGCTTTGCCATGGTTTTATGACTGGACAATTCTGTACTGAGCCTGGTGGATTTCATGGTCGCCGTATGTAGGTTTGTTTATCGCGAGGATCTCCAAAGGAAGAACCATCAGGGAATTTATCCTGGCGGTTTTAATATTGCCTACATTATTCAATTTTATCTGGATGTCCGTATTTGGCAACAGTGCCATATGGTTCGATTTAAATATTGCGAATGGGCAATTGAGCCGGTTTGCAACCGATCCGGATGCATTAATGTTCCGTTTTTTAGAATACATGCCTTTGTCTGCCTTTACCGGATTTTTTGTTATACTCATCATTATTATTTTTTTTGTGACGTCAGCAGACTCCGGAATATTTGTAATGAACAGTATTGCTACTAAAAATGCTGAGAAATCCCCTAAGTGGCAAATTGTATTCTGGGGTGTTTTACTGGCTGTTTTATCACTTTTATTATTAAATGCGGGTGGTTTAAAGGCATTACAAAGTATGACCTTAATTACGGCATTGCCTTTTTCGATCATTGTTCTTTTATTTATCGTAAGCCTGATGAAAGGTCTTATTATTGATCAGAAATATTATGACAGAAACTTTTCAGCTTCCACAGTTCCGTGGTCAGGAGAATTTTGGAAAGAACGTTTGAAAAATATTGTTTCCTTCAAAGACAATTCTTCGGTAGACCATTTTATTCAGGTGAAAGCTAAAGAAGCGTTTACAGATCTGCAGCAGGAATTTGCAGCCAATGGAATTGTAGCCAAAATCAATCAGTATGAAAATCCTGTCAGAATAGAAATAGAAATTCACCAGGGAGTAGTCAATAATTTTATCTATGGAATTGAAAATAAAATAAAAACGGTCTCAGAGTACATGATCAATGAAGATAATCTTCCGGATTTGGATGATAATAAGACCCATTATCCGAGATCATATTTCGGAGACGCAAGAGAAGGATATGATGTGCAGTATTTTACGAAAAATGAATTGATCTCTGATGTGTTGAAACACTATGAACGGTTTTTGGAAATCATTTCAGAGGAGCGAAATGAAATGTTCATAAGCAGTAATGCCAACCGGAATAAAGGCTGAAAAGAGATCTATTGTTCTTACAGTGAATTCGTTGCATAATGTGTGGAAGTCGTTTTTTTATGTAAACAATATTAGCTAGCTTTACTGGATATAATGATGTGACTAAAATTGAATTTTTAAAGAATTATGTTTCAAAATATTTGGCAGGGTAGAATGGATGGAGAAGAACTTCTCTTCCACAGACTATTTCAGAGAGTAAAAGAAGAACAGAATTACGACAATATTTCAACGAATGATTTCGTTTTGCATGGTTTTGCTGTGGATGAAGGAGTCAGGAGGAATAAAGGCCGCCAGGGAGCCAAAGATGCTCCGGATGTGATCAGGAAAAATATGTCTAATTTCCCGGTTATTCTTCCTGATTTTTTGATGCTGGATTTTGGAAATGTTACCTGTGAGGACGGTAATCTGGAAAATACCCAGAATAGCCTTGCCAAGAATGTTTCAAAGGTACTTTTAAAGGGAGGTAAATCTCTTGTTTTGGGTGGAGGGCACGAAGTGACTTATGCTCATTATTTGGGGATAAAAACAGCTTTTCCTGAACAGAAAGTGGGAATCATCAATATTGATGCCCATTTTGATAACAGGCAGCCGGAAAAAGGAGTAGGGCCGAGCTCAGGAACAGGATTCTGGCAGATTGCTCAGGAGGGACCCATAAATTCCCTGCATATCGGGATTCAAAGAAACTCCAATACCTTAAAGCTATTTGATACCGCTCATCAGTATGGAATGAAATATATCCTGGCTGACGAATTGTTTTTTGAAAATCTTCCCTCGATCTATCAACGCATCGATGATCTGCTGAACAATGTGGATTTTGCCTATCTTACCATTTGTATGGACGTTTTTAACGCTTCTATCGCTCCGGGGGTTTCCGCTTCGGCATATAATGGTATCTTTGCAGATGCAGCCTTTATGCATTTTTACAGACATATTTTAAAAAACAAAAAACTGGTTGCGCTGGATGTAGCAGAAGTTAATCCGTCTTTTGATATTCAGGACAGAACGGCAAGACTGGCGGCATGTCTGGTAAATGAGTGGCTAATGATTTAAGATAAGGTTATATTCTTCCGATAGAGAAAATCATTATTTTATTGATCCTTAAGGAATGGAATTTGCTGATTTCACGGTGCTTTTAAAATAAAAGCGCTCATAAATTCATTAGCTGAATTTAAAACAGAAATTATATTATGGAACAATTAATTGAAAGCAAGCTTATTAAAGCAGATAAAGCGTTTTCAGTGTGGAGAAAAGTGCCGTTTGAGGAAAGGCAGAAGTTAATTGCAAAAGCAGCAGAAATCTTAAAAAATAATTCGGAGAAGTTTGGAAGGATCATTACTACGGAGATGAATAAACCAATCTCAGAATCGATTGCTGAGGTGGAAAAGTGTGCTTTAATGATGAATTATTATGCCGATGCTGAGAATATTGTAAAACCCGAAAAAGTTGAATCTGAATTTGCTTACTCTGAAGTTCATTATGTTCCGAAGGGGGTCATTTTAGGAGTGATGCCCTGGAATTTTCCTTTCTGGCAGGTGTTGAGATTTGCTATTCCTGCAATTCTGGCTGGAAATACAGTCGTTTTAAAACACGCTTCAATTTGCTTCGGAAGTGGAAATGCAATCGAAGATGTTCTTTTGGAGGCAGGTTTTTCTGAAGGTGTTTTCCAGAATCTTGAAGTAGGGCATAAGGCTGTAAAGGAAATTCTGGAGCATGATATTGTAAAAGGGGTGAGCTTAACAGGTAGTGGAAAGGCTGGCGGAGAAGTAGCTTCTATAGCCGGTTTAAATATCAAAAAATCTTTGCTTGAATTAGGTGGAAGTGATGCTTTTATCATTTTCGAAGATGCAGATCTGGAAGAAGCTGCGAAAGCTGGAGTGAAATCCAGGCTTCAGAACTGCGGACAAACTTGTACAGCAGCAAAAAGATTTATTATTGACGAGAAGATTGAAGATGAATTTCTACCCATATTCATTGAAGAATATAAAAAATATGAAGTTGGGGATCCTTTACATAAAGAAACTAAATTAGCAGGAATGGCAAGACCTGACCTGGCTGATGAGTTGGAAGCTCAGTTCAACAGAGCGTTGGAAAATGGTGCAGAAATTATTATTCCTTTGGAAAGAATTTCAGAAAACGAATTTAAACCTGGTTTGATTAGGGTCCAGGAAGACAATCCAATTCTGAAAGAAGAGCTTTTCGGACCTCTTGGAATGATAATGATCGCTAAAAATGAGGAAGAAGCTTTGCAAATGGCAAATGATATTCCTTTCGGGCTTTCCAATTCCGTATGGACCCAGAAGGTAGATCGTCAGTTATTCTTTATTGATAACCTTGAATCAGGAACGGTAAACATCAATAGAATGACGAGTTCTGACCCACGTTTCCCGTTCGGGGGAAGTAAGGCCTCAGGATATGGAACAGAGCTTTCTTTATTGGCTTTAAAAGAGTTTGTAACGGCAAAGACTATTGTAGGTAATTAATTTGTACTATTGTAACGTGTACAATGTATTAATGAAAACCTATATGTTATAAAATAAAAATTCCCGGAAACATTTGCTTCCGGGAGTTTTTTTATATTGAAAAAGCAATTTGCCTTTTCGCTTTTTTGCAGTTTTGCCTTTTTGCTATATTAAACTGTTGTCAATCTCAAAGTATTTGTTTTTCCTCCTTCATAAGATGGGGTGGCATTGATATTGATCACGAAATCTCCGGTTTCGATATAGCCATAGTTATGCGTTAACATGTTAACCTGGATAATTGTTTCATCAGTAGATTTCTTCATATCATAATAGTAAGCGTGAACACCCCAAAGAAGGTTCAGCATAGTAATAACTCTTTTGTTTCCACTGTAAACAATAATCTGAGAGTTCGGTCTGTGAGCAGCAAGCTGGAATGCTGTATACCCTGAATGAGTAAGCGTTACAATGGCAGAAACGTTTGTCGTTTTAGCAATTCTTACGGCTGCAAGACATACCCTGTTTGTAATGAATCTCTCATCGATGCAGTTATAGTCTTTTTCGATCGGCTCATTTTTATGCTGATAGAAATGAGTGGTCTCGATGTTCTTTACAATTTTGGCCATGTTTTCCACTACCTGTACCGGATATCTTCCTACAGAAGTTTCACCGGAAAGCATTACTGCATCAGCACCATCCAATACAGAGTTGGCAACGTCGTTTACTTCCGCTCTTGTAGGCGTTAAGCTGTTGATCATTGTTTCCATCATCTGTGTAGCGATGATTACCGGCTTGGAGTAGAATCTGGCCTTTTCTACCAGGTTTTTCTGGATGGCAGGAACTTCTTCCATTGGAACTTCAACACCAAGGTCACCACGGGCAACCATTAAACCGTCACATTCCAATAAGATTTCATCGATATTTTTAACACCTTCCGGTTTTTCAATCTTTGCGATGATCGGAGTTTTGAATTTACCGTTCGGGTGTTTTGCAATTAATTCTTTCAGATCAATGATATCCTGAGCATGACGTACAAAAGAAAGAGCGATCCAGTCTACTTCCATATCAAGCATGAAGTTGGCATCCTGAATATCTTTTTCCGTCAGTGCAGGAAGAGATACCTGGGTATTAGGCAGATTAACTCCTTTTTTAGAACTCAGAGGTCCACCTTGGATTGTTTTTGCCTTTACCGTATCCTTTTCGTTGGTCTCAATAACTTCCAGCACCAGCTTACCATCATCAATAAGGATTCTTTCCCCTACTTTTACATCCTGTGGAAACTGCTGGTAGGTCATATAAACCCTGGTAGAATCTCCTTCCATCTTTTCATTGGTGAAAGTAAGAATATCTCCGGGATTCAGATAGGAACCTTCCTTTACAACACCTACCCTCAGCTTAGGACCCTGAAGGTCACCCAAAATACCTACTGAATAGCCATACTCGTTGTTCAGCTCCCTGATTATTTCAATATTTTTTCGAACTAAGTCGTAATCTGCATGTGAAAAATTTATTCTGAAAATATCAACACCCGCTTTCATTAAATCTAACATCACCTCCTTCGATGACGAAGCAGGTCCTAGTGTTGCGATAATTTTTGTCTTCTTTAAATACTTATTCATAATACTGGATAATTTGATAAAGTTCTTCATCAGAACTCAGTGTATAATCTTGAATTGGAAACACAAGATTTTCAGGGAGCAAAATTACGGAAAAATCAGGAAACTGTTCCGAACTATGCAGAATATATTCCACATCTACCTGATTATTTAATAAAAATTTAATGTTTTCTTCTTCTGTAAAGAGTTCCGTCTGAACTTTTTTTTGCTTACTTTCAGAAGATTTGTTTGAAATAAAGGTAAAACAGGTTTTCGAAAACTTGTGATACGCTTCATATCTTGGAAAAAAATAATCAAAATAAGCCCCATGAAAGACAAGGTCTTTCTTTCTTGAAAAGATGAGGTTTTTTGACTGATTGATTTTATAGAAAAACTCGTGAGCAGGTATATCTTTTGCTAATCTTACCAATCCTATGGTAATATCTTCAAATTCTATATCATCCAGATCATAAAGTTTTTGAATTTCCAAGTATGTTTTCTTTTTTATTTAAAATATAAAATGCCCTTTGTGCTGCTTTTTCTTCAGCTTTTTTCTTGGAGGTCTCCGTTGCATTGGCAATCTTTTCGTCTCCCAGCCATACATGACATCTGAATACAACCGATTTATTGGCCTGTATTTCTTCGCAGGTTTCGTATTTTATATTGACCTTCTTCTTCTGGCTCCATTCAAGCAGGAGACCTTTATAGCTTACAATTTTATTTTCAAGCTTATTGATTTCGGAAGGCGTCAGCAACTTTTCCAGAATGATCTTTTTACAAGCATCATAATGGAAGTCTAAATAAACGGCACCGATTAAGGCTTCAAATAAATTTCCGGAGATATTTTCCCCTAAAGCTGATGAATTGTTCTGCTTTTGCAAAAGGCTGGTAAGCTTGAGATCTTCTCCTAATTTATTAAGATTTTTCCTATTAACAATCTTAGATTTCATCTGCGTCAGATATCCTTCATTAGCCTGAGGATAGGTCTGGAACAAATGACAAGAAATAATTGTACCCAAAACAGAATCTCCTAAAAATTCAAGTCTTTCATAGTTGCTGTCTTGAGTTTTAGAAGAATTTTTCAAAGAAAAAGCCTCACGGTAAAGAGCTATATTCTGCACCTCAGTACCCAATACTTTTCTAAGCTCGGTACTGAGAAAATAATCTCTCTCCGTTAATTGTCTTTTTCTTTTTTTGAGAAGGAATTTAGAAAAGTATTTCTGTAACTCCATTCATTGAATTTAGATTTTCTTAAATAGAACGCAAGCGTTATGCCCGCCAAATCCAAAAGTATTGCTCATGGCTACTTTTACATCTTTCTTCACGGCAGTATTAAACGTAAAGTTTAGTCTGCTGTCTATATTTTCATCATCAGTAAAATGGTTGATGGTAGGAGGAACAGTACCATGAATAATAGTTCCTAATGCAGCGATAGCCTCAATAACACCTGCAGCACCTAATAAGTGGCCGGTCATTGATTTTGTAGAATTAATCTGAATATCATAAGCATGCTCGCCTAATAATTTCGAAATTGCGTTGGATTCTGCGATGTCTCCTAATGGAGTAGATGTACCATGCATATTGATATGATCTACTTCATCAGCAGTTAAACCTGCATCTTCCAGGCAGCTTTTCATTACCAGATAAGCGCCAAGGCCTTCAGGATGCGGAGCAGTCATGTGATGTGCATCCGCACTCAGACCACCGCCTAATAATTCTGCATAAATTGTAGCACCACGTTTTACGGCGTGCTCATATTCTTCAAGAATGATACATCCGGCACCTTCACCCAGTACAAATCCATCTCTGTCTTTGTCAAAAGGTCTTGATGCAGTTTTCGGATCGTCATTTCTTGTAGAAAGCGCCATCATTGCATTGAATCCACCGACACCACTTGCTGTAACGGCTGCTTCAGAGCCTCCACACACAATCACGTCTGCTTTTCCCAGTTGGATCAGCATCTTGGAATCAATTATAGCATTTGCTGAAGAAGCACAAGCAGATACCGTCGTATAATTAGGTCCATGGAAACCATACTCAATAGAGATATGCCCTGGAGTGATATCCGCAATCATTTTTGGGATAAAGAATGGATTGAACCTTGGAATTTCCGTATTGGCCCATCCTAACACTTCAGTTTCAAAAGTCTCTAAACCTCCGATTCCGGAACCCCAAATTACTCCGACTCTGTTTTTATCTACATTGTCTTCCATAATTCTGGAATGTGCGACTGCCTCTTTAGCAGCAACAAGTCCCAATTGGGTATTTCGGTCCATTTTTTTAGCTTCTTTCTTATCGAAATGCTGCAATGGATCGAAATTTTTCACTTCGCAAGCGAACTTTGTCTTAAAGTTTTTGGCATCAAAAAGAGTAATCGGAGCGGCTCCGCTCTCACCTTTTACAAGATTTTCCCAGTATTCTTTTGCATTATTTCCTATTGGTGTTATTGCTCCAAATCCGGTTACAACTACTCTTTTTAATTCCATAAACTTTGTTTAATTTCTTTTTTGTTGAAGAATATTATTTATTTACTACTTCTTCGATGTAAGCGATAGCGTGTCCTACAGTAGTAATTTTTTCAGCCTGATCATCAGGGATTTGAATGTTAAATTCTTTTTCAAATTCCATGATTAACTCAACTGTATCTAGTGAATCAGCTCCTAAATCGTTAGTGAAGCTAGCTTCAGGAGTTACTTCTGTTTCTTCAACGTCAAGCTTATCAGCGATGATAGCTTTTACTCTTGATGCAATGTCTGACATAGTAAATTATTTTTTTAATTGTTAGATGGTGCAAATATATAAAATTCTTTACGATAAAACATTTTTTTAGTCTTTTTTGTGGACAGGAGGCTTTCATTTTGGCTTGTGAAGTTTTAGTGTTTTAGTTTTCAGGGGTTTATATTCATAGGTATATAATCAAGGATATTTTTAAATTCAGACGAGTTGTTTGTTTTATAATCTGGATATGGTATATAAACCGGATTTTTGCCTTATTTGAACCGGTCTGAATAGGAAAATCGCATGGTTTTTGCTTGCATGTGTCTATCATGAAATTAACACGTTAGCTTTTTTTGAATTAACATATCCTATCTTATTTGAAGAACATTTCTAAGTGTTCGGTTATTTCTTTGCTATATTTAAAAGCTAAAAAATGAAATGGTGGGAATGGATGAAAGTATACTAAAAGACGCGATGCCGATACTGTGTTCTTCAGATATTGATCTATTATATGAATTCTATAAAAAAATGAAATTAAGGTAAGTCAAAATAGTAAAGAAGTATAGGTAAGATTTCCATAATTATGAATTACTGGTTTTACTTTTCTATATATTATATAAGGATTATATATAAAGATTCCCTCAGCTTAATGAGGGAATCTTTTATTTTGTAAAATCAGCATAGAAACTCATCTTGAGCTTTCTTAAATTGTTTATTCTTTTATATAGTAGATTGCTGGAGAAAATTCAGGATATCTTACTATTCATCAGTTTTCTACATACTTATTCTACTATTGATTTTCAACTGAAAGCAGGGAGCAGATAGATATCTTTTGATTTTTGGGAATAATTTTGAATAACGAAATAGCATCAGTAAGTTTTTTTAATGTTTTCTACTTATAATTAACCATTTATGAAAATATATACAAAACTTCTTTTACTGTAAAATTGAAAAAATTAGATCGTTTTTATTTTCTCTTCCAACCAATAAGATAATTCCTCTGGTGTATTTAATCGTTTTTCGAAGCCTTGAGCGATTAGATTTTGAGAATATGCATTGAGTTCATCATATGATATATTAGAAAAATCTTCAAAATCTTCAATTAAAAATTCATCTGATTGAAAGAAAAAAGAAGACATAAAATATCCATATTTTAGACAATTTAATAAATTATCTCTACTGATTTTATCTTTATTTTCAAGTAATACATTAAAAGGGTTTATTTTTAAGAACTTACTCAATATGACTAAATCATCATACTCATATAAATCAATAATTCTAGAATCTGGATTATCAGATATTTTTGGTCTGTTATTGTTGTTTATTAATATTTCTTCCCAGTCTTGTTTAGTGAAATCTATCCATAATTCAGTATTTGTAATAAATAAATTTTTAGTAACCTTATATAAGGTCATAGAATACATAAAGGCATCAATTCTTTCTTTTTTTGAGAATTGTTTAAAATATCCTTTATATAACTCCGAATAATCAACATTGGGATTGCTATCCATCATTTTTATAAAACCTATTGCACTCATATTATTATTTTATTTTTGTTGTTATTTCTTTCCATCCTTGCAAATTTTCTGTTGTTCGATATCCTATATTTAAGTTAGAATTTTTTAAGTCGATATTTAACGCTTTAAATATATCAGGGAAATGCTCAGCTTCTATTTTTGTAGGTTCATAATGTCCAGATAAATTAGATATTCTTTTTATTTTTCCTTTAACTATTTTTAAATCTCCTGCTGCTAAAACATCCTGAGCATTACCTAAAAAATGATGTTTTTTTCCTAAAAGCAATTTTCCTTCTGTTGTAATTACATAATCAACATTTTGAGGATAATTTGCCAAAATTCCATCTATTTTAATTAATCCATTTTCAACTTCTGCAATGCCATATAATTTTCCTTCCAAAGGCATTGGTTCTTTTGGATATTTATTCGATATCCTTACAAACTTACGCAGTTTCTTTAGAAGTTCACTTTCTTGTTTTACATTTTTAAGAGTATTTCCAATTAATTTAGCCTCAATTTCAGGTAATAATCCCACGGCAATGTTGTTTAAAACTATCCAAAATTCTTCATCTATTTTCTTATTAGTAAAATATTCGGCAACAAAACACGGAATATAAATTACTTTCTCTTCATCTAAAACTAATTTCATTGGAACAAATGGCAATTGTAGTTCATCTGGGCCAATTTCTTTTTCATTATAAGGCATTACGATAGAGGCGTCATCATATCCAAATAGTACTGTTCCTATTTTATACTTCTTATCTTTTTCTAAATAATAAGCAAAACCAGTATATCTTATATATGGATCATGAGCTTCATCAGACGGTTTATATTTTTTATAGTCAATATCAAATTTCCATGCTTGTTCAAGTTCTTTATTTGTCCAGTTTTTCAAACCAATTCTTGAAAAAGATGTAATTAATTCCTCAATATATTTATTACTGAATTTTTCAATTACTTTACGAATTGGGGCAGGATTTTTATTGATTTGATTGCACCACCAATTCGCATTTTTTGCTCCTTTTAGTAAATTAATAACCGAAATGTTTTCGTTAGTACCAGATGTGCCAATAGCTTTTTCAGAAAGAGAAACAAAATCTTTCCAAAGCATTTCATCTGTAAGAACTTCCAAAACAAAATCAGGAACGTTTTCATACAAAGCATCAATAATATCAGGGTTGCTTTTAGCGGTGGCAAAAAAATGTTTATAATATCGGATAATATCATTTTTCATTTGCTCAGCTTGAGAATTACCTTTTATAATTCTCAAAAATTCAATAAAAGTTTCTACATTTCCTGTATAAAGCTTTATTGCAATATATTTGTCATTCAATTTGAAATCATAGGGGCTTTCAGTTGCATCTGTTTGTGCATCAGAAAATTTCTTATCCTCTCCATCTTTATATATAAAATTAAGATTATAGGTTACTTTATAATTGTCAAAATAAATCCCAAAATTGTAAGAGTTACTCAGTAAATTTTTTCTGGTATTCAATTTGGATAAATCAAAAGTAGCCTGAATTTTAATGTCGTTCTTTTTATATAAAAAGGGTTTGTTATTTTTAATATTGCTGAATACAGGAATACCAAATGAAGATGAACCTGAATAAATGGTTTTATCTTCCAATAAATATTTTTCTGGCTCAAATAAAAAGTTGTTTATCAGTCCTAATTTTTCTTTTAAATCTTTTGCAAGAAGTTCATAGTTAATCCCACCTGTATAAAATTCCTGAGACAAAGCATCGTAATCTTCAGTTGTAGGTTTATAAAAAACACTATTTTTTCCAAAAGGTGTGCTTAATGCATACTCATTAGAGATTTCATCAAATGTTTTATTGGTTCTTATCCCTTCAAAAGGATTTTTCCCACTTCCATAAATGCCTTTTTCGAGTTCTGCAAATTGTATAATACGACTTCCTCGAAGTATTCGTTTACTTTCTTCGTCTAAATCGTCTAAAATATTTTCCATAAATCATGTTTTAGTTTTACTTTTCTGAAATGTTTCTAAAAGCAAATGTAAATGGCAGTAACGACAAAACTTGACGGGTTAAAATTCTTTCTATACTTTTAACAATTTATTGACAGTATAAATAATTTGTATTCTGTCAATCAGAAGATTAATAAAATACTTGGGAACAATTTCGGACACAAAAACAAAAAAGAGAAAATGTAATTATTTAAAATTCAATAATTTACAAATTCTCTTTAGCTTAAAAAGTGGAGTTGGAGGGATTCGAACCCTCGTCCAAACAAGCAATACATAAGCTTTCTACATGCTTATTCTGCTATTGGTTTTCGACGGGAAGCAGAGAGCAGACGCCCAACTTCCAGCTTATCTTCTGAAATTTTAGTGCTTTAGCCGAAGCTTCTAAAGCCTTATTTCCGCATTCCTATATCCCAGGATCAAACGCCGCAGAACAGAGCATTTGTGGAATATCTTGCTTCCTTACTGAAATCTTCGGGAAAACGCTTGAATCTACTATACTTCGATTATTAAGCTGCAAGAGCGAACTCTTCGTTGCCAGTTAAAATTCTGTAGCAAGGGATTATAGAGATCGCGCTACGGTTCTCTGCATGCTTACTTACCCATTGGTCTTGCTGTCGAAACCAGTCAACCCCATGAATAAAGTGAGTGCAAAGATAATGCTTTTTGTTTATATTTCATTAATGTGGATCACTTTTGATGACGGTAACTTTTTATAAGACTTCTGGAGGAAATAAAAATGAATGAAATGGGTGGCTTGTATTGAATTGTTTAATGATTGTGGATAAATTGTTTTTTAATGTCAACCCCTTTTAATACTAAGTTTTTAATCATGAATACAATGGATATGTGGTTGTTTGTCAGAATATATTTTGTGATATAAGAAAAAATGTCTATTTTTGCAATCCAAAATGAGATGTAAAATATGTTAATAATTCCAGTAAAAGATGGTGAATCCATCGACAGAGCTTTAAAAAAATACAAGAGAAAATTTGATAAAACGGGTACAGTTCGTCAATTAAGATCTAGACAACAGTTTATTAAGCCTTCTGTAACGTTAAGACAAGCTAGACTAAAAGCGGCTTACAAACAAAGAGCACTTAGCAAAGAAGAGCAGGCTTAAGATTTTTTCTTAACCATATATTAATTCATTTCTTAAATTCCTATATTTGAGAAATGAATTTTTATTTATATGCCCCATGATGCTGGAAAAGTTTTTAGAGTATTTGCAATTCGAAAAAAGATACTCTCCTCATACCATTACAAGTTACCAAAAAGATCTTGAAGACTTTTCCCATTTCTATCTCAAAACAGAATCCTCCGAAAATATAGCTAAAGCAGACAAAAAGGTCATCAGAAACTTTATTGTTGAATTGAGTGAAAATAATATTTCAAAGAGAAGTATCAATAGAAAGCTGTCTTCTCTGCGGAGCTTTTATCTTTTTCTTTTAAAGATAGGAGAAATTAAGGTATCTCCTACAGAAGGTATCTCTTCTCTGAAATTTTATGCGGAGAAACAAATTCCGATGTCTGAAGAAGAAATGGAAGACCTTAATGACAGGGTCTTCGGACAGGAGCATGATATACTCGAAAAATGCATCATGGAAGTGCTTTATCAGACCGGTATGCGTAAAGCAGAGCTTTGTGGCCTGAAATTTGAGAATGTTAATATAGACGGAAATGAATTAAAAGTAATAGGGAAGGGGAATAAAGAAAGAGTGATCCCCGTCTCCGAAGACCTGTCAGCGCTTCTTAAGAGTTATCTGGAAATAAGAAAGCCATTGGCAGAATATCAATCCTGTTTTTTTGTGAATAAGAAAGGGAAAAAACTCAACGAAAAATTTGTTTATGTGGTAGTTAATAAGTACCTTAGTCTTATAACAACGAAAGAAAAAAAAAGTCCTCATATCCTTCGTCATAGCTTTGCTACTCACGTGTTGGACAATGGGGCGGAGATCTCCAAAGTAAAAAAAATATTAGGGCATTCCAGTCTTGCAAGTACGCAAGTCTATACAAATGCTAATATTGAACAATTGAAAAAAGTGTTTAATCAGGCTCACCCTCGAGCGTCTAAAAAAGAAGAATTATGAAGATCACAGTACAATCAATTGGTTTAACTCCACACGAACCACTAGAATCACACATCGACAAAAAAGTAAGCAAGTTAGATACCTTCTATGACAAAATTCAAGACTGCAAGGTATTCTTGAAAGTAGAAAATAATTCAGATAAAGCTAATAAAACAGCCGAGATTATTTTAGCGGTTCCGGGAGATGATATTGTAGTAAAAAAGACAACCACAAGTTTTGAAGAAAGTCTGGACCTTTGCGTTGATACTGCTAAAAAGCTATTAATCAAGAAAAAAGAAATGGCATAGGAAAAAAAGTTAAAAAAAGTTCATAAAAAATTTGAGAATTCAAAAAATCCGTTCTATATTTGCACTCGCAAAAAAGGAACAGCGATCTTTTGAATTCTTTTTTAATTTGCCTCCATAGCTCAGTTGGCCAGAGCACGTGATTTGTAATCTCGGGGTCGTGGGTTCGAATCCCTCTGGAGGCTCATTTTAATATAAACATGAGGGGAGATTCCAGAGTGGCTAAATGGGACTGACTGTAACTCAGTTGCTTCGGCTTCGTAGGTTCGAATCCTGCTCTCCCCACATTTTATATTAGAAAAAAAGTTGCAGAATTAAATTAAATTTCTTAGTTTTGCACAGCGTTTACCAATAGTTTTGGAAACAAAATTGCGGAAGTAGCTCAGTTGGTAGAGCGTCAGCCTTCCAAGCTGAATGTCGCGGGTTCGACCCCCGTCTTCCGCTCAAGAAAATCACTGTTGAAGGTGATTTTTTTTAACACTGAAATGTGTAGAGTAGAGTTTCTCGATCAGTTTCAGTCCTTTATTAAAATGCCTCCATAGCTCAGTTGGCCAGAGCACGTGATTTGTAATCTCGGGGTCGTGGGTTCGAATCCCTCTGGAGGCTCATTTTAATATAAACATGAGGGGAGATTCCAGAGTGGCTAAATGGGACTGACTGTAACTCAGTTGCTTCGGCTTCGTAGGTTCGAATCCTGCTCTCCCCACATTTTATATTAGAAAAAAAGTTGCAGAATTAAATTAAATTTCTTAGTTTTGCACAGCGTTTACCAATAGTTTTGGAAACAAAATTGCGGAAGTAGCTCAGTTGGTAGAGCGTCAGCCTTCCAAGCTGAATGTCGCGGGTTCGACCCCCGTCTTCCGCTCAAAAAAAATCACGCTCAATAGTGTGATTTTTTTAGTTGATGCCGACTTAGCTCAGCGGTAGAGTGCTTCCTTGGTAAGGAAGAGGTCACGGGTTCAAGTCCCGTAGTTGGCTCTCGATTTTCCCGAATTTCTTTCGGGAATTTTTTTTTGATTATTCTCAAAGGTTGGGGCTATGTAAAAAGTGATGCAGACGTAAGAGCCAATGAGAATATTTGCATATTATAAATATTCAATATAATATTCATTCAAAATTTACATTGTATTATATTATAAGTTTGCTAAGCGAAGAATCAATTATGAATGATTTGAAGAAGCAGGTTTGTCCATGTTAAGCTTTAAAAACTTTTACTTCACCTTTAGAATTACAATCATAAAAATTTTCTTTAAATTCGTGTAAAATAAATTTTGATGAATATTCTTTTATTAGAAGACGACCTCATTCTTTCTGCAGAGCTTTGCCGGTTTTTAGAATCCAATAATTTTACCTGTGATAAAATATATGACGGGGAGACTTTTCTCCGTCAGATCAAAAATAATACATACGACCTGTATTTGCTCGACATCAATGTTCCTAAAATAAACGGACTGGATGTCTGCCAGACGATTCGTTCTTTTGATAAAAATACACCGATCATTATCATCTCGGCTTATGGAGATATCTCAGATAAAAAAGATGCCTTTACCCGCCTTGCTGATGATTATCTGGTAAAACCTTTTCAGTTTGAAGAATTGCTTCTCCGGATCAATTCTTTGCTCAGGAGAAAAACCCCTGCTGATACTTCCGATCAGGATATTATAAGAATTGATGATCTTATTATCAACAAAACGGAACAGAAGGTTTATCGTGGAGGAAATGAGATAGCCCTTACATTGAAAGAATTCCAGCTGTTGGTCTATCTTGCGGAAGCGCAGGGAAGAACGGTTTCGAAGCAGCAGATCACAGAACATGTGTGGGAGCATAATTTTAATACAAATACCAATACCGTAGAAGTTTATATCAATTTTTTAAGGAAAAAGATTGATAAAGATTTTAAAATTAAACTGATCCACACCCGTTCCGGTTTCGGATATTACTTAAGCCCATTATAAATGTCTTTAAAAAGAAAGATAGCTTTAACGATCAGTATCGCCTTTTCATTGCTTTTTGGAATGGTGATGGCGGTCATTTATTTATCTTTTAATGACTTTAGAAGAGACGAATTCAAAGAAAGGTTCAGGCAAAGGCTCGAGTTTACCAGCCATTTTATTTCCAAATCTAAAGATTTTGAAGAAGAAGCTCCGATCTTTTTCAATGAAAATTCAGACAATATCCTGCTGAATGAGAAAATTTTAATTTTCAATGAGCAGAAAGAGCTTATCTATAGTACGATCAAAGACCGGAATGTCACCTGGGACAGCGCAATGCTAAAAGAGCTGGATCAAAAGAAGATCATTTATACGGAGAAAACGGTTCCTGAGATCTATGCTGCGCTCAGAAACATCAATGGGGAAAACTATTATATTCTTACCAGTGCTTTTGATACCAATGGAAAATCGAAATTAGGATATCTTAAATACCTTTTGATTACTGCTTATGCGATGAGCACACTTCTTATCGGCTTTTTCAGTTATTATTTTGTAGAAAAATTCCTCCGTCCTCTGGAAGACCTGAACAAAGAGATCTCTGAGGTTACTGCGCATAAACTGACCACTCAGATTCCCGTACAGGAGTCTGATGATGAAATCAATGTGTTGGCCAGATCTTTTAATACCATGATTGCAAGGCTGGATGATGTATTCCAGTCGCAAAAGGATTTTACGGCAAGTGCTTCACATGAGATCAGAACTCCCATCACAAGAATGGCTTTCCAGTTGGAGAATCTTATTAAATTTGAAGAACATTCTCCGGAAACGCTGTCTTCCTTACAGCAGATTCAGCGCGATGTATATCAGTTGTCGGACCTTACCAATTCATTGCTGCTGCTTACCAAATTCGATAAAGAAAATATTCAGAGTATCTATGAAGAGGTGAGGATCGATGAGGCTATTTTTGAAGCTTTTGAAGGGGTGGAAAAAAGTTACCCTGATCTTAAGCTTGATTTCCTGATCACTGAAGATACTTCTGAAAACGCTTTCCTGACAATCAAAGGAATTCAGTCCCTGCTGGTCATTGTATTTATTAACCTGTTTAAGAATGCCGCGGTATATTCAGATAATACAGAAGTAAAGGTATTGATCACAGAAACGAACGATAGCCTTAGTGTTGATGTCATTTCACATGGAGACACTATTTCTGAAGAAGAGCAGGCCAAGCTATTTGAAGCCTTTACAAGAGGGAATAATGCCCAGCACATATCAGGCTCCGGACTGGGGCTGAGAATTGTTAAAAGAATTCTGGAATATCATGATGCGGAGATTATCTATTCTTCTCCTGCCGATTTCATGAATCAGTTTACGGTAACTTTTAAAAAATAGTTTTTTAGCATTCTATATTTTCTAAAAACAATAATTTTTCTGTTATACTGTTGATTAAAATTAGGTTAAAACTCATCAGTGAATGAGTGTTTCTTTGAGGCTTTATTCTAAAATAGCCTGTTTAAGGGCATTTTAATATTTTTTTAAGGCTCATTTAAGTTTCTTTTAATCACATCAAAGCAATTTTGCAATCAAAATAATAATAATGAACAGAATTGCAGTGCTGTGTCTTGCCGTTTCCTCATTCATGGCGGCACAACAGCAAATGTCTCTTGTGGAATGTGAAGAAGCATTTCAGAAGAACAATCTTCAGCTGCTTGCCGAACAATACAACATCAACATGGCAGATGCGGATATTCTGCAGGCCAGGATCTGGGAACTGCCACAACTGAGCGGGCAATTCAATGCTTATAACCCTCAGGATAAAAAGTTTTTTGATGTAGGACATTCAAAAGGAGCAGGGATTACCCAGCTGATTTATATGGGAGGGAAAAAGAAAAATGAAATTGCCTTTGCTAAATCCAATAAAGAACTGGCACAGCTTCAGTTTTCCCAACTTCTTGTCGACCTGAGAGCCCAGCTCCGAACTACGTATTTCAATCTTTACTATGAGAAATTAAAACTGGAAAACACCAATAAGCAGCTGGGGTATATGAATGAGCTTTTAAATGCTTACCGCATACAGTCAGATAAGGGAAATGTATCTCTTAAAGATGCTGTAAGACTACAAAGTCTTGTGATTCAGCTGAACCATGATAAATTGGAGATCAATAAAAATATTCTTGAATTTGAACAGAATTTGAAAGTACTAACCGGTATTTCGGAAGATATAGAACCTCAGATGTCTGAAGCCGAAGCTAAAGAAGCTCTTGCTGTACAGCCTTTTGGAGATGAAGAGGAGCTGAAGAATAAGGCTTTGGAAAATAACGCGGATTATCGGTACAATTTAAAACTGATAGAAAACAGTAAGCTTTATGCCCAATGGCAGAAATCATTGAATGTTCCGGATCTGAATGTGGGGGCCGCATGGGATCAGGCAGGAGGAACCTTTAATAATGAAGCCAATCTTACCTTAGGGATCCCTTTGCCTTTATGGAAGGCTAATCAGGGAAATGTAGAAAAGGCCAACTATGCTATTCAGCAAAATCAAAAAAATGCAGACTTTCAGAAACTGACCCTTGAAACTAAAGTCCTGTCCGCATATAAAACCTGGAAGGCTCAATATGATCAGCTTCAGGATATTAAAACTACAGATCTGCAAAATATGGAATTGGTGTATAATGGAATGCTGACCAATTTCAGAAAAGGAAATGTAAATCTTATTGAATTTACAGATTTTATGGACAGCTACAGGGAAACTGCTCTCCAGATCTATGACATGCAAAATGAGATCATGCAATCTGCAGAACAGCTCAATCAACTAGTACAAACGAAAATCTTCTATTAAAACAATGAAAACATATATTATCCCCGTATTGATGGCTCTTTCCTTGCTGGCCTGTTCAAAAAAAGAGGAAGGAAATAAAAATCAGGCCCAGAAAGGCTTTGAGCTTAGCAATACCATGCTGAGTTCTATTGCCCTGGCAAAAGTTGAAAAAAAGAATGTAGAAGATGAATATAGCTTCTACGGAAAAATCTCTGCGGATAAAAACAGCTATATAGATGTTTACCCGCTTGTAGGCGGAAACGTGATGAGTGTAAATGTAGAATTGGGAGATTATGTGAAAAAAGGACAGATTCTGGCGACTATCAGAAGTACGGAGCTGGCAGAAATTCAGAAAGATGTAAGTGACGCGAAAACAGATTTGGTGGTGGCCAGGAATAACCTGCGCGTTGCCAAAGAACTTTATGAAGGAAAGCTTAATACTGAAAGAGACGTTCTGGAAGCGAAGAGTCAGCTGCAGAAAGCTGAAGATCAATTGCAGAGAGCTACAGCAGTAAGCACGGTGTATAATGTAAAGTCCGGAAATCTCTACAATGTAGTAGCTCCAATTAACGGATATATTGTTCAGAAAAGCATCAATAAAGATATGCAGCTGAGAAGTGACAGAAGTGAGAATATTTTTGATGTAGCCAATACTACCAATGTTTGGGCAATCATGAACGTTAATGAATCGGATATTGAAAAGATCAGTCTTGGCATGAAGGCGCAGGTTTCCACCCTTTCTTATCCTGATAAAGTTTTTGACGGGAAAATTGATAAGATATTTAAGATCATCGATCCGCAGACCAATGCGATGCAGGCGAGAGTAGTTCTGGATAATGCCAATGGATTGCTTATTCCGGATAGCAAAGCGACCATAAAAGTTTCCAGTTTGGAAAGTAATACGATGCTGACCGTTCCTTCTAAAGCAGTCATCTTTGATGATGGCAAAAGCTTTGTGGTGGTTTTCAAATCAAGAACTGATGTAAAGATCAGAGAAATCAAAGTGCTCAAGCAGGTAGGTGATGTGACCTATATTGCAGATGGCCTCAAAGAAGGAGAGGAGGTGATCACCAATAATCAGTTATTGATATACCGTTCTTTAAACAGCTAGATGATTAATTGTTAATGAGATTAAGATACAAGTAGGACTTACAGGTAACTAAACCTCTGTACTTAACATTTTTAAAAATTCAATTTTAGAGGTTAAAAATAATTGCTCTTAACGGCTTTTTTAGGTCATCAATTTATCTATCATGAATAAATTCATAAAAAATATAATTTCTTTTTCATTAAAAAACAAAGCATTTACCTTTATCTGGGTTGCGATTTTAGCGATTGCCGGCTTTATAAGTTTCAGGAATATGCCTATTGAAGCTTTTCCGGATGTCACCAATACCCAGATTGTAATCATTACCCAATGGAATGGGCGTAGTGCAGAAGAAGTAGAACGGTTTGTCACTACCCCCATAGAATTGGCGATGAGCCCGGTTCAGAAGAAAACCAGTGTGAGAAGTACTACCATGTTTGGACTTTCCATTGTTAAAATTCTGTTTGACGACGGGGTGGATGATACTTTTGCCAGAAATCAGGTCAATAACCAATTAAGAACCATTAGCCTTCCTGATGAGGTAGATCCTGAAGTACAGCCACCCTACGGGCCAACCGGGGAAATTTTCAGATATACGCTGGAAAGTAAGACAAAAGATTCCCGGACTCTGCTTACCCTGCAAAACTGGGTCATTGACCGTGCTTTAAGAGGAGTTCCCGGAGTAGCGGATATCAACGTCTTCGGAGGGCAGGATAAAGTTTTTGAGCTGAGCATCGATCCGAGAGCGCTGGACAAATATAATCTGACACCGCTTCAGGTATATGACGCTGTTACGAAAAGTAACCTGAATGTAGGAGGAGACGTTATTGAGAAAAACGGTCAGGCCTATGTAGTCAGAGGTATTGGTCTGGTGCAGTCAGTGGCGGATATTGGCAATATTACTATTCAGAATGACAGCGGAAATCCGGTGTTGGTAAAAAATGTAGCAGAAGTTCACGAAAGTTCCATGCCCCGTGTTGGTCAGGCCGGACTGAATAACCATGATGATACCGTAGAAGGAATTGTAGTCATGAGAAAAGGGGAGAACCCTAGGGAAGTGCTGGTAGGTGTAAAAGCTAAAATTAAAGAACTGAATGAAAAGGTTCTTCCGAAAGATGTAAAGATGGTCACTTTCTATGACCGGGATAATCTGATGGATTTCACAACGCGTACGGTAATGCATAATCTTATTGAAGGTATTGTGCTGGTAACAGTGATCGTTTTAATCTTTATGGCGGATTGGAGAACAACGCTGATCGTTTCTATTATTATTCCTTTATCCCTGCTCTTTGCATTCTTATGCTTAAAACTGGCTGGAATGAGCGCTAACCTGCTTTCATTGGGAGCTGTTGACTTTGGAATTATTATAGACGGAGCTGTCGTCATGGTGGAAGGGCTCTTCGTAATGCTTGATCACAAGGCGCATAAATATGGGATGGAGAAATTTAATAAACTGGCCAAAGGAGGCTGGATCAGGCAGACAGGAACCGGTTTAGGGAAAGCTATCTTCTTTTCAAAATTAATTATCATTACTTCTCTGATCCCAATTTTCTCATTCCAGAAAGTGGAAGGAAAGATGTTCTCTCCTTTAGCCTTTACTTTAGGATTTGCATTAATGGGGGCATTGATATTTACGTTAACGCTGGTTCCTGTCCTTTCACATATTCTCTTAAATAAGAATGTAAAAGAAAAAAACAATCCGTTCGTCAATTTCTGGGACAGAATCGTTTTGAAAGGCTTTAATCTGACATTTAAGCATAAAAAGATAAGTATGATCGTTGCGACCTCATTTCTGGCGGTAACTTTATTTTCAGGTAAATTCCTGGGAACAGAATTTCTGCCCCAGCTGAACGAAGGTTCACTTTGGATCACAGCAGAAATGCCGATGAGCTCGTCATTAAAAGAATCGTTGAAAACGGCAGACCTTTTAAAAAAGGATATTATGAGTTTTTCCGAAGTGACGGATGTTCTGGCACAGACGGGAAGAAGTAATGACGGAACAGACCCGAACGGTTTTGGATTTGTACAGTTTGCTGTAAACCTTAAACCCAGGGAAGAATGGAAACGAAAGATTACCTATGATGAGCTGATTAACGAAATTGATCAAAAGCTGAGAAGCTATCAGGGGATTACCTTCAACTATTCCCAGCCGATTTCTGATAATGTTGCAGAAGCGGTGGCCGGTTTTAAAGCGGAAAACGGGATCAAAATTTATGGTGATAATCTGGAAACTCTGGATAAACTGGCACAGGAGGTCCTGACGAAGATCAAAGATGTAGATGGAGTGAAAGACCCCGGGATCATAAAAAATATCGGACAACCTGAAGTAAGTGTAATACTAGACAGAGATAAAATGGCTGCCTATGGTGTGATGCCGGCAGATGCGCAGGCTGTGCTGGAAATGGCTTTCGGAGGGAAAACCGCTTCTGAAATGTTTGACGGTGAAAGAAAGTTCCCGATCCGTCTCCGATATTCCCAGGAATACAGAAGGGATGAAAAAGATATTGCCTCTCTGATGGTACCTACTCAGGATGGAACAAAGATTCCTTTGAAAGAGATCAGTAATATTGTGAAAGACAATGGTGCAGCATTCATCTACAGAGATAATATCAAAAGATATATTGGGGTGAAATTTTCAATTCGGGACCGTGATTTGGGAAGCACTATTGCGGATGCTCAGAAAAAAGTGGAAACTATAGAGCTTCCGGATGGTTATTCCGTAGGATGGACGGGACAATTTGAAAATCAGCAGCGTGCATCGCACAGATTGACGCAGGTAGTGCCGGTAAGCCTTCTGATGATTTTCTTTCTGCTATTTATTCTGTTTGGAAATATGAAAGATTCTCTGTTAGTATTAGCCAATGTTCCTTTTGCCCTGATCGGCGGGATCATAGCTCTGCATGTTACCGGAATCAACTTTGGAATTTCTGCCGGGGTAGGGATGATCGCCCTTTTGGGAATCTGTATACAGAACGGGGTAATCCTCATCACGGAATTCCATCAGAATGTTAAAGACGGGATAGATATAGACAATGCGATATTAAACGGAGTAAAATCCAGGACAAGACCTGTGATCATGACTGCGCTTATGGCATCGATCGGGTTAATGCCGGCTGCTTTATCCACGGGAATCGGGTCGGAGTCTCAAAAGCCGCTGGCTATTGTAATTATTGGAGGGCTTATCACGGCAACAGTTCTTACCTTGCTTATTTTCCCGATTATTTTCTGGATCTTCAACAGGACCAAAAAACTCCGGCAGGCTTAATCTTCTTACTATAGCTTCACCTTGGGTTTTTCTGGGGTGAAGTATTTTTTGACTTCTTGCTATATAATTTCAAATAAAATAATTAAATTGGCACTCAATTATAAACAAATGATATCTGCAAAAAATAACGAGTTCCCAACCTCTAAAGCATTTGTAGAAAAGCTTTTCCTTAGTCTTTGATTATAGGCCTGAAGCTCTTATCGTATATCTTGCAAACAAATGTTAAAAACACAATATGGAACGCTACAAAAAAACGGTTCTCTTCGTATTCGGTTTCTTAATCGTATTACTCCCATTACAGCTGATCTTTAAGGTTAATATTGAAGAAACTTATCCTTCATTTAATTTTCCGGGATTTGCTTCATGTCCCATAAAAGATGGGAGATATATCAAATTTACCAAAACAACTTCCCATGTTTTTTTTAAAGACGGGTCAGATAGTATTTTAGTTAAAAATGACTATCTGGGGGACAGAATACCAAGAACGATACAGATTACCCTTATCCGGAATTTACTTTTTCCTAAAGAATATCCGGTTTTAAATGATCGGATCAATACTTTACCTCCCTATAAGAAGAGGCTTTACCTGATGAAAAAATCTATTCTTAACAGGAATATTAAAAAAGTGGATTTAGAAGAAAGCAAAAAGTTTATTGTGGAAAAGATGAAAGAAAGATTTCATGGTAAAGAAGTGACAGGTATGCAGGTGATCAATGAAACCATAGACTTTGATATCACCACAAGGAAAATGGGTGAAACAGCTGTTCAGGATACTATATTGACTTTCCGATTTTAAACTAACGAAAATGATGAATAAATTAAAAGAACTTCCTTTCACCAGCTACCATCCCAGCTATGAGTTTCTGGCATTTTACAGAATATTTTTCTCCCTGTTCTTATTATGGATCGGGATAGCGGATAACAGCTGGATTCATTCTATTCCTGGCAGCGCAATGCATCCGCCTATCAGTATGCTGTCCTTTATAGACTTCATTCCTTCTGAAATCTTTTTCGTGGTATGCCGGTACATAATGTATCTGGGGTTATTGTTGATCCTGATAGGGTATAGGCCGAGAATATTTGCAATACTTTATATGGTCCTGTATATAGTAACCAACAATTATGCTTATTCTTTTGGAAAAATAAACCATGACTTTATTTATACATTACCCCTTCTGGTAATGGCATTTTCACCCTGGAACAGAACATACAGCTTCTTTCCTGAGCCTGAACAAAAAACGGACGGATTAGCCAAATCATGGCCAATGTTTCTGATGAGCCTGATCTTTAGCTTCGGAATGTTTACTGCAGGCTTTGCTAAGATTTTAGGAGGCTGGCTGAGTATGGATACCCAATATACACAGATATTTTTCAATCAGTACCGGTATATTATAGGATGGAGTGATCTTCTTTCAGGAGTTTATGATGGCATCAGGTCTAAGATATTCTGGGAGATTCTGGATTATTTTACAGTTATTTTTGAAACCGTTTTTATTGTTGCTTTCCTTTACCCGAAATTTTTCAGGTGTATGCTTGTGGTGGCGATTGTTTTTCATATCAACGTATTATTGATGCTGAATATATCCTTTATGTTCTCCATAGGACTGTATACCCTTTTTATTCCTACTTATTTACTTCCGGCAGGTTTCAAAAATAAGGTGAAAACTATATTGGCAAGGATATTTAATCAGAAATACAGAACTGCAGCAATCGTATTGGTCGTTTTGTATTTACTGTTATTAGGCTTCTTCAATATCAATACTGTGGATTTTGTATTCAATAAATTTTTCAACTATATCTCTTTTGCTTTTGGTAAGTATTCCGTTCCATTGATCATTATGGGAGGGTATTTGCTGCTGGCATTTTACTTATTCACCAGATCATTGAAGAAGTTTGATGCAAAACAGTAAATAAAAGCAGAATGTGATTGCGGTAAAGAATGATTATAATCCTAAAATTTAGTCTTTATATACTGGCTTTCAGGCTTTTTAATAAAAGGTTTCATAAAGATTTTTTCTATTCGGAAAAATTTGTAAATTTGCAGTCTCAATACATTGAAATATAAGGTTTGTACTTCATTGGATTTGGATATTGAAACTTTTTTTTGATAAAAAGGTTTTGGTATTTAAAAATTCATTATATTTGCACACCGAAAATTTGAAAAACAATAAATAAATAATTTTAAATCATGGCAAAGGAAACGTTTAATCGTAACAAACCACACTTGAACATTGGTACTATTGGTCACGTTGACCATGGTAAAACTACTCTTACTGCTGCTATCAGTAGCGTATTAGCTAACAAGGGTCTTGCTGAGAAAAAAGATTTCTCTTCTATTGACTCTGCTCCAGAAGAAAAAGAAAGAGGTATCACTATTAATACAGCTCACATCGAGTACGAAACTGAAAACAGACACTATGCTCACGTTGACTGTCCAGGTCACGCGGATTACGTAAAGAACATGGTAACTGGTGCTGCTCAGATGGATGGAGCGATCTTAGTATGTGCTGCAACTGATGGACCAATGCCTCAAACTAGAGAGCACATCCTACTTTGCCGTCAGGTAAACGTACCAAGAATCGTTGTTTTCATGAACAAAGTTGATATGGTGGATGATGCTGAGCTTTTAGAGCTTGTTGAACTTGAACTTAGAGATTTATTATCTACTTACGAATATGACGGAGATAACTCTCCAGTAATCCAGGGATCTGCTCTTGGTGCTCTTAACGGAGACGAGAAGTGGGTTAAGACTGTTGAAGAATTAATGGATGCAGTTGATACTTGGATTGAGCAGCCTGTTAGAGATCAGGATAAAGCATTCTTAATGCCAATCGAAGACGTATTCTCTATTACAGGTAGAGGTACTGTAGCAACTGGTAGAATCGAGGCTGGTGTTATCAACACTGGTGATCCGGTTGATATCGTAGGTATGGGTGATGAGAAATTGACTTCTACTATTACAGGGGTTGAGATGTTCAGAAAAATCCTAGACAGAGGTGAAGCTGGTGATAACGTAGGTCTATTGTTGAGAGGTATTGAAAAAACTGACATCAAGAGAGGTATGGTTATCGCTAAGAAAGATTCAGTTAAGCCACACAAAAAATTCAAAGCTGAGGTTTATATCCTTTCTAAAGAAGAAGGTGGACGTCACACTCCATTCCACAACAAATACCGTCCTCAGTTCTATGTAAGAACTACTGACGTTACAGGTGAGATCTTCTTACCAGAAGGTGTAGAAATGGTAATGCCTGGTGATAACTTAACAATCACTGTTGAATTACTTCAGCCAATCGCTCTTAACGAGGGTCTTAGATTCGCGATCAGAGAAGGTGGTAGAACTGTAGGTGCAGGTCAGGTAACTGAAATCATCGACTAATCCATCTTAAACAATATTTAAAAAGCTTCCGTAAGGAACTTCTTTACGGAAGCTTTTTTTAACTACGGGCATCGTCCAATGGTAGGATACCGGTCTCCAAAACCGTTGATCAGGGTTCGAATCCTTGTGCCCGTGCAAATATAAATTATGAGTTCATTTGTCGATTTTTTAAAAGGTTCTTATAACGAATTCAGACATAAAGTTGAATGGCCAAAATGGGCTGACCTTCAGTCTTCTACTATTGTAGTGACTATTGCGACAGTGATTTTGTCATTATTTACCTTTGGAGTTGATGAATTGTTTTCAAAGGCAATCAGCAACATCATAGGAATGCTAATCAACTTGTTCAATTAATTAAAAGTATTTTCCCATAATGAGCGAATTGAAATGGTATGTGCTGAAAGCAATCAGCGGACAGGAAAATAAAGTGAAAAACTATATTGAGACAGAAATCAAACGTTTAGGGTTTGAGCAGTACGTTACTCAAGTGGTTATTCCTATGGAAAAGGTAATTCAGATTAGAAACGGTAAAAAAGTTCCTAAAGAGAGACCTTACTATCCTGGATACTTGATGATAGAAGCTGACCTGATGGGAGAAATTCCTCACGTGATTAAGAACATCCCTGGAGTTATCTCTTTCCTAAGCTTAACAAAAGGTGGAGATCCTGTTCCGATGAGAAAATCTGAGGTAAACAGAATGCTTGGAAGAATGGATGAACTTTCAGAATTTGCAAGCGATGTTGAGATCCCATATGTAGTAGGTGAAAACGTTAAAGTGATCGATGGACCTTTCAACGGATTCAACGGTACAGTTGAGAAAATTCTTGAAGACAAAAAGAAAATTGAAGTTTCTGTATTGATCTTCGGTAGAAAGACTCCAATGGAACTAAGCTACATGCAAGTAGAAAAAGTATAATAATTACTTATATAAAATACAAAGACCGCTATTCTGGCGGTCTTTTTTCATTTATATTCTCTAAGTCTTTCAGGGGCTATCCACTCATACTTCTCATATCAATCACTTCAGCTCCCAAACTCTTTGGATTTCCAGTCAGCCCGTATTGTTATCTTTGTTATAGAGAAGAGGAGTAATTGTAAAATATTTCGAAGTGCAGGTTCCGGAAAATCAGCTTGTACGGGTTGAAAGGATAACATGAATTTGTTTTTTTTGCTGATCAGTTTTAAAGCATGCTATTCACCTTCAAAACAACATTCGTTATTGGCTTCGCGGGCTCAGATATCTACCTCTTCTGACTTCTAATTTCTAACCTCTAACTTCTCATAAAAGCCCTCTAAAACTGTATTGTATTTTATCTCTAATGTTTTAATAAATGATTATTGAAAATAAAGATGGAAATTTGGATTCAAAAATTATGTTTTTCATAATTTTTATACATTATTTTTTTTGATCTTTTAAAAATGAAGATTTTACTGAACCCTTCAATGAAAGGGCTTTGCTCCAATATATTTATCACATTCTTGGGATAAGGTTCGTTTCTGCTGTATTGATGCGGGTTTTGTTCTCTTAATTCACTTTTGGATGGCATGCTTCTTGCAAGTTACCTGCCAGTTAATCCATAAAACTTATATTTTTCTTATTTCGTACACAGTATAGTATGTGTACAGGGTAATTGTGCTTTATACTGAACTGTAGAAGTGGGAAAAATAATATAAAAATAAACACACAACCTCATGACAAAAATTACTTCGACTGTCCTTTTAATGGGTGCTGCTGCATGGGCTAATGCCCAGGTTGGAATCAATACTACAAACCCCGAAAAGGAACTGACTGTTAATGGTACAATGAAAACATCCGGTATTGTTTTTAAAAAGCCTATGGAAAAGCTAGGAACTGATGAGAATTATACCTTTATTATCAAATCCCCGGCTCCGGAAAATAAAATTACAGCATATAATGATTCCTTTGTGCCTAACTCACCGGCTCCTATTAATCTTATACAGTTTAAAATTACCTGTGATCCTTCAGACAAGGATTGGGTCAACCAGTTTGACACGAAGATCAATTCCCAAAAATTTCTGGTAGTAATCTCCTCTTTTGGATTTACCCAGCCTGTAAGAACTTATTCCGCAGACTGGCTAACTCCGGTACCTCAGATATTTGCTTATTCTTCCGGAGGAACCTGGAAGTTAAAGGCGGACTATCAGGGATTCGCTCCTGATGGAGCTTTACCTACAGGAGAATGGACACTCAACCTATTGGTTTATGACAGGTCTTACGCTAAGGAATTCAACTCATCACAGGATCTTAAATCTTCCACTACAGGTGCTGCAGCAGCTCCTCTAATTCAATAAAAATACAATAATGAAAAAAATAACAGCATTATTCCTGGTGGCTTTTGCTTCTTTGGGAATGAAAGCACAGGTCGGAATTAATACGACAAACCCAAAAGGGACTCTGGACGTAGAAGGAGAAACATTGGTAGAATCTTATTTGATCGATACAGAGAATGTAAAAGCAAGTGGAAGCTATTTGCTGCTTACCCGTTCCAAAGACAGCTCGCCTGTAGGAAAAGTTAAGTTGCTGGACATTTCGCTTCGTAATGTAGCTCCTGTAAACATGTATAATGTGGTATTGAAAAATGTGAAGCAGGATGAAGTGGTGAATCTGAATACGGGACTTGATGCAGATAAATACGTAGTAGCGATTACAGGTGCAACTTTTACAGGAGCTGTATCTGCGGCTAACACTTCTACAAGCCCGAAATCTTATGGAGCTTATTCTACAGAAATCACCAAAGTAGCGAAAGGAGGAAAGAATTACCATGCTATTAATTTAAGCTTTAAAGGAGCAGGCACTGTTTCTTCAGCAAACGGAACCTGGACGCTTACATTGAATGTATTTGAAAAATCATTGGTAAAAGACTGGGGAACCTTTACGGGATCAGTTTCAGCATCAGCTTCACCAATCTATTCAGGAGTTTCAACCAATACGCCTCTAGGGCTTCAATAACAAGATATGAGAAAAAAAATTTATATAACAATGATCATGTGTCTGGGAATATTTTTTAATGCCCAGACCGGTAAGGTGGGAATCAATACAGATAAACCTGCAGAAACACTTGACGTCAACGGAAATACCTATACAAATTCTTTATACCTAAGAAACCCGGGGGAACCTACAATGACAGGGGGGAGTTTTTTGGCTACATCAGAAAATGCCCTTCAGCTGTATGATCCGAAACTGGAAAGCAGCGGATTGTTCAATTATATCAAGCTCACCCTTACAGGAGTATCCGGAGCAGGTATCACAGATTACGACACAAAAATAGATGCTAATAATTTTCTGGTGATCCTGCACAATTATTCCTTCAAGCTTAATGATAACTCTACCAATGTGATGCTTGATTACGGAAATAATGGAATCAATGATAACAGGCAGGGATCTCCTGACGTAGTTGCTTTCAAAAGTAATGGAACCTGGCATATCAGAGCAAAATTTACAGATAGCAGAATCATTGCAACGAATACGACCCCTCCGTCCAGGACATATAACAACTTTACGGTAGACCTCTATCTGATGGCCTATAAAAGATTGATTACAAAGCAAAATATCAATGATATCAATGCTGATCTTGGGGGGAATGACGGTTCCTCACAAACGATTAATAAACCATCAGGCTTCTAAAGTCCAGTTTATTATAAAAATACAAAAGGTCATTTATCGTAAATGACCTTTTTTCGTTTATTGTGATATATTATATTTATTTTTTTATGAAATATATTGTTTTTTTGTTGCAATTAATTCATGCTGCTTATTGGGTTTACATGATAAGTATATATTGGAGAACCTTTGTGTAAATAATATGTTTCATATAGGGATGAGAAAAGGAAATGAAAAACATAACTTCGGATATTGATTTTTTTCTAAACTTTTTAAAAATCAGTAATATCCGTTTGTAGTTTCAAAAATATTTTATACTTTTGCAGTCCAAAAAGTAGGCTTGTCATAGGTGAGTAAGATAACCTACTGAATAATAAATGCTTCCAAACTCATTAATTATTCAAATTTAAAAAACAAACAATGGCTAAGAAAGTCTTTAAAATGGTAAAACTTCAGGTGAAAGGTGGCGCGGCTAACCCTTCTCCACCAGTAGGTCCAGCATTGGGTTCTGCAGGTGTGAACATCATGGAGTTTTGTAAGCAATTTAACGGGAGAACCCAAGATAAGCCAGGGCAAGTTTTACCTGTAGTAATTACAGTGTACGAAGACAAATCTTTTGAATTCGTTATTAAAACTCCACCTGCAGCAATCCAATTAATGGATGCGGCTAAGATCAAAGGAGGTTCCGGTGAACCAAACAGAAATAAAGTAGGTTCTGTAACTTGGGATCAAGTGAAAAAGATCGCTGAAGATAAAATGGCAGACCTTAACTGCTTTACTTTAGACTCAGCTCTTTCTATGGTTGCAGGTACTGCTAGATCTATGGGATTAAGAGTAACAGGAACTAAACCAACTAACGCTTAAAACTTAAAGAAATGGCAAAATTAACAAAAAAGCAAAAAGAAGCTTTAAGCAAAGTAGAAAAAGGAAGAATCTATAACCTTGAAGAAGGTGCAGCTCTTGTAAAAGAAGTAAATACTGCAAAGTTTGATGCTTCTGTAGATATCGCTGTAAGATTAGGAGTAGACCCAAGAAAAGCGAACCAAATGGTAAGAGGTGTTGTATCTCTTCCTCACGGAACTGGTAAAGATGTTAAAGTATTAGCTCTTGTAACTCCGGATAAAGAAGCAGAAGCTAAAGCTGCTGGTGCTGATTATGTAGGTCTTGACGAATATTTACAAAAAATAAAAGAAGGTTGGACGGATGTTGACGTTATCGTTACTATGCCAGCTGTAATGGGTAAATTAGGTCCGTTAGGTAGAGTATTAGGTCCAAGAGGTTTAATGCCAAACCCTAAATCAGGAACTGTAACAATGGAAATCGGTAAAGCTGTTACTGAAGTAAAAGCAGGTAAAATTGATTTCAAAGTAGATAAGTATGGTATCATCCATGCGGGTATCGGTAAAGTATCTTTCGATGCTGCCAAGATCAAAGAAAATGCTCAGGAATTGATCCAGACATTGATTAAAATGAAGCCTACTGCTGCTAAAGGAACGTATGTAAAAAGCATCTACCTGTCTTCTACAATGAGCCCGGGGATTGCAATCGATACTAAATCTGTTAACTAATATTAAATCCTTAAGACAATGACAAAAGACCAAAAAGTTGTAGCAATACAAGAGATCAAAGATTTGCTTCAGGATGCAAAAGTAGTATACGTAGCAGATCTAGAAGGATTGAACGCTGCTAAATCTTCTGATTTCAGAAGACAGGCTTTCAAACAAAATATCAAGGTAAAAGTTGTAAAAAATACACTTTTACAAAAAGCAATGGAACAGATCGAAGGAGTAGATTACTCTGAAATGTTCCCAACTTTCAAAGGAAACTCAGCGCTAATGATCGCTGAAACAGCTAACGCTCCTGCGAAGTTAATCCAAGGATTCAGAAAGAAAGAAGAAAAGCCGGCTTTAAAATCTGCTTACCTTCAGGAAACTTTCTACGTGGGTGACAATAACCTGGATGCACTTGCTAACATCAAGTCTAGAGAAGAAATGATCGGTGAAATCATCGGATTACTTCAGTCTCCAATCCAGAGAGTTGTTTCTGCTCTTCAAAACAAACCTGAAACTGTAGAAGCTAAAGCTGAAGAAGCGGCTCCTGCGGTAGAAGAAACTCCTGCTGAAGCTCCGGAAGCTGCTGCAGATAGCACTGAAGAAACAAGTGCTGAATAATTACACTCAAAAAATTAAATAAATAATCAACAAAAACATTACAACAATGTCAGATTTAAAAAATTTAGCTGAAACGCTAGTAAACTTAACAGTAAAAGACGTAAACGAATTAGCTACTATCCTTAAGGATGAGTATGGAATTGAGCCAGCTGCTGCTGCAGTAGTAGTTGCAGGTGGAGCTGCAGGTGAAGCTGCTGAAGAAAAAACTGAATTCGACGTAATTCTTAAGTCTGCAGGTGCTTCTAAATTAGCTATCGTTAAATTAGTAAAAGATTTAACAGGTGCTGGTCTTAAAGAAGCTAAAGATATCGTAGACGGTGCTCCAGCTCCAATCAAAACTGGTGTATCTAAAGACGAGGCTGAAGCTCTTAAGAAGCAATTAGAAGAAGCTGGTGCTGAAGTAGAATTGAAATAATTTCAATTTTATTATAAATATAGAGCCCGGGCAATTTGCCCGGGCTTTTTTTATGCGGTACCCTTTACAAATAACAGTGTTAATGTATAAACGTATTTAAATATTATTGATCCGGATATGTATATAATATATTATTATTGATTATTTGACAATTATTAACATAATGTATTGATTTATTTTTCTTATTATTTAAATTTAAATGAAATTTTATCATCAAAACATTGTTTTAATTGGAAAAGTGTTATATTTGTGCTGAAAAAAACACAACATAATTTGGATAGAAATTACTTTCTTGCCTATAGTCATAAACTTGCATTTTTCTTGCTGCTGTCGGCTATAGCATTAAATACTAAGTTTATATCTGTAGCAATAGATAAGGCTGAATTATTGTATAGTACGGATATGAATAATAAGCTGCAGCCATTGCCTACTTGTACTCCTATGCAGCAGCCACCTGAAGGTATGCATGTTCTGGTAAATGAGAATGATGGCGATAACCATAAAGGGGGTGGAGACTGTTATAGCAGTATTTCCCATTACAGCTTTCCCGTCACGAACAGTGAGCACTTCTTGCTGTCCTTTCCGGATGATTGGAACTTTACAGCAGTTTGTTATGACAAGGTGTCAATGGATTGGATGCATAATAAAAATATATTGACGGCATTTGAAAAAGTGGAGAAATTTTGCATTAATCCTTCTAAACTGGTCGATGGCTTTAAATTTATTATTAAAATTCCTGATAAGCTGACCTTACTCTCATAAAGTAGTATTTCTGAAATTCTATACAATCCCTTTACAGAAAATTACCAGTTGTTTCATTTATAATTTGAATGAAATTTTTTAGGAATTGTCTTCTCAAAAAACACACAAAAAAACAACACATATCATTAGAAATGAAAAACAAATTATTCATTCTTGCACTTTTATCTGCAAGCTCACTAACTTTAGCACAGGTTGGGATTAATACTGGTACGCCTCAGGCTACCTTAGACGTGACAGGTATGCCGGCAACGGCAAGTAAGCTGGATGGTATTATTGCTCCTAGACTTACAGGGGTTCAATTAAAAGCTAAAAATTATACAGCGGCTCAAACCGGAGCAATAGTATACGTTACGGTTGCCGAAGCTTCTCCTTCCGGACAGACTGCTGATGTTCAATCACCCGGCTATTATTTTTTTGACGGCACAAAGTGGGGGAGTTTGAGCATTGACTGGCGTACAACAGGAAATGCGGGAACTGTACCTGCAACAGCAGCTTTGGGAACGGATATTGGTACCGGGAATTATTTAGGAACAAGTGATGCAAAGAATCTGGTTCTGGCAACTCAGAAAAATGTAAAAGGGATATTGGATGTTAACGGTACTTTACAAGGTGGAAATTCTAACAGTACAAGCGGAAACTTCGCTTCATTCACCTGGGGATCCAATAATACGCTTTCGAACAGTACATCTTCCAATATCGCATTAGGAAAAGGCAATACGGTTTCCGCGCAAGGAAATTTCCCGGCAGTGGCGATTGGGTTGGATAATACGGCGAATAACGGTGCTAAAATAATTGGGAATTCTAATACGGCATCGGGCGCAAATCAGTTGGTATTCGGAAATGGAAATACCATTACCGGTATAACGGGACTGACTGTTGGAAATAATAATACAAACAATGGCGGAATTGCTGTTGGTGCAGGAAATACGGTATCCACCAATAATATTGCTATTGGTACAGCTGGTAATGCTTCAGGTACAGAAGCGATGACGGTTGGATTTACGGCAACGGCAACAGCTGGACAAATAGTGTATGCGAATGGTTCACATATCTTTTTGGGCAAAGGTAACGCTAAAAATACAATAATGGGAATCAATATGGTACCTACTGCTGCTGCTGCTTCCGGAGCTGCTATTCAGATATCGGGTGTCACTTCTCCTCCTTCTGCATGTACCTCGGCTGAAGAAGGTGCAATACGCTATAATGCTTCAGCCCGCAGACATGAAGGATGCAATGGATCTGAGTGGAAAACTTTCTATTAATTGAAAATAAACACAAACCTTATAAAATAAAAAAATGACCAAAAAATTATTCGAGAAATTAGCCGCAATGCTGATGACATTAGTGATGTCGGCAGTTGTATTTGCACAGCAAGGCTATGAACCTATCCGTGGGATGGGAGTGGAAGCAAAACCTGTCAATAATTCGGGAATTTGCTTAGCATGTTATAACGGAAGCATGAATCCGGTGGTAGATGCCAGTCTGGATAACAGCGTAAGTATGGGGAATTTTGCATCCCTGTTGAGTGGTAACGGAATATCTGTTAAAAATAAAAACACAACGTATCCTGCAGGCTATATCACAGGTTTCAATGTTGACCTTGGGACAAGCTTCATTACAATTGATCTTTTGAGCTCTCTACGAATCAGTACATATAAAAACGGTGCTCTGCAGGAGTCTACTACCAGCAGTACACTGCTTTCTGTACCGGCGTTTGGAGGAAGTAAAAACAGAATATTCCTGCACTTCAAGACCTCAAAAGAATTTGATGAAGTAAGATTATATCAGACCAATGTTCTTTCCGTGTTCAGTGCAATGAATGTGTATTATGCATTCGCATTTGATCCCGCTAAAGTGCCTGTAGATAAGAATGGTATCTGTGATGATATCATTGCCGGAAGTGGTGTTGATGGAAATATATCAGGAAGCAGCAGTTTCCTTGCTCCTCTTTCTTATGTTCAGAACAGAGAAAGAATAGGGGATGGAGATAAGAACTCTTACGGATCGATTGTTCTTCCGGTAGGGTTATTAGGATCTTATTCAGTAGGAGTTCTTGATAAAAACCAGGTTTATCCTGCGGGTAACAGAACCGGGTTTGTCATTGAGCCTGATGATCAGGGAAAATTATTAAGTGCTGAATTCTTAAAGAATATTACGATAGAAACATATCTGTTTGGCCAGCTTCAGGATTCAAAACAGTTGTCAGACGGTGGAGGTTTGATCAATATTAAGGTTCTTAGCTACGGTTCAGGAAGACAGAAGGTGACTTTGACCACGACTAAACCTTTCAACGAGGTTAGATTAAAGGTTACTCAGACGGTAGGATTTAATTTAGGAAAACTAAACGTATATTATGCTTTTGAAGAGCCTGTAGGCTGTGAATGTGATGATAAGATCCAGACAAGTGGTTCTTCAATTCCCGGAAATATTGTAACCGGGTTTGGATGGACGCAGTCAGGTATCGGGCTGCTTGCTCCAAGCCTTACTAATGCTGGATCTGTTGTAGATAATAACCCTTCCAATTATGCAAGACTTACGTTTCCTTTGCTGGGCAGCTTTCTTTTCTCAGCGAATTTAACAGTTGGCAGCAACAGCTTGCTTCCTGCTAATACCGTTGCGGGCTATACTGTTGAAAAAACAGGAGGTCTGATCGGGGTGAGTATTCTTGACGCTGTTATAGTGCAGTTTTATAACGGAAATACTTTGACGGATACATTTACGTCAGGAAGTCTGATTACTGGAAACTTCTTTACCAGCGGATCCAACAAATTCTATATAGGAGGTAAAGCGACCAAGCCTTTTAACCGTATTAAGATTACTTTCAGCTCATTGCTTTCAGTTAATTTGGCTCAGGGATATAATATTTATAACGCGTTTGCCAGCAAAGATGATGACAATGACGGTGTACCGAATTGTTTCGACCGTTGCCCTGGAGGAAATGACAATATAGATAATAACGGTAATGGTATTCCTGACTGTGCGGAAGGCTGTACTGCGGTGAATGACAAATCACCTGTATTAGATACGGATGGTGATGGTATTGAGGATGCTTGTGATCTTGATTCAGATAATGATGGTATTCCTGATGCTATTGAGGATTTTGATAAAAACGGTAAGTTCCAGGATGATGACGCTGAAGGAGATATTCTGCTGACTCCGATCTTAGGAGATTCAGTACCGAACTACCTTGATCTGGATTCAGACAACGACGGTATACTGGATCTGTTCGAATCAGGAATACCGGAATCAGTGATCAGCCAGATCGATACAGACCGTAATGGTGTTATTGACAGTAATGTTCCGGTAGGTAAAAATGGTATTGCAGATATTCTTGAAACCTATCCTGATTCCGGAGTGATGAAATATCCGATCAAAAATACTGATGGTGACGATAAGCCTGACTTCCTGGATATTACTTCCAATGGGTCAGACCTTGACTTGTACCAGATCGGAAAAGGAAACCTTGATACGCTTGGTGGTGGATTCATCTCTACGATTGATGATAAAGACAAGGATGGTATTCAGGCTGTTGTAGATACTGATCTTGTGAAAAGAGGATCTCCAAATTCTCCGCTTTCACCCTATGCTACGCTACTGAAAAATGGATCAAATAGTGCTGCAAGAGTTACAACTCCTGAAGAAATTGCAGGTGCGGCAAATGATATTAAAATATACCCTAACCCTGTAAAAGCTGGAGAAAATCTAAAAATAACAGCTGCAGAAGAAGGGGTGTATACATTGTTCTCTGCTCAGGGACAGGTAGTGAGATCAGATAAATTCAATGCAAATACCGGTATTGATACTTCTTCATTACCGACAGGTGTTTATATCATTAAAGTTGAAACCCGATCAACTGTGAAATCTTATAAAGTTATTGTGAAATAATTGTAGGAAAACTTCATATTAACAAAGGACTGTCCGGCAACGGGCAGTCCTTTATTTTTAATGACCTCAAAATGAGATGATTTATTTGTTATTGTGGATAACTTTTTGTATCTTTGCCCTTCTTTTGGCGCAAAAAATTGTTTGTAAATTTATAAAATACTGAAAATCAACTCTTTCATTGCTTACGGCATGGAAGGGATTTTGTGTTTGTAAATATTGCAGTAATGCTGCCTCAAAAGTAATAAAAATATTTTGCATTACGCTGTGAAAAGATATACCAGTGTTGCAGTTAGGATTAGATTTTAAGAATGAAGAACAAAGAATAAAGACTATTTCTAATAGCGCCAAACATTTGAAGTCTTTTATCTTTTCTCTCTTTTCTTTTTCTTTCCTGATATTTTTTAATGAATCAAAATATTTTTTAACCCTTTCTTAAAAGTTTTATGAGTAAAACAAAATCAACAACTCAAGGAAATCCGAGAATTAATTTCTCATCAGCGAAAGGAAAGATCATCACTCCAGACTTCTTGGACATCCAAATCGAGTCTTTCAGAGAGTTTTTCCAGCTTGATACACTTCCTGAAGCCAGAAAGACAGAAGCCCTTTACAAGACTTTCCAGGAGAACTTTCCGATTACGGACTCCAGAAATCAATTCGTATTGGAATTCCTGGACTATCTGGTAGATTCTCCACGTTATTCAATCGATGAGTGTGTGGAAAGAGGACTTACTTATTCAGTTCCTCTAAAAGCAAGACTTAAATTGTATTGTACTGACCCGGAACATGAAGATTTCCAAACAGTGGTTCAGGACGTATATTTAGGTCCGGTTCCTTACATGACGCCAAGTGGATCTTTCATCATCAACGGTGCTGAAAGAGTTATTGTTACGCAGCTTCACCGTTCACCTGGTGTATTCTTCGGACAGACTTACCACGCGAACGGAACCAAACTTTATTATTCAAGAATTATTCCTTTCAAAGGATCTTGGATGGAATTTACAACCGATATCAATAGCGTAATGTACGCTTATATCGACCGTAAGAAAAAGTTACCATTAACAACTTTATTAAGAGCTATCGGTTATGAATCTGATAAGGATATCCTTCAGATCTTCGACCTTGCTGAAGAAGTAAAAGTTTCTAAAGCTGCCCTTAAAAAAGTAGAAGGGAGAACATTGGCTGCGAGAGTATTGAACACCTGGTTCGAAGACTTCGTAGACGAAGATACAGGTGAAGTAGTTTCTATCGAAAGAAATGAGATCATCCTGGATAGAGAAACGATTCTTGAAAAAGAACACTTGGATCTTATCTTAGATGCTGGTGTGAAATCAATCCTGATTCACAAAGAAAACAGCAATGAATTCTCTATCATTCAGAATACATTACAAAAAGACCCTACCAACTCTGAAAAAGAAGCGGTAGAGTACATCTATCGTCAGTTAAGAAACGCAGATCCGCCAGATGAGGAGACGGCAAGAGGAATCATTGAGAAATTATTCTTCTCTGAGCAGAGATACTCTCTTGGTGAAGTAGGACGTTACAGATTAAACAAAAAGTTAGGTCTTAATATTCCTGCAACTACTGAGGTTCTTACAAAAGAAGATATTATTGCGATCGTAAGACACCTGATCGAGCTTGTAAACTCTAAAGCGGAGGTGGATGACATCGACCACTTATCAAACAGAAGAATTAAAACTGTTGGTGAGCAATTAGCAGGACAGTTCGGAGTAGGTCTTTCAAGAATTGCAAGAACGATCAAGGAGAGAATGAACGTTAGAGATAACGAAATCTTTACTCCGCTTGATCTTGTTAATGCTAAGACATTAACGTCTGTGATCAACTCATTCTTTGGTACCAACCAGCTTTCTCAGTTTATGGACCAGACCAACCCGTTATCAGAGATCACTCACAAGAGAAGATTATCTGCATTGGGGCCTGGTGGTTTATCGAGAGAAAGAGCAGGTTTCGAGGTTCGGGACGTTCACCATACACACTACGGAAGAATCTGTCCGATTGAAACTCCGGAAGGACCAAACATCGGTTTGATTTCATCTTTAGGTATTTATGCGAAAATCAACAACCTAGGTTTCATCGAAACTCCATACAGAAAAGTAGAAGGTGGTAAGATTGATCTTAACGCTGACCCTATTTACTTAAATGCTGAAGACGAGGAAGCTAAAGTAATTGCTCAGGCAAACGTTGAATTGAGCGACAACGGTGATTTCGAAACAGACAGAATTATTGCAAGATTGGATGGTGACTATCCGGTAGTAGAACCTAACCAGGTTGACCTTATCGACGTAGCACCAAACCAGATCTCAGGTATTTCCGCTTCATTGATTCCGTTCCTGGAGCATGATGACGCGAACCGTGCATTGATGGGATCAAACATGATGCGTCAGGCCGTTCCTTTGTTGAAGCCACAGGCTCCAATCGTTGGTACAGGGCTTGAGCAACAAGTTGCAAGAGATTCAAGAATCTTAATAAACGCTGAAGGTACTGGTACTGTAGAGTACGTAGATGCTGACAAAATCGTTATTAAATATGAGAGAAGCGAAGACGAGGATCTTGTATCATTCGAATCTGCTACTAAAACATACAACCTTACCAAGTTTAGAAAAACTAACCAAAGTACTACCATCACACTAAGACCAAACGTAAGAGTAGGTGATGTAGTGGAAAAAGGACAGGTGCTTTGCGATGGTTATGCTACTGAAAAAGGAGAATTGGCTCTGGGTAGAAACTTAGTGGTAGCTTTCATGCCTTGGAAAGGATACAACTTTGAGGATGCGATCGTAATCAATGAAAAAGTTGTACGTGAAGACTGGTTTACTTCAATCCACGTAGATGAATACTCTCTTGAAGTTCGTGATACCAAATTAGGTATGGAAGAGCTTACAGCAGATATTCCAAATGTTTCTGAAGAAGCGACTAAAGATCTTGACGAGAACGGTATGATCAGAATCGGTGCCGAAGTGAAGCCTGGAGATATCATGATTGGTAAAATCACTCCAAAAGGTGAATCTGACCCGACTCCTGAAGAAAAACTTCTTAGAGCGATCTTCGGTGACAAGGCTGGTGATGTGAAAGATGCGTCATTGAAAGCTGACTCTTCATTGAGAGGAGTTGTGATCAACAAGAAATTGTTCTCCAGAAATATTAAAGACAAAAAGAAAAGAACTGAAGAAAAACTTAAACTTGAAGAGATTGAAAACACTTACAAGGCTAAGTTTGATGAGTTGAGAAATACTTTAATTGAAAAATTAAATACACTGGTAAGCGGTAAAACTTCTCAAGGGGTACAAAACGACCTTGATGAAGAGATCATCGGTAAAGGTGTGAAGTTCACTCATAAATTATTGACTTCAGTAGAAGATTATGTAAACGTTAGCGGTTCAGACTGGACAGTAGACGCTGATAAGAATGAATTGATCAAACAATTGATTCACAATTACAAAATCAAATATAACGATATCCAAGGAGTTAAAAACCGTGAGAAGTTTGCGATCTCAATCGGAGATGAGCTTCCTGCAGGTATCATGAAGCTGGCTAAAGTTTACATCGCTAAGAAACGTAAACTGAATGTAGGGGATAAGATGGCAGGACGTCACGGTAACAAAGGTATCGTATCAAGAATCGTTCGTGAAGAAGATATGCCATTCCTGGAGGATGGAACACCGGTAGATATCGTATTGAATCCACTAGGGGTACCTTCCCGTATGAACATTGGTCAGATCTATGAAACGGTTCTTGGATGGGCTGGTCAGAAGCTGGGTATGAAGTTCGCTACGCCGATCTTCGACGGAGCTAGTCTTGATCAGATCACTGAATATACAGATAAAGCTGGTCTTCCAAGATTCGGTAACACTCACCTTTATGATGGGGGTACCGGAGAGAGATTTACTCAGCCGGCTACAGTGGGTGTTATCTACATGCTGAAACTAGGACACATGGTTGATGATAAGATGCACGCACGTTCTATCGGTCCTTACTCATTGATTACTCAGCAGCCGTTAGGAGGTAAAGCTCAGTTCGGAGGTCAGAGATTCGGAGAGATGGAGGTTTGGGCACTTGAAGCATTCGGTGCATCGAATATCCTGAGAGAAATCCTGACAGTGAAGTCGGATGACGTGATTGGTAGAGCAAAAACTTATGAAGCTATTGCAAAAGGTGAATCTATGCCTGAACCAGGTATTCCGGAATCATTCAATGTATTGCTTCACGAGTTACAAGGTCTTGGATTAGACGTGAGATTGGAGGAATAAATTAAATCTTTTAATTAGAACAAACTTTAACTATAAATCATTTTGAAGATAGAATGTTTCAGAATTTAGGCAAAACAGAAAAATATGGGTATTTGCTTTTTGCGATTCCTGCCCTGTTCTTTTTGTTGAGCCCTGCGAAATTCCCTGCTGACGATGGATTCTTTTATCCGCAAATAGCACATAATTTCGTGAGCGGATTAGGCTTTAAATTCAATGACATTTATGCTACAAATGGTTTTCATCCCTTGTGGATGTTAGTATGTATCATTGCAGATTTTATCATACCGCTTCCTAAACAGGAAATGATCTATGTACTGTGGCTGATACAGGTTGTATTGTTCTTTTTAAGTATAAAATGTCTGCAGCCTTTGTTTAAAGACGGAGGGATTGGGAAAATAGCAGGAGTCGGGTTTTTGGGATTGGTTTTTTTCTCACTCGGTACTTTGTATTTGACAGAGGCGCACCTTAATTTATTTTGCACTGCATTACTGCTCAATATACTGATAAAAGGTAGAGCGGTAAACGGATGGCTTCTGGGGCTTGCAGCCAGTATGGTATTTTTATCCCGGTTAGACAATGCTTTTGTCCTGCTTTTTTTAGGATTATATTGTTTATCCGGTGATACAAGGCCCAAAACAGAAGACCTGATAAAAGCTGCAGGAGTATTTATTGTGCTGGCTGGCGGATACTTACTCTACAATAAATTTGAATTCGGGAATATGGTTCCGATAAGCGGAAGGATAAAATCAAGTTTTCCAAACGCTGAGGGTTCTGTTTTTGGAAACCTGTGGGGAACCATCTTTCTTGTGTTGAATTTGCTGTATGCATTATTGCTTTCCTTTACGAAGGCTGATTTTAAAAAATTAAAATTATACTTCGTTGCTGGGGCTATCGTACAGTTGTTATACAACCTGTACTTTCAGTCGCAGATCGGGCAGTGGTACTTTGTGATGCAGATGTTGGCAGTGGCCTTTATGCTGAATGATGCTGTAAACTTATTTTTACAGAAATCCGGCTTTAGGCAGGGAAAAATAGCAGTACTGTTTCAGCTGTTGGTCTGTACGGTTTTTTTGAGTTCGGTCTCTTATATAAAAGCCAATACGAATATAAGTCTGGGCTCTAATGCGGCAGGAGATAATGAAGAAATAAGAGAGGTCAAAAAAGATAAAGTACAGGTTATAGCAGAAGATCTGAAAAAAAATCTTCCGGCAGGCTCAAGGGTTTTTACCTATGATATGCCTGGAAAATTAGCATTTTATTCAGACTTGCAGATCATCCCTGCGGATGGCTTGGTGGCAGATAAGCGCTTTTTTGAGCAGATTGCATCAATGCCTTTTGAAAGGTACCTGGCAGACAATAATATCAGATATATTTTATTGCCGTCAGGATTTCAGAAAAAGGGGACTATAACGTTTATAGGAATTGAGGCTGTTAATGAAAATGATACTGTTTCTTATATAGTGAGAAGCAGCTTTCTAAAGAGAAATGTTGGTAAAATACATTTAGCGGATTTTGATCTTGTTAAAACTTTTTCTAACCCTCTTAAAGTCTGGCAGCCGGATTATGATGACGTTATAATGCTGAAACTTAAAAAAGAACAATAAGACAGGTAAAGTTTGATCTTGATGCTTGTTAAGTATTCAAATCAGGATAAATGAACTTATCCATTTGAAACTAAGAAAAAAATATTACAATAAAAGATTTAGAAATAAAGAATAAAACATTTTTTATGTCAAATAAAAATAAAACAAGTAGATTTAATAAAATAACCATCGGTTTAGCTTCACCGGAGTCTATTTTACAGGACTCAAGGGGGGAGGTTCTAAAACCGGAAACTATTAACTACAGAACTCACAAGCCTGAAAGAGACGGGTTATTCTGTGAGAAAATCTTTGGTCCTGTAAAGGATTACGAATGTGCTTGTGGTAAATATAAGAGAATTCGTTATAAAGGGATCGTTTGTGACCGTTGTGGAGTAGAAGTTACTGAGAAAAAAGTAAGAAGAGAGAGAATCGGGCACATCAACCTTGTCGTTCCAATTGCACACATCTGGTATTTCCGTTCATTGCCAAACAAGATCGGATACCTTTTAGGAATTCCTTCTAAGAAATTAGATATGATCATCTACTATGAAAGATATGTAGTGATCCAACAGGGTATTGCTAAGAAATTAGACGGTTCCGATTTTGAAAATATGGAATTCCTTACAGAAGAAGAGTACCTTGATATCATGGAAACTCTTCCTGTAGAGAACCAGTATCTTGATGATTCTGATCCCAACAAATTCATCGCCAGAATGGGTGCTGAAGCTGTTGAAGATCTGTTAAAAAGAATCGATCTTGATGCATTGTCTTTCGATTTGAGACACAAAGCTCATAATGAAGGTTCCAAGCAAAGAAGAACTGAAGCTCTGAAAAGATTGAACGTTGTAGAAGCATTAAGAGGTGCTAATACAAGAATGATCAACAGACCGGAGTGGATGATCATGCGTGTCCTTCCTGTTATCCCACCAGAACTAAGACCATTGGTTCCATTGGATGGAGGACGTTTCGCAACTTCTGATCTTAATGACCTTTATAGAAGAGTTATCATCAGAAATAACCGTTTGAAGAGATTATTGGAGATCAAAGCTCCAGAAGTAATCCTGAGAAACGAGAAGCGTATGCTTCAGGAATCAGTAGATTCATTATTCGATAACACAAGAAAATCTTCTGCCGTAAAATCTGAATCAAACAGACCATTAAAATCACTTTCTGATTCATTGAAAGGTAAGCAAGGTCGTTTCCGTCAGAACCTATTGGGAAAAAGGGTTGACTACTCTGCCCGTTCGGTAATTGTTGTAGGTCCGAACCTACAGCTTCACGAGTGTGGTATTCCTAAAGATATGGCTGCTGAACTTTACAAACCGTTTATCATTAGAAAACTCATCGAAAGAGGTATTGTGAAAACAGTAAAATCTGCGAAGAGAATTATCGACAGAAAAGAGCCTGTAGTATATGATATCCTTGAAAACGTGATGAAAGGTCACCCGGTACTATTGAACAGGGCGCCTACCCTTCACAGACTGGGTATTCAGGCTTTCCAGCCTAAGATGATCGAGGGTAAGGCTATCCAGCTGCACCCATTAGTAACTACGGCCTTCAACGCCGACTTCGATGGTGACCAGATGGCGGTACACTTACCGTTAGGACCGGAAGCGATCCTTGAAGCTCAGTTATTGATGTTAGGTTCTCAGAATATCCTGAACCCTGCAAACGGTTCTCCGATTACAGTACCTTCTCAGGACATGGTTCTTGGTCTTTATTTCATGACGAAAGAATTGAGCTCTACAGAAGATATGAAAGTAAAAGGTGAAGGTCTTGCATTCTATTCTCCTGAAGAAGCGGAAATTGCTTACGCTGAAGGTAGAGTATCTTTAAATGCTAAAGTAAGATGTAGACTTCCTATCAAAGAAAATGGTGAAATCGTTACAAGACTGATCGAAACTTCTGTAGGTAGAATCTTATTCAACCAGATCGTACCTAAGCAGGTAGGATATATCAATGAGCTTCTTACTAAGAAATCATTGAGAAACGTTATCGGTAAGATCCTTGCTGATACGGATTTCCCTACTACTGTGAAGTTCCTTGATGCGATGAAAGACTTAGGGTACTCAAACGCATTCAAAGGAGGTCTTTCTTTCTCACTTGGGGATATTGTGGTTCCTGTTGAGAAAAAGCAGATGATTGCACAATCAATTGAAGCTGTAGATGAAATTAGAGCCAACTATAACATGGGTCTTATTACAGATACAGAACGTTATAACCAGGTAATTGACGTTTGGACAAACACAAACGCCGGATTAACTGAAATGATCATGAGCAGAATGAAAACTGACCAGGGTGGTTTCAACTCTGTATACATGATGCTTGACTCTGGAGCGAGGGGTTCTAAAGAACAGATCCGTCAGTTATCAGGGATGAGAGGTTTGATGGCAAAACCGCAAAAAGCCGGTTCTACCGGAGCGGAGATCATTGAAAACCCGATCCTTGCGAACTTTAAGGAAGGTCTTTCGATTCTAGAGTACTTTATCTCTACCCACGGTGCTCGTAAGGGTCTTGCGGATACTGCTCTTAAGACAGCCGATGCCGGTTACTTGACGAGAAGATTGGTAGACGTTGCACAGGACGTTATCGTTACAGAAGACGACTGTGGAACTTTAAGAGGTACAGAAGTTACTGCGCTTAAGAAAAATGATGAGATCGTTGAAAAGATCTCTGAAAGAATCTTAGGTAGAGTTTCTCTTCATAATATTTACGATCCTGAAACTGATGAATTAATTGCTGAAGCTGACCAGGTAATTACTGAGCAGTTAGCCAAGAAAATTGAAGAAGCAGGATTAGAAGCCGTTGAAGTACGTTCTCCGCTTACTTGTGAAGCTAAGAAAGGTATCTGTGCGAAATGCTACGGTAGAAACCTTGCTACAGGTAAGATGATCCACATGGGTGAAGCGGTAGGTGTAATCGCAGCACAATCAATTGGGGAGCCAGGTACTCAGCTTACGTTGAGAACTTTCCACCAGGGGGGTACTGCAGGAAACGTATCAGAAAATCCATCTATTGTTGCAAGAAGAGACGGTATCGTTGAAATGGATGAAGTAAGAACAATTACTTCTGAAGATGAAAACGGTAATACAGCTGAGGTTGTGGTTTCCCGTTCAACAGAATTCAGATTGGTTGCTGATAATGAATCCAGAACTCCATTAATGGTGGCTAACGTACCTTACGGATCGATATTATCTGTAAAACCAGGTGATAAAGTGAAGAAAGGAGATGTGATCTGTAGATGGGATCCGTATAACGCCGTTATCATTGCTGAGACTTCAGGTAAGGTAGAATACGAGGATATCATCCAGGGTATTTCATTCCAGCTTGAAATTGACGAACAAACAGGATTCGAAGAGAAAGTAATCTCTGAATCCAGAAATAAGAAAGCCGTACCTACCTTGAAGGTGGTAGACTCTAAAGGTGTTGAGCAGAAAGCTTACAACTTACCGGTAGGAGCCCACTTGATGGTTAACGATGGTGAAAAAATTAAGGCTGGTAAAGTCTTGATCAAGATCCCAAGAAAATCTGCAAAAGCAGGGGATATCACCGGAGGTCTTCCGAGAGTTACCGAATTATTCGAAGCAAGAAACCCTTCAAACCCAGCGGTTGTTACAGAAATCGACGGGGTAGTTTCTTACGGAAAAATTAAGAGAGGTAACCGAGAATTGATCGTTGAGGCGAAAACAGGTGAAAGAAAGATTTACCTAGTGAAACTTTCTAACCAGATTCTTGTTCAGGAGAATGACTTCGTAAGAGCAGGTTCTCCTTTATCTGACGGTTCTATCACACCGGAAGATATACTGAGAATCAAAGGCCCAACTGCGGTTCAGGAATACTTAGTAAACGAGATTCAGGAAGTTTACCGTCTGCAGGGGGTAAAAATCGACGACAAGCACTTCGAAATCATTGTAAGACAGATGATGACAAAAGTATCTATCGTGGATGGAGGTGATACTCAATTCCTTGAAGGAGCTCTTGAGCATAAGTATGACTTCCTGGAAGAGAACAACAGGGTATTCGGTCTTAAAGTAGTGGTTGCTGCTGGTGATTCTAAAGAATTCAAGCCAGGTCAGATGATCACTGCAAGAGAGCTGAGAGATGAAAACTCTAAATTGAAACGTGAAGATTTAGCTTTAGTAGAAGTAAGAGAAGCGCTTCCTGCTACAGCAACTCCTGTATTACAAGGTATTACAAGAGCGGCACTTCAAACTAAATCGTTCATGTCTGCAGCATCGTTCCAGGAAACCACTAAGGTTCTGAATGAAGCGGCTGTTGCTGGTAAAGTAGATTCTCTTGGTGGTCTTAAAGAAAATGTAATTGTAGGACACAGAATTCCTGCAGGAACAGGTCTTAAAGAATACCAAAACGTTATCGTAGGTTCTAAGAAAGAATTCGAAGACCTTAACTAAAATTAATGATTTGAAATTTGGGATGTGAAATTATTTTTATATTTTCACAATCTCAAATTTCGAATTTTAAAAACATAATTTATAACAATGGACAACAATCAAAATCCACAAGACGGAAACATCAACATCGAATTAAACGAAATGGTAGCTGCTGGTATCTATGCTAACTTAGCATTGGTAAACCACTCTCCATCTGAATTTGTAGTAGACTTTATTCAGTTGATGCCAGGTGTTCAGCAGGCTAAAGTAAGATCAAGAGTTATTCTTGCTCCGCTTCATGCTAAGAGAGTTTTAAACGCTCTTCAACAGAACATCGCTAACTACGAGCAGCAGTTCGGAGAAATCAAAGAAGTTGAGCCTTTCGTATTAGGCGGAAACAACGTACAAGCGTAAGATTTCTTTTACAATAAAATAGAATGCCCCGGTTTTTACCGGGGCATTTTTATTAAGTTTAATATCATTCCGGAGAAATTTTTCAGATTGGGATAATATTCTTTTTCTTTAAAAGATTTCTTAAAAGAAAGGACCGTTATCTGGATTTCAAAAAATAATATATGAATGGACCTTATAATTCTTATATTTTTAATGTTATTTGATTTAATTGCTTAGAATTTTTATTAAAATGAATTAAATGTTAATCTTTTTATTTTAATATTGAAAGAATTTTACTTATATGATATATTGGTTCTCTGATTTTATATATTTGTTTCAAATATTGATAAGGATATGATAAGCGACCAATTTATTTCTCAGAAATTTGGTTTTTTAGGCAGTGGTTTTTTAGCAGAACTTGAAAAGCATGCCCTAATCACCAGTATAAAAGCGAAGACAGAAATTATAAGAGAAGGTCAGAAAAATAGATATGTCCCTTTTCTGATAAAAGGCTCCATTAAAGTTTTTACCCTTAATGATGGCCGTGAGCTTATTTATTATTACATCAAGCCCAATGACAGCTGTCTTATGACCTTTTCCTCTATTTTTAAAGATTATGTAAGCAGAGTATACGCTGTAGCGGAAGAAGATTCAGAAGCCTTGTTGATCCCCGTTTCGGTAATGCATGATTGGCTGATCCAATTCCCGGAAATCAACAAATTATTTTACAGTGAATATGACAGGCGCTTTTCAGAAGTTATGAATATGGTAAACGATGCCGTTTTTCACAGGCTGGATAAAAGAGTACTGAACTATATCAAGCAGCAGATTACCATCACAGGTAACAACCCCATCAAAATAACCCATCGTGAAATTGCCAACAACTTAGGTACTTCCAGAGAAGTTGTAAGCAGGGTATTAAAAAAAATTGAGAGCGACGGAGAAATTCTGCAGACCAAAGAGGGTATAAAAGTGGCTGTAAATGAAAATGTTAGATTAATCTAATTTATATTGTTTTAAAGCTTTTTGTTTTATGATTGATAAAAACAATTTTTTCGGTGACTTTTATCACATATTTTTGAATTGATAACTCTATAAGTTTGTCATATCATAATTAAAATGAAATTATAATATGACAAAAGCTTTCTTATTTTTGTCTGTATTTTCATCAGTTTTTACCTTTGCACAGGAAGATCTGCTGAAAGATATTGACACCATTCAAACTAATTCAGATACCTCACAACCCGCTTTCAAAGCCCTCCAGATTGTTACAGGACAATCCACAAAACTGGCTGCTAAGAAAGAATGGTATATGATTGTTGCCCATCGGTTTGGTGACATAAGCGCAGGGTTTAAAGATTTTTTTGGTTTAGACAATGCTTCTACCAAATTAGGAGCAATCTATGGTATTTCAGATGCCGTTTCTGTCAGCCTGTCCAGAGAGACGAATATGAAAACCTTTGAGGGCGCCGTAAAATATAAACTGGTAAAGCAAAGTGAAAACTTTCCGGTAGATATTGTTGGCTATCATGTAATGGCAGTAAATACCGATCTGGATAAAGACAATTATCCTTACCTCAAATTCAATGACAGGCTTTCTTACCTTACCCAGGCATTGATATCAAGAAGGTTTAATGATAAACTTTCATTGCAGTTTACCCCTTCATATGTTCATAAAAACCTTTATGAGCCGGCAATTGAGGATAAGAACCAGTTTTTCGCAGGTTTGGGCGGGCGCTATAAAATCTCAAAAAGAGTTTCTGTGAATGCAGAATACTTTGTGAATTTTGATGATCATAGTTTTTATAAAAACCCTCTTTCTTTAGGGGTGGATATAGAAACGGGGGGACATGTCTTCCAGCTTTTATTCACCAACTCCCAGATCAATTCAGATATCGGATATCTTACCAATGCGTCCGGAAATTGGGGGAAGGGTCATATTTTCTTTGGGTTTAATCTTTATAGAGTTTTTTGATATGAAAAAATTAGCATACCTGTTGAGCTTATCCTCAATGACCATCCTTCACAGCTGTGATAGCAGAACCTATGAGGAAATTTCAGACAATAAACCTATCGTACTGCCTGTAAAGTATACTACAGACATAAAACCTATCATAGACAATAACTGTATAGGATGCCATTCAGCAGACAGCTTTATTAAACCTTTGGCAACCTATGAACAGGTGAAAAACAATATAGATGTTATTCTGGACCGGATTCAAAGACCCAATGGAGATCCGGGGAAGATGCCTAAAGGAGGCTCATTGTCTTCAACGCAGATCAATACTTTCATCAAATGGAAAGCTGACGGACTTACTGAAAATTAAAAAGATTTGATATGAAAAAATTACTATTACTCAGCGTATCCCTGTTTTTTGCCGGTTACGCTTCAGCACAGAAATATAGCTCCAAAACCGGGAAGGTTACTTTCGAAGCCTCAGTACCGTTATTTGAAGATATTTATGCTCAGGATGATAATAATGTGGTGGTGGTAAATGCAGACAATGGTGAAATGGCCTCTGTTTCCGTCGTGAAGAACTTTCACTTTAAAACAAAATTAATGGAAGAGCATTTCAACGAAAGCTACGCCGAGACTGCAAAATACCCTAAAACAACTTTCAAAGGAAAAATTGTCAATTTTGATAAAACAAAGCTTGCGACAAGTCCTCAAAAGTATACCGTTCAGGGAACCCTTAATTTTCATGGTGTGGATAAGGAGGTCTCTTCTACAGCTACAATATATGCAAAAGATGGTAAGATCTATATGCAGGGAGGCTTTGTCGCCAAACCTGCCGATTATAAAGTGACCATTCCGAAGATGGTTACCAGGAAAATTGCGGAGAGTGTAAATATTGAGTATAACTATATATTGATCAGACAATGAGAAATTTTATCTTATTACTAGGAATATTCCTGGGCACCATTTTATCCGCTCAGGAGAAAGAGAAGTCAATATTCGACATTGCAAGAAGCGGGACGGTAGCTGAAGTAAAAGAACTGATGGAACAAAACCCGGAAATCATCAATCAAACCAACGAAAGTGGATTTTCGCCTCTTATACTGGCTTGCTACAGGGGAAATACAGAAGTTGCCCAATACCTGATCGATCATGTAAAGGATGTAAATTATAAAAGCCGGGAAGGGACAGCTCTGGCCGGGCTGGCTGTAAAATACAACAGAGATCTGGTAGAACGTTTATTAAAGAAAAACGCGGATCCCAATATTGCAGATGAGACAGGATATACCCCCTTATTCTGGGCTGTAAAATTTGGGAATAAAGAGCTGGTAGAACTGCTGCTTAAGTACAAGGCGGATAAAACAAAGAAAGATTCAATGGGAATGACTCCTTTTGAATATGCTTTAAAAACAGATCATAAAGAAATCATTAACCTTTTAAAAAATTGATATGAAAAAACTTTTACTAACATTCAGTATGGTCCTTGCCAATTTTGCCTGGGCCCAGTTTTCGTCAGGAACGGTGCCTCTTTCGGCCACCGGTATGACGGTGAAATTAGATACCACCCCTGCCGGAGTAACAATTACGGTAACAGGAGACAGTAATTCTATGCTTGGAATTGGCTTTGGAAGTGTAGGAATGGCAGCCGGCTCAGATGGGTTCATATATAATTCTACGGCCAACAGAGACTATACATTCCCTGGACCTATGATGCCTCCTAACGCCGATGCGTCTCAGGATTGGACGGAGACCTCCAATACAGTATCCGGAAGCACAAGGACTGTAGTTGCCACAAGATCTCTATCCGGAGGTGCGGGAGATTTTGCAATTTCCAATGCCGCGGGAACCATCAATATTTTTTATGCAAGAAAAACAGGCACAGCACTGGGGTATCATGATGCAGGAAGGGGATATGCAACTTTAACCATGGCAGACAGTACGTTATCAACAGATGAAGTCGCTGCCAATACTAAGAAAGCCAATATTTATCCTAATCCGGCTAAGACAACTGTGACTTTCAAGAATTTCGATAAGATAAGGTCTCTTGACATCTACGATGCCACAGGAAGAAAAGTAAAATCTGTAAAACCGGATGGCGAAAATATCAGCGTTGAAGATCTGAAATCTGGTAGCTATTATCTGGAAATTCTGTTGAAAGACGGAAGCCTGTCTTATGAAAAGCTGATTAAAGAATAAAGATTGAAGAATTAAAAAACACATCTAAATATTTCAAGTGAACGCCTCTGATTTTTCAGGGGTGTTTTTTATGGATTCAATAGTTGAAAAAAAATTGGGCTTGCTCAGTTTGAAACGCAAAGGAAAATTGAAGAATGTTTTTAAACTCAAAAACAACAGGTTTTAATATACTTTTAACCTCTCAAACTTTTCAGGGAGAAGTATAGAACGTAACTTTGCCAAAATTTAATATAATGAAGCGAGGAATACATTTTTTACTGCTGCTTATTTCCTTTACGGTTTTTGCGCAACAGGTAAATATGGATACGGCCCAGATCGTTGTACCAGGTCGTCAGAATAATATCGGGTCTCAGTCGAAACCTTATGTGATCATGATCTCTGCGGATGGTTTCCGTTATGACTATGCCCGGAAGTACAATGCTGAAAACCTTTTGAAATTTTCCGGGAGCGGTGTACAGGCAAAAGCAATGATACCAAGCTATCCAAGCATTACATTTCCCAATCACTGGAGTTTGATCACCGGGCTTTATCCGTCTCATCACGGATTGATTGATAATTTTTTCTACGATTATAAGAGAAAGGAGGCTTACGCTATGAGCAATAAGAAAAATGCAGAAGACGGAAGCTGGTATGGAGGCACCCCGCTTTGGGGGCTGGCTGAAAAGCAGGGAACAGTATCTGCATCGTTGATGTGGGTAGGTTCTGCCAGCGATGCCGGAGGAATGAGACCTTCCTATTATTATCCTTACCACGAAAAGTTTAAGCCTTCTGAGAAGGTGGAAAAAGTGGTGAACTGGCTGAAGCTTCCCGAAGATAAAAGACCTCACTTTATTACCCTGTATTTTCCGGAAGTAGATGGCAGCGGGCATCATTACGGTCCGGATACCCAGGAGACCGAAAATGCTGTTCATCTGATAGATCAGGCCATTGGTGACCTGGTGCAGAAAGTGAATGCATTAGGATTAAAAAATGTCAACTTTGTTTTTGTTTCAGACCATGGAATGATAAATGTAGACGGAGGCGCTCCACTGGAAATTCCTGCTCTTCTTTTTGATAAAAACCGTTTTGATTTTTACAATTCCCAGACTTTATTGAGAGTATATGTTAAAAATAAGGAGGAGGTAAAAGCTGTTTATAAAGAACTAAAAGCCAATAAAACAGATGACTATGAAGTTTATTTGGATAAAAAGCTTCCCAAATACCTGCATTTTGCAACAAAAGATGATCAATACCACAGGATAGGACAGATTCTTCTGATCCCGAAAGCTCCGAAAATATTTTTAGAGAAAGGAAAGAAAACTTCAGTAGGGAAGCATGGTTATAACCCCGGAACAGTACCGGAAATGAAAGCTACATTCTATGCCTGGGGACCTGAATTCAAAAACAATATGATCATCAATGAATTTGAAAACGTAAATGTTTATCCTTTGATTGCTGAAATTCTAAAATTAAAAATTGATCAGCCGATCGATGGAAAGCTGAAGGTACTGAAAGACATTTTGAAAGAGAAGAAATAACTTTAAGACTAAGATTGATGTAATAAAAAAGTGGTCTTAGTTTGCTCAATAACAGTAAATTGAATCGCAATGGACGGTAAACAGACATTGCGGTTTTGTTTTATATAGATTTCATTGCCAATAAAATATTACCTTTAGTAAAAAATTAATATGAATTGCAGGCTATTATTACTGTTTCTATTGCTGTTAAGCGGTCACACATTTTCTCAGGACCAGGATCCCGTTCCTGTGCATGATAATTTTAAAATTGATTCAAAAGAAATAGGAGAAATCAGAACGATTAATGTATGGAAACCCGTTGATTATGATAAAAGTACGGACAAATTTCCTGTTTTATATATGGCAGACGGAGGAACCCAGGAAGATTTTCCTCATATCGCCAATACCATTTCAAAACTTGTGGAATCTAAAAAAATCCCTCCTATAATTCTTGTCGGGATTGAAAATACACAACGCAGAAGAGACCTTACTGGACCTACCCATATAAAAGAAGACAAAAAAATTGCTCCTGTGGTAGGAGGCTCTGAAAAATTCAGAGCTTTTATTAAGGATGAACTTTTTAATGAAATCAGCCAACGATACAGAACAAGCAATGAAAAAGGCATCATTGGAGAATCTTTAGCAGGGCTTTTTATAATGGAAACCCTTTTACATGATGCAGATATGTTTGATTTTTATATCGCGATGGATCCCTCATTATGGTGGAATAATCAATATGAAGTAAAAACGGCAAAAGAGAGCCTGGCCCGAATGACCAAAGACCCGAAAAAAGTCTGGTTTGCCTCATCCGGTGAAAAAGATATTGTTGAGGCTGCGGAGAAGCTGTCCCAGGTATTTAAATCAGCTGATGTAAAAAACATTAAATGGCAATATGACAACGAACCTAAAGAAACACATGCTACTATTTTCCGTGCTACTAAAGAAAAAGCTTTGATTTGGACCTTAAATACCAAATAAATTACTCGTCTGATCTGAGGATAAAATAAAAATATTCGGCGCACCAAAGGTGCGCCGAATATTTTATCTGCATTTAAACAGGCTCTAAAATTTAGAAGAAAATTCCTTGGCAAAGTCTTCCAGTTTGATGCTTCCTGTAACGGGAGAACCGTGCTCAATAAAATCCTTTTGTATAACGCCGGTTCTTATTCCTCTTCCCATTTCAACATACAGTTCTGCCATATCCTGCGGAAGCCCTGCCTGCAGCATTCCGTTTAAAGCTTCTTCATCCGAGAACTCTACCCATGGAAGTTCAGGCTTTTCTACAGAAGAGCCCAGCACTTTGGCAAAGTCTGATGCTTTTCTGCTATCACTTACAATATATCGTATATTTTTACCGGCCTGATCTTTCACCAGTTCTTCAGCTGCTGCATTGGCGATATCATCAGGATGCACCACTGGAACTTCTGTGTTCTCCGGATAATTACTACCGATGATCCCTGCATTTTGGATCAACGGAATATCATTGAAAAAATTGGTATAAAAATATCCTGCTCTTAAGAATGTGAATGATGTATCTTCCACATCATTATATAAGTTTTCGATATGATGAAGCCCTTTGATAGGACCGTTTTCCACAGGAGATTCCGCTCCTACACTACTTAGCATCACCGCTCTTTTTACATTGGCTTTTTTGATGGCTTCAGCGTAATTCTTTCCCGCATTTTTAGTATTCTCAACAATATGCGTGTCACTGATGGCAGGAGGAGTCATGACAAAAACGGAATCTGCTCCTTCAAATGTTTTAGTCAAAAAATCTACATCCGTTATAGATCCGATAGCGGGAGTAGCTCCCAATGCTTCGATATCCTGTTTTCTGGCATTGCTGCTGCTTATTACTGTGAGGTTGTGTCCTGCAGCAACCAATTGTTGGGTTAACGGCTTTGCTACGTTTCCTAATGAGCCTGTGATTACAATTTTCATAATAAATATTTTTTTATTTCCGGTGACAAAGTTATATTTGTACTTACTTTTATACAAGTACTTACCCTAAAGTATGTATCTATGACAGCGATTAAAGAAAGCTCAACCATTCAGGAAAATAAAAAAATATTACAGGATTGTCCTGTAATGTATGTGATGGAAAGGATCGGAGGGTTCTGGAAGCCTATCATTCTGTTCAATCTTTCCAGCGGAGAAAAAAGATACAGTGAGTTGAAAAAAGCAATTCCTGCGGTAACGGAGAAAATGTTGATCCAGCATCTGAAACAGCTGGAAGCGGATGGACTGGTCATAAGGACGGCTAAACCTGTTGTTCCACCTCATGTTACTTATAAGCTGAGTGAGGCCGGAAATGGGCTGGGTCCGGTGATTGAAGCCATGGCAGAATGGGCTTTTCAGGATATGGAAGGGAAGTATAAATGAGAATGGATGGGTAAAAAGTATAATCTAATTGTGATTATTAGTGCATTCGTAGCGAAAACAAAAAACTGCCTCGGAAGTGAGGCAGTCCTTTATTTTAAAATATCATATAAGCAGATTACAAAGACTGCATATCGATCACGAAGCGGTATCTCACATCACTTTTCAGCATCCTTTCATACGCTTCGTTGATGTCCTGCATTTTGATAAGCTCAATTTCAGAAACAATATTGTGCGCTCCACAAAAATCCAATAGTTCCTGAGTTTCAGCAATACCTCCAATGACAGAGCCTGCCACTGATTTTCTTCCCATGATCATAGGCACTGTATTGATCATAGGTTCCAACTCTCCTAAGTATCCGACAAGAACGTGGGTTCCGTTGATGTTTAAGGTCGTAATATACGGATTGATATCATGTACATATGGAACCGTATCAATGATCACATCAAATTTCCCTTTCACAGACTTCATTTGCTCTTTATCTGTAGAAATGATAACATGATCAGCCCCCAATTGTTTAGCATCTTCAGTTTTCCCGGGAGTTCTCGAAAATAAAGTAACTTCAGCCCCCAATCCTTTGGCCAGTTTAATCGCCATATGTCCTAGTCCTCCCAATCCTACAACAGCCACTTTGGAATCAGGACCTACGTTCCAGTGTTTCAGAGGAGACCATGTGGTAATTCCGGCACACAAAAGAGGAGCTACCGCAGCAAGGTCAAGATTTTCAGGAACTTTTAAAACATGGTGGGAGTCTACAACCACTTTCCGGGAGTATCCGCCAAAAGTATGACCTCCCAAATGCTTGTCATGTCCGTTATATGTCCCGGTAAATCCATTCAGACAATACTGCTCCAGATCATGCTGACAGCTCTCACAATGCCCGCAGGAATCTACGATGCATCCTACACCTGCAAGATCTCCTGCTTTAAATTTAGAAACTTCGCTTCCGACCTTTGTTATTCTTCCTATGATCTCATGTCCCGGAACAGCGGGGTACATGGTTCCACCCCAGTCATTTCTTGCAGTATGAAGGTCAGAATGGCAAACCCCGCAATATAGAATTTCAATCTCTACATCCTTTGGGGTTACTTCCCTTCTTTCGATATTCATTTCTTTCAGATCTGCTGTAGTGGACTCTGCCCCATAAGCTTTTACTGTGAATGTATTCATTTTTTTATTTAGTTTAAGTTAATAAGTTCTGTTTATACATTATGGTATTCATCATCTGTTACAGGCTCCAGTCATTCTACAATCCCGTTCTGGGTATTGGTGTTGATGGCGATATGGATCTGATCTGGCAGTTCAGTTCGTTTTTATTGGGTTTCAGAATATGAGTCTACGATGCTCTCCCGGAGAGATATTCAGAAGGAGCTTTTTCGCCTTTCGGAAAAATGATTGTATTAAAAGTTCCCATAACGGTACAAAAGTCGAAACTTTCAGATAAACAGGACTTATACGGATTACCGGATTACTTACCAATTTTACAGACAAGATTTCCATTAGCCGGGAAAATAGTAATTTTGAGTAAGTATAAAAATGGATTCAATGGAAAATCAGGAAGTTGAAAAAGTTAACAGCATTTCAGACTACAACAAGATGGTCAATCATGAGACACAGCATCCGCTGGTGAGTGTGGTTGATTTTTCAAAATCTGCTCCTATCCGCAGCTACAGAAGAACATATGCGTTCTATACGGTTTTCCTGAAAGACGTGGTGTGCGGAGATATGTATTACGGAAAGCACAGCTATGATTACCAGGAAGGAACTTTGGTCTTCATCGCTCCCGGACAGATCAGCGGTGTGAAAAATGACGGAGAGCCTATTCAGCCCGGCGGGTATGCTTTGCTGTTTCATCCTGATCTGATCAAAGGAACCCATCTGGGTAAACGTATTAAAGAATATTCATTCTTTTCCTATGATGTACACGAAGCTTTACACCTCTCCGAAAAAGAAAGGGAAATTGTATTGGAATGCTTTAAAAATATCAGACTGGAGCTTGAACAGCCGGTTGATAAGCACAGCAAGTCTTTAGTCGTTAATAATATTGAACTGTTTTTGAATTACTGTATGCGTTTTTACGACCGTCAGTTCATTACGAGAGATCATGTCAATCAGGGCGTGATCGGTAAATTTGAAAACCTTGTAGATGATTATTTAAAATCTGACAATCCCAAGAATATCGGTTTTCCGATGGTCAATTATTTTGCGGAAAAACTAAACCTGTCCGCCAATTATTTCGGAGATCTGATTAAGAAGGAACTGGGAATTTCCCCACAGGAATTTATCCACAATAAATTGATTGATATCGCTAAAGAGCAGATTCTGGAGCAGGGAAAATCGATCAGTGAAATTTCTTATGATCTGGGTTTCAAATACCCTCAGCATTTTACAAGGCTGTTCAAAACCAAAGTCGGTATTTCCCCCAGTGAATATAAGATACTGAATTAAACCTAAACACGGATAGCACCAATGACCAAATATCATTGGTGAAAATTAGTGTCCTCATTAATGTTTAATTAGCCGTGTAAATTTTTTATTTTCGAAAAACAGAATTATCTTTAAAGGTAAAAGTCTTCACTGCTTCACAATGAAACCACAACAGAAAGAAATCCATATTTTTGAGACCGGATTCGGAAGAATTACAGCATTAAAAGAAAACGGAGTTATCAAGGCCAAGAGTATCCGTTATGCCCATTCTGAAAGATATCAGAGACCTGTTCAGACAAAACCTTCAGCTTCAGAAATTATTTTTCCCGATAAAACTCCGGTTTGTCCACAGGCATTAAGCCCGCTTGTAGAAAAAATGATTGGAGCGACCCCTGTTGAGAGCTTTGAAGCCGATGAAGCTACCCAATACCTTTCAGTGACACGTCCCGGAAATATCGTTGAAAATGAAAAATTACCCGTTGTGGTCTGGATTCATGGAGGCTCCCATGAGATAGGCTGTGGAGACCTGCCTACTGCTGACCCCACAGAATGGGTAAAAGAACAGCAGATCATAGTGGTCACAGTTTCGTATCGTTTAGGGCTTTTCGGTTTTTTAGGGGGAGATGAAAAAAGACCTCCCAATCTTGGGCTGTTTGATATGATTGAAGCGTTACAATGGATCAAAAGCTATATTGCCGACTTTGGAGGAAATGAAAAAAATATCACGCTTCTCGGACAGTCTTCAGGTGGGGATGCTATTGCCCATCTGATGATTTCGGAAGGAGCGGAAGACTTATTCCGGCGGGTGATTATCCAGAGCGCTCCATTGGGATTACGTCATAAAAGACAGAAAATGTCAGCAGAATTTCTGAAGAAAACGGAAATCCTGAAAGATGATACTGATGTTTTAAAGATGGTGGGCGAATATGGAAAATTTGTACCGTCTGTGGTGAGATATGGACTGAAAGCAGCAATGCCTTTTGGAACCCAGTACGGATTTCCTCCCTTATGCAAAGAAGAGGAAGCGGTAGAAAAGTGGAGGGCAAATGCTCAAAAATATGATGTGCTGATAGGACTGAATAATGATGAAACGGCTTTTTACCTCAAAACTTCGGAGGCTTTAAATAAATATTTTGGAAAGGGTATAGGGCTGAAGATCATGGATAAGACTGTTGAAAAGACTACCGAATTTATTTATGGAGGTCCGGCGAAGAAATTTGCGGAAAATCATGCAGCCGGAGGAGGGAATGTCTATTTATTCAGAATCCATTCGAAATTAAAAGAGAATCATATCGGGGCACCGCATTGTATTGATCTTCCTTTGATCTTTGGAAATGAAGAGGCCTGGAAGTCATCTGAAATGCTGAAGAATATTCCGTGGAGCCGTATTCATGAGAACGGTAAAAAGCTGAGAGCGCTCTGGGCAGAATTTGCCAGGACCGGAAACATATCTGATACCTCTGAAAGACCTGAAATCCTGGAGCTGAGAAAAATTTGATTGGACGTACGTTTTTACCAACGCTACGCAGTTTTTTAAACACTTTATATAAAAAAGCACACGTAAGTTTTCTGAAAGTCTCCGGTTTTCCTGAATGCCTTAATGGAAGACGTCAGAATTCCAGATAGCGTGTATGTCTTTTTTATTCCAGCGATATCTTTCTCTTACTCAGGAACCCAAACACTTACATTTCCGGCAGGTACGGGAAAATCACCCCAGCCGTTTTCATCAACCGTTACCTTTTCCTTGAATCTTTTCAACAGATCCTTACATTTTTTTCCCGCGTAGCGTTTGCCCATTTCCATAGGTTTGTTGTAAGTATCTTTGTTGCTTAGGACCACAGCACACCCTATATGCTCATCATCCCCTTCACGTACCCATCCCAGGCAATTGGCATCTTCAAAATAATCCCGCTGCTCTCCATAGGCATGCTCTTTTCTTGCATTCAGAAGCTCCTCAATACCATCTACTTTGGGCATGAATATTTCCTGATCATGTCCGCCCCCGTCTTTATCTACATAGTGAGCACCATACAGATCAGGATAAAAAACGCACGGATATCCGTCTTTACGCAATAGGATCAAAGCATAGGCAAGGGGCTTGAACCATGATTCAACAGGAGCTTCCAGATCCTGAAGAGGTTGTGTATCATGATTGGCGACAAGGCTTACAGCATGCAGCGGATCTGCCTGTACAAGGGTTTCGTCAAAAATCTTTCTGAGGTCATAAGATGCCCCTTCCTTTGAAGCATTATGAAAATTGTTCTGCAGAGAGCTGTCAAAAAGGCTCATACAACCTTCAGTCACTTCAATATATTTCTGGAGCAGATGAAGATATCCCGGAGCCCAGTATTCTCCCACTGCAAAAATATTTTTTCCGGTATTGGAACGGAGCAGGGTAAGCCATTCCTTATAAAAGTCAAAAGAAATATGCTTTAGTGCGTCCAGTCTTACGCCGTCAAAATCAGTCTGGTCAAAATACCACTTTGCCCAGCGGTTAAGCTCTTCCCGGACAAAAGGATTCCGGTGTTCGATGTCATTATACATCAGATAATCATAGTTGCCTTTTTCATCATCTATCATTTCTTCCCAGTCATTTCCATACTCAGACTGTATTTTAAAAATATGGGAATCCATCCCTTCCGCATAGTCTACACCGCTGAAACAGGTAAAATTCCATTCAAAATCTGAATATTTTTTTCCTCTTCCGGGAAATGTGAATTTAGTATAAGATTCTATTTCAATGACATCAGAGATGACTTTATCCCTGTTGTTTTCATCTACCTTTACCGCTTTTAACTTTTCAAGCTCATCGCCACCGGCCTTGTGACCCAGGACAATATCTACAATGATTTCTATATGGTGCTCCTTTAATGCCTTGATGGCTTTTATATAGTCACTTTTGGTGCCGTATTTGGTAGGAATGGTTCCTTTTTGATCAAACTCTCCAAGGTCGTAAAGATCATAGGCGTCATATCCTGTGGAATACCCGCCGTTAGTTCCTTTGTAAGCAGGAGGAAACCATACCGAAGTGATTCCTAATTCTGCTAAATATCCGGCCTGTTCTTCGGCTTCCTTCCACAATTTTCCATCTCCTTCAGAATACCAATGGAAAAACTGAATCATTGTTGGGTTCATAAATTTGCTGATTTGATCGATACAAGTTAGCAAAAAAAATTAACCTACTGATTTTCGAATTCTTCAAACGGAATTTTTAGTTGAACGGATATCTGCTTTTTTTCTTCCGTATTGAGATGGGAAAGAGACAATCCAAGAAGTCGGACAGCCTTATCATAAGGGCGAAGCTCCCAAAGTTTCTTTCCGGTATTGAAATACTGTTCGGGAGAAACAAAATAATCTTCCCTCGTAATGCTTCGTGTAAAAAGGGAGAAATCTTTATATTTAATTTTTAAAGTCAGGGTTCTTCCCAGAATCGTATTTTTTTGCAGTCGCTGGTGAAGTTCCTGTGCCAGGCTTTCCAGCTTTTCATTGATCTGCTGCTCATCGAAAAGGTCCTCAAAAAAAGTACGTTCTACAGCAACGCTTTTCTGGATCCGATGAGGTTTTACCTCAGAAGTGTGAATGCCCCGTACAACATTGTAATAATGCTTGCCGGATTTTCCGAAGAGCTTTACGAGATCTTCCAGAGATCTTTTCTTCAGATCTTTTCCCTTATAAATTCCTAAGCTGAACATTTTGTTGGCTGTAACCTTTCCAACGCCGTGAAATTTTTCAACAGGAAGCTCTTCCAGAAAACTTTCCACTTTATCAGGATGAATGGTTTTCTGACCGTTAGGCTTGTTGATATCAGAAGCTACTTTGGCAAGAAACTTATTTACTGAAATTCCGGCAGAAGCAGTCAGCCCGGTCTCTTCAAATATTCTCTGACGGATCTCTCTGGCGATCAGATTGGCAGATTCCATTCCTTTTTTGTTTTCGGTGACATCCAGGTAGGCCTCATCCAGAGATAATGGCTCTACCAGGTCGGTATATTCGAAGAAGATTTCCCTGACTTTTTTTGAAATCTCTTTATACCGGGAAAAACGGGGCGGAACAAATATAAGATCAGGACATTTTTCTTTTGCCATTTTGCTGGGCATTGCTGAACGGACACCATATTTTCTGGCTTCATAGCTGGCTGCTGCGACTACACCCCGGTGCTGGCCCCCCACCGCAATGGCTTTTCCCTTGAGTGTAGGATTATCATGCTGCTCCACGGAAGCATAGAATGCATCCATATCTACGTGAATAATTTTACGAAGCGGCAAAGAAAAATCCATATCACAAAGATATGGATTCCTTTATTTACGATACATTATTCGCTGTTATTTCAGTCTCATAGTAAGTAGGAGAGGTTCAAAACCTGCCTTTTCATATGCTTTTATAGCAGATTCATTCAGCGCATAAACATCCAGTCTGATTTCTGAGATACCTTTCGATTTTGCCCAGCTGATAAGCTCATCCGTAATCACTTTATTGATTCCCTTACCTCTGTGTTCCGGCTTTACATACATAAAACCCAGATAAGCATAATGTTCAAAAGTATAATAATTCTTTTCCGTCCTTTTGATCAGGGCATATCCTGAAGCGATGACCTCATGGTTCTCTTCAGCAACAATCAAGGTAGCGTCCGGAGACTGAATAAATTCATTAAGGTCGTAATAGTGGATCTTTCCATCAATAAGTGTACTGTTAAAAGGTCTTTCAGCAGTAACGATTCCCTGCTCGAATGGTAAAAGGATCTCTAAATCTTTTTCTGTGGCTTCTCTTATGATCATGGCATTATAAATAACCTGTTACCGGTGTGCTTTGTGGATAAAAATAAATTAAATAATGATTATTTTAAAAGGCTGTCAATGGTTTGCTGGATCTCAGGATCTTCCGGTGAAATAGCGTAATATTTTGCGATAGATGATTTCTGGTCGATGACCATATACCTCGGAATCCAGTTAAGATCTATATAATTATTAAAATCATTTTTCCATCCTGAAGCAAACCAGTAGTTGTCCTTATCTTTCATATTGAATCTTACAAGGCTTTTATCAAAACCTTCTTTCGATCTTTCCAATGATAAGAATACAAAATCCACATTCGGATTATTTTTTTCTAACTGCTCGGCTTTGGGAAGTGCCTGAAGGCAGTCTCTGCACCATCCCGCCCAAAAATCGATCACTAAAACTTTTCCTTTATGCTGGTCAAGAATTTGCTGGATGGTAATGGTTTTTCCTTCTTCATCTTCCAGCTTCTGCTGTAAAGCTTCTTTTGAAAATCCCTTTTTAAGAACCGCAGGAACTTTTTGCGAGTAGCTTAACCCGAAAACCCCTATCATAAAAATTAATAACAACTTTCTCATCTCTTACAATTTCATTTATACAAATCTAAACAATGAATCGCAATCCGGGATTGATTTTTCATGAATTGGGAAAAATTTATAAGATTGAAAATTTCTATGATGCTGTAAGAATGAACCAGTTGGCAAACCTTCAACTTACCATTTTGTGTAAAAAATCTATTGGTAATTCTTAATCAGGCCTTTCACAACGGTAATTACATTCGGCATGGCCTTATTGGCCGCATTCAATACTTCTTCGTGAGAAACAGCGAAAGCGATATCCGGTCCGCCAAGATCGGTAATCACAGACATGCAGAATACATCCATACCCATATGTCTGGCAACGATCACTTCGGGAACGGTGCTCATACCTACCATATCTCCACCGATGGCTTTTATCATTCCGTATTCAGCCGGAGTTTCAAAGGTAGGCCCCTGCAGGGCAACATAAACTCCCTGATGAATTTTAATATTGTTTTGTGAAGCAACCTGTTCGGCTACGCTGATCATTTTTTTGTTGTAAGGTTCGCTCATATCCACAAAACGTGGCCCAAGCTCATCAATATTTCTTCCCCGGAGCGGATGTTCAGGCATCATATTGATATGATCCTTTAATATGACAACATCAGCAACGTTGTAAGCAGGATTTACCCCACCGCAGGCATTGGAAAGGATAAGATTCCTGATCCCCAGTAAATGAAAAACCCTTACAGGAAAGGTCACTGTTTCCATGGAATGCCCTTCATAATAATGAAAACGGCCACTCATGATCAGCACCTTTTTCCCTTCCAGTATTCCGTAGATAAGCTTTCCGGTATGTCCTGCAACAGTAGTCTGAGGGAAATTGGGGATATCTTTGTACTCTAAAACTTGGATCGGCTCCACTTCATGCTGCAGCTTTCCCAGCCCGGATCCTAAAACGACAGCAAAATCGGGAGTTTCCTTAATGATATTTTGGATAAAATCAGCTGTCTCTTTAATTTTTTCTAACATAATCTAAGATGATTTGATTGAATTCTTCTTTCTTATCAATAAGTACATTGATAGGCCAGTAGTAAACAATTTCTCTAAGATAGTCAAAAGTTTTAAGACGTACGTAATCTTTCTCTGTGGTTAATATCAGCTTATATTCCCCTAATTTTTTATACTCTGCAAGGATTTTTTTTATATCGTCATCCGTGAAATTATGATGATCCCTGAATTTTAAATGTTTAACCCTTTTTGAGAATTTTGCCAGATGTTCCAGAAGCGGTTTAGGATTGGCAATTCCCGTGATCAGCAATATGTCGTAATAGTTCAGGTTGTTATCCGGAAGCATTTTATCTTTTCCGTAGACGTTTTCATCATATCCTATGGATGAAAAGAATACTTTCTGGGTATGGGAAGGTCTGATCCTTGAAATATAATACCTCTTGGTTTCCTCAGTCAATTCATCAGGGCATTTGCTGACCATAATGATATCTGCTCTTTTGTATCCTGATCTAGATTCTCTGAGGTCACCTGCAGGAAGAAGATAGTCCTTAAAGAAAGGATCGTTAAAATCGGTCATCAAAATATTGAAGCCTGCTTTAATAGCTCTGTGCTGCATGGCATCATCCAATACCAGAACACCAAGGTCCATATCTTCAATTACTTTTTTGGCACCAGGAACCCTGTCTTCTGAAACGGCAATCACAAAACGGTTTTTGAAACGTTCAAAAAGCTGCATAGCTTCGTCACCTACAATTTTGTAGTTACTGTCATAATTAGTGACTTCATATCCTTTGGTGAGCCTTCCGTAGCCCCGTGAGAGAACTCCGGTTCTGTAATGTTTGGATAAAAACTGGGCAAGATACATCACCATCGGTGATTTTCCGCTTCCGCCCACAGACAGGTTCCCGACATTGATTATCGGTGTTTTGAATTTTGTAGATTTAAAAATTCCCAGATCATACATTGTGTTCCGGATACCCGTTACCAAATGATAGCCGAGGGAAAAAGGATAAAGGTACCATCTTTTCATACGATTGCAAAAATATGAATTTTCGTAAGGATTTTGTGTAATATTCTCAAAGACTTTTCAACAAATATTTCGTTAAATTAAAGTATTTTTGTGGAGTTATTACAATACCTTGAGATACTTTATTGAATTTTCTTACAACGGAAAGAATTATTTCGGCTATCAGATACAGCCGGACGCAATTTCTGTGCAGGAAGAACTGGAAAAAGCCCTTTCCACAATTTTACGGGAAGAGATTAAAACGACCGGTGCCGGGAGAACGGACACAGGGGTGCATGCCAAAAAAATATTTGCCCATTTTGATACGGAGCAGGAGCTAGGCGATGAGCTGCCCCGCAGACTAAACAGCTTTCTTCCACCGGATATTTCAATCAAAAGAATCTTTCGGGTGAAAGATGATTTTCATGCCCGTTTTGATGCTACCTACAGAACCTACGAATATTATATTTCACTGGAAAAGAATCCTTTTACTCAGGAATCTGCCTGGCAGCACTGGAAAAGGACGTTGGATATCAATAAAATGAATGACGCCTGTAAGATCTTGTTTGATTATGAAGATTTTACAAGCTTTGCCAAGCTAAAAACGGACAACAAAACCAACATCTGCAAAATATACAAAGCAGAATGGGAACAGAACGGGACCGAACTGAAATTTACCGTTTCTGCCAATCGTTTTCTTAGAAACATGGTTCGTGCTATTGTAGGAACAATGGTGGAAATAGGAACCGGAAAACTGAAGCCGGAAGATCTGCGTAAGGTCATTGAGGATAAGAACCGTAATGCCGCCGGAACTTCAGCACCGGGACACGGGCTGTACCTGGTGGATGTGGGGTATGAATTTTAAATATAAAAGTAATGATTACAATCTTAATTGCGATAATCACATTTGTCTTCTATCAGAAACTGGCAGCCAGCAATGGTAAAACCCCATGGAAGTACGGCCTTTTAGGTGTGGCAATATGGATAGGGGTACAGTTTTTATTTGGCCTTATCTATGGATTTTTCGGGATCATTATGGATCCTAATTATTACGAACAGGATATAGATTTCAATAGCTTTACCCTGGTTAATATTTTAGGATGGATCTTATCATTAGCCGTTGTATGGCTGGGATACCGTTATCTGGATATACAATGGAAAAAGGGTAAACAGTAATGAAAGCTATCGATCGAGGAACTCTTTTGAAAAGTAATCAGGAGTACTATCACCCTGATCAATATACCTAAGCTATTCATATTGTAAATGAAAGGTATCTGAAATTTTCTATCACGATTTCCAAAGTTCTAAAGGCTGGCAATTTATAAAGTCTTATTTTTGCATAGAATTTTATTTTAATTCTTTTCTTCGATTCGAACAATGAAAAAACAAGATACCTGGGGAATTATAAAAAGGCTGTTCTTTATCGGAATGAAGTTCCGTTCCTGGTTCATCCTTACTCTGATCATTTCCGTCATACTTTCTATTGTCTCTACCTACAGGCCATATCTGACTATGGAGGTGGTAGATAATGATATCACCAAGTTGCAGGATAAGGCTTTAATGATGAAGCATATCTATATTTTGGTGGGACTGGTATTTGCAGAAACGGTGTTAAACTTTTTCCTGGTATATTTTTCCAATTTTATTTCGCAGAACGTTATCCGTGATATCAGAGAACGGTTGTATGCGAAGCTGATCTATTTCAGGACCTCATTTTTTGATAAAACGCCAATAGGGCAGCTGGTAACCCGTGCCGTAGGTGATGTGGAAACTATTGCGACGGTTTATACGGATGGATTCCTGATGGTCTTCGGGGATATTCTGAGAATTGTATTCGTATTGATCATGATGTTCAGTACCAATGTTCATCTGAGTTATATTACGCTGGCCATTCTTCCGCTAATGGTGGTGATTACAAGATTTTTCCAGAAAAGGCTTAAAAAAGCTTTTGGGGATGAAAGAAACTGGACAGCCACACAAAATTCTTTTGTACAGGAAAGACTGGCAGGAATGCCGATCATTCAGGTATTCAACAGGCAGGAGTCTGAGTTTAAAAAATTTGATGATATCAATGTTACCCTGAAAGAAGCATTATTGAGAACGGTTTTCATCTTTTCATTGTTCTTTCCGGTAGTGGAGCTTATCTCTTCACTTTTCATCGGGTTTATTCTTTTTTATGGAGGATATATTACGATCAGTGCCGGGGTGGTGATAGCGTTTATTCAGTATAATTCAATGCTGATCCGGCCTTTGAGGCAGATTGCTGACCGTTTTAATAATATTCAGAGAGGTATTGTGGGAGCAGAAAGGGTATTGGGATTAATGGATGAAGAAAATTCAATGCCGAATACCGGAACCGTGAAAAAAGATCACTTCGCCGGAAAAATTGAATTCAGGAAAGTTCATTTTGCCTATGATGAGAAGCAGGAGGTTCTGAAAGGAATTGATTTTAAAGTAAACCCGGGTGAAACCGTTGCCATTGTAGGAGCGACAGGAGCCGGGAAATCTACCATTATCAGTCTGATCACCAGGCTTTATGATATCAATTCCGGGAATATTCTGATCGATGATGTGGATTTAAAGGACTATGAACTTTATAATCTGAGAAGCCATATCGGTGTGGTGCTGCAGGATGTTTTCCTTTTCCATGGAAGTATCTTTGAGAACCTCACTTTTGGAGATAGCAGCATTACGCTGGATAAAATAAAAGCCGGAGCCAGGGAAATTGAAGTGGATCAGTTTATCGAGCAGCTTCCCGGTGGATATGATTATGTGGTAAGTGAAAGAGGATCATCGATATCTTTAGGCCAGAGGCAGCTGTTATCTTTCCTCAGAGCCTATCTGTCAGATCCTAAAATTTTAATTCTGGATGAAGCCACTTCTTCTATCGATCACGAAAGTGAAAAGCTGATCCAGAGAGCTACAGAGAAAATTACCAAAAACAGAACATCCATTATTATCGCCCACAGACTTTCCACCATCGAAAAAGCGGATAAGATCATTGTGATGGAGCATGGTAAAATTGTGGAAGAAGGTAAGCATCTTGAACTTCTGGACAAGAACGGATATTATGCTACGTTGTACAAAGCTCAGCTGCGTCATGAAGTGGAATTGGAAGAAGAAGAAAAATCATAATTCATAAAAATAAACACTCCTTATCGTATTGTCGGATATCCAAGTACTGCGGTTTACCTGATCCGGTTTTGGGCTTCATATAAATTTCCCGGGTGGATTTATTATCGGATATCGGAGGAACTTACAATTCCTTTAACTGATTATTGATTTCTTCAAATTTATTTATTAATCCGTCAAGTTTAGCCTGTTGCTTTCGGATTGTCTTCGGTCGTATATAAAACCAATTGAAACCGATCCATGCCAGAGTGATCCCATAAGTAATCATACCGGAGATAAGTGTCATTCTTGAGGTATACTCATACAGGTACAGAACAATTCCCAAAAAGAGCATAATGAAATATAAGTTCAGCATAGTGGTTTGCATAAATTTCTGCTTATTTTTTAATACGTACAGATTTTGAAGATGTTCCACGTTAGACTGAGTATTGTCAATTTTATAAAAGATTTTAAAAAGCTTATTATAAGCGATTAAAAAAATGATCATTGTGAGAATAACAAGTACAATGCCTATTTTTGTACTGATAAGCTGCGGCTGATAATGATACCAGATCAATGCAATAAATAAAGAAACTGTTATCAGTAAAATATTCATTATAATAAGTTTACGCAGGTTTTCATTCCTGAATTTTTTCAGTCTTCCAAGAAGTTCTTCTATGCTTGGCTTATGGGAAGTCTGTTGCTTCCATATATTTTTGAAATCTATATTAGAATCCATTTTCTTTAAACTTTTGTGTTAATTTTTCTTTTATCCTGTGAATCTTTACTCTTATGTTAGATTCCGAAAGCCCTACGATATGAGCGATTTCAGCCTGCTTTACTTCTTCCAGTTCCAATGAAATGATGATTCTGTCCGTTTCCGGAAGTTCTGAAATAAACTGATAGAGCAGCAGTATCTGAGGCTCCAGGGATTCCTGCTTTTTTTCTTCCAGATTAACGGGCAGATCTGTTTTGGCAAACTTTTTCTCCTTTTCAATCTGCCGTAGGCAGTTGTTGGAGGCGATTCTGAAGATCCATGTCCCTATGCCGGATTCATTTCTGAATTTCGGAAGCTGCTGCCATACGATGATAAAGGTTTCCTGTGCCAGATCCTGTGCCAGTTCAGTATCGTTGACGTATCCCATACACAAACGGAATATTCTCTGCCAGTAGACTTCGTATATTTCCTCAAAAACCATTATTTCGCGGATAAAAAGTTATTAAGCTGGCTGAAATACCATTCTTTGTCATCGTACATGATGAAGTGTAAGCCTTTCGATGCATATTGCATATTGGCGTTTTTTAAGTTTTTGTACTGGTCTTCGATCGTTGGCTTCAGATTGATGAAAAAGGATTCCAATAAGATAAGGGAAGGACATTGTATGTTTTTTATTTTTTCTCTGAGATCGGTATTGGAAAAGTCACAGTACATTTTGGCAAAAATTTTCCTGTCAGATTTCATGCTCCACCCGATCACGGTTTCCTGCATCGAAGTATCCGCCAAAAGTCGTGGAATAGCTTGTGTCTGCATTTGACGGAACTGTTCATCAGTCATTGCGGTTAGTTGGGCGATTGTTGATGAGTAGTCGTTGCTCTCTTTAGAAGTGAAGGCAGGATCAGATAAGGCCGCAAGACAGGGAAGGGTATCTACAATTACAATTTTGCCTACCAGTTCAGGATAATCTGCTGCAATGGCCAGGGCAAGACCGCCTCCCATACTGTGCCCGATGATAACGGGTTTTTCAATTTTATTATTTTTGATATAGGCGGCTATTGCTTTTTCCCAGTCTGTAAAGCTGGCATCTGCTTCCGGTTTTACCCCTGCAAATCCTGCCATCGTTAAAGTATAACAAGTAAAATTCTTTTCAAATTTTGCAGTGGTTTCATTCCAGACATCTCCAGAAGAAGCGAATCCTGGAATAAAAATTAAAGACTGATTTCCTTTTCCGGTTTTCTTTACTTCAAAAGGGTATGTTTTTGCCTGGCCAAATACATTGCATACTGCGGCTAAAAATAGCATGATGATAAGAAGGAATGTAATTTTTTTCATGATTTCTAAAGTTGTAAGGTTTATTTGTCTTTTAGAGACGAACCTTTTTAAAATGTTACAGTCAATTTTATTTTTTTTTCAAAAAAAAATATTTTTCCTTCTCTGAAACCACTGGATAAGAGGAGATTGATCAGCAATACAATTTAATTTAAAGATCGCTTTAGTAAAACTTTAGATGTTCTCCTGTTTCGGGCTTAGTCTAATCCAATATTTTCCCATAGAATTTACTGATGTCAAAATACAATCCCGGTATTTTATATTTGTCTTTTTCAAAGACGATATAATCACATTTTCCGGTAAGACCCTGTGATTTCATTTCCATCTGAAATGTATTCAAAAGCACATATTCATCCATAACGGAAATAACATGGAAACCCGTTTCACATTTTATCCCGTCACCTGAAGATAAAATGGCACCTATTAATCCGTGGAAATTGGCGGCAATCTTTTTTGCGGTGCTATCATCATTCGTCAGATGGTACATATAAGCGAGATAATTCATCGCGCGAAGATCCATTGGATTTTCTTCCAAAGCTTCCCGGAAAAGCTTGATCCCTGCCGGCATATCTTTTTCCGAAATACCTTCTCCACGGTAATATTTTGTCATTTCTTCCGCTTTCTTACTGCTTTTATAAGGTTTGTAGTTTTTTTGGAAGGTATACCCGAAATAAAGATGACGATACTGGCTGCCTGTAAGAAGCGTATCGTTCTGCTTTAATCTTTTTAAAAGATCCGGATAATAGAATTCTGAGCTTTTATCCTCAATATTTTTTTGGATCGACGAATAATCGGGAGCCTTGAATTCCGGTTTCTGAGCATGTATAGTAGCAAGCAGAGCTAAAAAGAATAAACAGAAGAATGCTTTAATAGTCATGGTTTTTATGGTTTTGTAACAAGTCTTAATAGGGTTAAAAATACGGAATCTGTACGTATATTATAAAATAGGCTGTCTATTTGTAAAAAAAATAACAAAACATTGCTAAAGTGTTATGAACGTATCAATAAATTTACTAACTTTAATCAAAATTTGAGACTTACCCCTAATTTAAGTGGGGGTTAGATAGTAAAAGTAGTTTTTTAATTAAAATCCCAAAATATAAATGAGCAGTAGTATCCAAGATGAATTTAAAGTTTTTAAAGACGAATTGAAAAAACTGAATATTGAAGTACAGAAAGTTGTAAAGGTAGGAAACGGGAGTATGGATTTCCATGAGGTTTTCTACAAATCGCCGAGGTATGAAGAGGTGAAGAGCGTATATGTCCAGCGACATAACCTGGACAATATGATTGAAAAATTCAAACAAGCTTATCATTAAAAAATAAACCGAGGCGCCGCAGAGAATCTGCGGCGCCTCGGTTCTAAAGCTGTTTAAATTAATCCTTATCCAGCGTTGAGGTCTTTTTGGTATCCTTCATACCGATATATACTACAAGAGAAAAGAGAATACAGCCGGTAATGTACCAATAGAAGTATTCTTCTGAACCTACCTGCTTAAACCAAAGGGCGATATATTCTGCTGTTCCTCCAAAGACAGCAACTGTAATGGCGTATGGAAGTCCTACTCCAAGAGCCCTGATCTCAGAAGGGAAAAGCTCTGCCTTTACTACAGCGTTGATGGAGGTGTAGCCGCTCACAATGATCAGTGCTGCCATGATCAGTAAAAATGCTCCCCACATAGAGGTTGTTGTGCTCAGTGCCGTAAGAAGCGGAACAGTACATAAGGTTCCCAGGATTCCAAATCCCAAAAGAAGCGGACGTCTTCCGATCCTGTCGGATAATCCTCCGAACACAGGCTGGAGACATGCGAAAATAAACAGGGAGATGAATGAGATAAGGGTAGACTGTTCTTTTGTAAGATGAACGGTATTTACTAAAAATTTCTGCATATAAGTGGTGTAGGTATAGAAGGCTAATGTTCCTCCCAAAGTTAGCCCTACAACGGTAAGCAAAGCTTTAGGATGCTTAAGGAGCTCCCTGATCGTTCCTTTTTTCTTTTCATTGATGTCTTTTTTATTTTCAAAAGCTTCCGTTTCATGAAGATTGGCTCTTAAATATAATGCAATAACGGACAGGGCTGCTCCGATGATGAAAGGGATTCTCCAGCCCCAGCTTTCCAGCTGTTCTTCCGTAAGAAGCACTTTCTGTAGAACCAGCTGAATTCCAAGTGCGATCAGCTGGCCGCCAATCAGCGTTACATACTGGAAGCTTGAATAGAAACCTCTTCGGTCTTCCGTTGCCATTTCACTGAGGTAAGTTGCAGAAACGCCATATTCTCCGCCTACACTTAATCCTTGCAGGAGCCTTGCAATTAAAAGAAGTATCGGAGCCAGAATTCCTATGGTCTCATATGTCGGGGTAAGGGCAATAAGGAGGGAGCCGAATGACATCAGTAACACAGAAAGTGTCATTGCTCTCTTTCTTCCGATTTTATCTGCTATACTTCCGAAAAGCCATCCGCCAATCGGACGCATCAGAAATCCTACAGCAAATATGCCGGCTGTATTCATCAATTGTGCATTAAGATCCGAATCCGGAAAGAACGAATGGGAAAAATAGATGGCAAAGGCAGCATAGGCATACCAGTCGTACCATTCTACCAGGTTTCCTATGGAACCGCCAACAATGGCTTTGATCCTTTGAGCGGTGGTAATTTGGGCATTATTCATATAGATAAGATATTAAATTTTTTAAAGTACGATTTGTAAAGACAGTAAGAATTCACCTTTTCTGTCAAAAATAGTTTTGGATGTGATGTCGTATAACGGTCTGCTGCTGTATTGGGCAACAATCCTGGCATTTTGGCAATATAAATAAAAACTGGCGCCAATGTCATAATAGCTTCCGTTTTGGTTGAGGGCTTTCATGTCTTTAAGAGCATAGCTGAAGAAGGGCTGAACTTTCAGGATGGTGCTGAATTTCGGAAGAACAAAACCCACCTGTGAAAACCAGATATTTCCGGTTCCCATCAAAACCCTGTTATTTCCGGCTCCTTCCAGTGCTTTTTGCCCGGTAAATTCAGGATCTGGGGTTCCCGGATTCAGAAGTCCGGTCATTCTTAGATAATGGGGTCCGTAATGATAGCTGTAATAGACTGAATATAATGTGAGCCCCATTTCTTTGTTTTTATTTCCTAAGGGTATTTCGGAATAAATATCCGCTCCAAAAATGTTGGCAGGATGAGATTCAAAAACATTTTCCGAAGGCTGTGTTTGTGTGGCATCTTTATTCGTATAAAAACCGGCTCCTATATTCAAAACTTTTCTGGCAGCAAGATTATTTCCTGGTAAAAAGGAAGTTATAGTAGTTTCTTTATTGAAAAACTGATAAAATGCGTATCCCGAATAAGATAATTTTCCACTTTGATTATTGTCTACCGCAGGACCGCCAACGGTGGGCTTTATATTGGTGGCAAAGGGCTTATTTACACTAAACCTGTAGTTTAATCTGTCAAATTCCCCATGAACGAAAACACCGAGTTGCCTTGAAAACTGATCAGCAATTTCAATGGTTGGAAAATTAAAAATGGGAATATCTCCTGCAAGCATTTTGGTAGTGCTGGCATTGGTTAACCGGCTGACTCCATTCCATGAGTGAAGGCCTGCGCCCAGGTAAAGATTGTTTTTGTTGGGTTTTCCTGTCTGGAAATTATTTCTCGGAATAATAGCCAATTCGTTGTAAGCATCGTGGAAAAAGAATGGAGCCTTTTTCCCGGCACCACTGTTTCCGGTTCCGGTTCCACCTCCTGAAATGAAATTCTGATTATTGATCCCCATTTGTAAGAAAACAGAATAAAAAGGAGTCAGCTGGCTTTGAACGATTAATCTCATTCTTCGGATTCCGGCATCATAGGTTTGCTCCTGCGGAACATCATTGACTCTGGTTCCCGGATTATTTTCAATGCTTCGAAGCCAGATCTGACTGGAGATGCCTAATTTTAACCATTTATCTCCTTTAGAGTTGAGATTGATTTTAAGCTCTCCGATGTCTAAAGGGTTTTTCTCCGGAGTGATTTCTACAGAGTTTTCTTTGAGGCTGATCGTGTCCTGGCTGTAGGTGTATTGCATGACGGCTAAACTGAAAATAACAAGCAGTTTTTTCATGGGTGCTTTTGTTTGCACCTAAACAATATATAAATTCTGAAGAAATTCTGAAGTTTCTGTGAAATTCAGATAGTTGTTGCTATGTTTTTGAATTTCAGTGCTTTATTTTGCGAAGTTGATTCTTAAAGTGTGTAGATTGTTTTCAAAATGATAAAGGATTTCTTTATCGTAAATCTCCAAAATCTTCTTCACGAGTGCTAAACCAATTCCAATGGAGTTTTGATTAGGGTTTCCCCGTTTAAATCTTTTAAATAATTCCTCGGTAGAAATGGTAGGTGGATTGCCTGTATTTGAAATCTGGAAATAACGGTCTGTAAGTGTTATGGAGATCTTTCCATGTTCTATATTATGCTTTTTAGAATTATTGATGAGGTTATTGATGACAATGGTGGCTAAATTTTCATCAAAATTAAGATAGACCTCTTCTTCAATATCTTTTGTCAGTGTAAGATTTTGAATTTCGAATACATCTTCAAAATAAAGAAGCCTTTCTTTGAGGAGTTCTGAGAAATTAACAAGGTGTGAATCGCTTTTTTCAAAATGATCCAGCTTTGCTAAAAGTATAAGGGATTGATTGATAGACGAAAGCCTGTCCAGCTCATCATTCATTGAAGAAAGGGTAGTGAGCTGATTTTCCGAAAGCTCACTGTCCATTAATAGTTCTATTTTTCCTTTGATAGATGCCAGTGGCGTCTGTAGCTCATGAGATGTATTTTCTGAAAGCTCTTCCAATACATGATAGTCTTTTTTAGAGCTTTCAGACATTTTTATTAAAAACGTATTCAATGATTTAAATTCTTCAGTTTTTGTCTCCATCAAATTCATGGAACGATTATCTCTCAAACTGAATTTTTTAATTTCATCCATTGCGTGATAAAAGGGTTCAAGAATTTTTTTGGAAACCAAAACGCTTACGATAATGGTGAGAATGACCAGAAAAACCATGATCCAGGCAACAACCATTATAATACTTATTAAAAAATGATTCTCAATAATCGTTATGTAGCGTACACTTGTTATTTCGTATTTTTTCTGATGAATGACCGGATAGGTAATTACCGTAATCTTGTTGATATAGGATTGAATGCTTTTGTTCCAGATGTATTTTTCTTCAATGATTTTTTCCTTGGTACTTTGGGAATTGGCGGGAAGGATCTTTACCTGGGTTTGCCGATGATGGGAGGTGAGGTAATCATAGCCCGGATCCTGTTCTAATTTATTCGCTACATAAGCATTGAGATCCTCAAGCTTAAGAATAGCAGAGCGCATTGTCGCCCTTTCGAAAGCGAAATACAGAATAGTAAAGCCAATGATAAGGACGAAAAACACCAAAATGGTGAATGCCCTGGCAAAACGGAAGCTTAAGTTCATTTATCGATCCATTTATATCCCAATCCGTAAACAGTCTGAAGATAATCTTTTCCACCTGCATCAATGATTTTTTTTCGTAAGTTTTTTAAATGCTGATATACGAAGTCTATATTATCAATGCTATAAGTATAGTCGCCCCAAAGGTGGCTTGCGATAGCCTGTTTGGAAAGCATTCTGTTCTGATTATTGATGAAATATATTAATAAATTCAGTTCTTTTTTGGTCAGATTGAGCAATTGACCATTGATTTTACATTCTTTAGACTCTAAGTCGATAATAATTTCATTAAAATTAAGCAGGCGGTTCGTTTCAGGAGTTTTCCTTCTGAGAACAGCTTTTATTCTGGAATGAAGCTCCGGTAAAGAAAAAGGTTTGGTGATGTAATCATCAGCTCCATCATCTAAGCCTGTTAATTTTGTATCCAAAGAGTTTTTTGCCGAAACAATGATGACACTTGCCTTTGGAGCATCATTTTTAATATGTTTCAGAATTTCTAATCCGTTACCGTCAGGGAGCATAAGATCCAGAAGAATACAGTCGTACTCAAAAAGCTCAATTTTTTCTAAGGCTTCTTTAGCGCCAGAAGCTACTTCACAGATATAGTCTGCTTTTTTGAGATAATCTGTAGTGTTGGCTGCAAGCTCTTTATGGTCTTCTATGATAAGGATTTTCATATGAGATTATTGATCCGGAATAAACTGTTATTTGCTTTAAAGATAAAAAAAACTGTTCAGAAAAGAATATTTTATAAATATCCGAAGTTCTTCCCTATCAGGTTTAAGACAAAATGCCTTATCCTGAGCTCAGGTTATTTAAATGAAGCATCCGCATGATAAAATCGTGCGGATGCCCTGTGCGCTAAATAAATTGATGTTTAGTTGCTGAGGATCATTTTACGGTAAGCATAAATGTCTTCTATCGTTACGACACTCATCTCTTTTTTGATCGCAAAGTCTACGATTTCCGGAAGTCTGGCCATCGACCCGTCTTCATTGGTCAGTTCACAAAGTACAGCATCATCACCCAGATTGGCCATCTTTACAAGATCTACACTTCCTTCCGTATGGCCACGTCTTTCAAAAACGCCATCTTTTTTGGCGATGAGAGGAAAAACGTGTCCCGGGCTTGCGATATGTTCTGCTTTAGCATTGGCAGCTACAGCAGTTCTGATAGTGGTTACCCTGTCTTTAGCCGAAACGCCGGATTCTACTCCCTCTTTGGCTTCTATAGAAATGGTAAACGCGGTTTGATTTTTTGAATTATTGTTTTCCACCATCGGACGGAGGTTGAGGTGACGGCTTTTTTCCTCAGAAATGCATAAGCATACGATTCCGCTGCATTCACGGATCAAAAGTGCCATATCCTGTTCTGTAATCGTGGAAGCGGGAAAGATGATGTCGCCTTCGTTTTCACGGTTTTCATCATCTACTAAAAGAATACCTTTTCCCTTTTGTAATGTAAGAAGTGCATTTTCTACACGTTCTCCGGAGGTTGCTCCGAATTGTTCTAATAATTTTTCCATGTTATTTTACTTTTAAAAGTTAAAATAGTCTTTGGTACATGGAAATGAAATACGACACAACAAGAGCCCATAAGGAATCTTATTGATCGTTTCATTTTCTTCTCCCATCCAGACTTTAACTGTCGGTTCCGGAATTTCACCAGATCAGTCCTTTCATAGGAAAGGAGTCGCGGACTGTAACCGCCGGTAGGGAATTTCACCCTGCCCCGAAGAAAACTTATACTAAGTTTTGCTGTATGTTGTAATTTAAATTTTTATTTCATTGAATAGTATTTAACGCACAGATCGCTAATTTCGGGAAGTTTTTTGAAATGAGAAAAATCTTTTGATAGGAATTATCAATAATAAAGCGTTGTTGTGAATGAAAAAATTCCACTCTATATTCAGAATGGAATTGGTTTTTTGGTTCTCTGAAGGTGTAATTCAGATTAGCCCTTCAATAACTTTATCCAGGATCAGATTAAACTCCGCCGGTTTTTCAAGCATAGGGTAGTGGCCTACCTCTGTGATGGTCACATAGTCGTAATTTTTCAGATACTTTCGGTTGTTCTCGGGATAAGTAGGAGAAGCATCCGAATTGATCGCAACTACAGGGATCGGGATCTGTTCTGCAATCTTTCTGAAATCTGTTTTGTACAAGGGGCTAAGAAGGTTGATCGCTTTTTCAGGTGTATTTTGAAGGAATTCATATTGAATTCTCTCTTTTACTTCAGGAGGTGTTTTTTCTGCAAAAAGAAATTGTGGAAGAAGGTTTTCCACCGCATTTTTAAAATCATTCCGATATTGTGTGTACAAAACTTCTTCAACCTGCTCTTCAGTATAAACTTCATCCAGATTCTTTAATGTATCTACCAGAACAATGGCTTTGACCTTTGGGATTTTTAAAGCAGCTTCAAGTACATAGGCTCCTGACATAGAATGTCCTACGAGTATGATCTCTGAGGATTGAATGTCATCTGCTACGGCTTTAATATCACCTGCATAGTGCTCGCTGGCCCAGTTTTCACTGATGGGATCAGATTTTCCGTGTCCGGACAGATCCATTGAAATAACATGATACCGATCTTCAAAATATTTCCGTTGATCTGTCCACCATTCTGAATTTCCCAGCCAGCCGTGTACCAAAATAAGCGATATGTTTCCGCTGCCGGATTCTTTATAATGAATTTTCTGGCCATCTGATGATGTTGCGTATTTTTCCATTGAATATTGTTTGCGTTGGTTAGTGTACATATTTTAATGTTCTAAATTACAAAAAGCATGTTAAAGAACGGTATATTTGATTTCAATTCTAAGCTTTTGTCAGCTTTCTTTTTTTGTATAATGCTATTCAGCAGGGAAAATTCAATTGATGAGGTAATAACTAATTAGAAAGGGATGATAAAAAATACTCCCTGCACTTTACCACAGGGAGTGCTGGGTTTATTTATTTTCCCTGGATCTTAAATTAACGATGATGGTTATATAAGAAGTGCCTGAAAGATCTTTGACTTCACATTTGAAAAAAGTAAGATTCTTTAAAAGCTTTTGATGCGAGACCTCGATCCGGTACTCTATTCCTGTAGGCATCGCTTTGGTGGCATAGCCTTCCAGGCTATCGACGTCATAAGACTCCTTGCCTCCCAGAAAATTGAAAATTTCTCTTAAGGCGCAATTGGTAATGAAAACAGCAGGTACAATGGGGTAATTTTCAAAATGCCCCTTACATTGATTGGGTGTGAAAGGTGTTATGGAGATTGTAAACTGACGGTCGTTTTCTATCGTGATGCTGCCTTTAGGAAGGGTATCATCATAATATTCTACGGGAACATCAGTAAAATAATCTTTATAGAAAAGTTTAAACGCATCTTTCGATATGATATGATAATCAAGTTCGAAAGAGTACAATGCTTCCCCTGAAATGAGATCCCTGATCAGAAGAGATGATTTTCCTTTCCTGTCTGATTCTAAAAAGCTTTCACAGATAATGGAAGCGTTGTCTGATCTTTTATAAGAAAGCTGCCTTATTCTCAATTTTTCTCCCAGAAAATAGACCTGTTCTTTGGAAGTGGGATTTAAAAGCTTATACAAACTGCAGCTTCCTAAAGAAGATAAAATTTTTAATAGGCTGGAAAAATTTTCATGATCGAAATTATAATTTGAAATTTCTGTTTCTATCCTGTTGCCATTGAAAATAATGTTTTCAGGAATAGAAATGTAAGGTGCTGTTTCCCCAAGGTAAGGGATGATGTTTTCCTTGATGTTGAGTGTTTTCATTTGAATGAGGGATTATTGGGTTATTCAATTTATTTTTCATTTGTGGATAACTTTTGATCATGCATTAATATGGGAAGTGTTTTTATCTATTGTTTAAAAAATATTTGTTCTTTTTATTTATTATTCAGATTTGAAAATGAATTTTTTATTTGTGATTGGTTTGTAAGTGTAATTAAATCAATATTTTGATATGTTTAATTCGTTTGTTTGTGATTTATCTAATGCAATTTACAAAAAAATCATAAATGATTATGAATGAATATTTATCATTCTATGTTTGGATATGAATGGAAGCCTGAAACAGAACGTGCATAAGTTATCAACATGGCTTATCCATACTCGTTTTTACAAATAAAAATAAGTGTGGATATATATACCATCGTAAATAATTGAATATTATATAATTATTAATCCTTTGTGTACGTATTGAAAAAGTTATCCACATTTTATTAATGGTGTGGAAACGGATATTGAAAAGTTATCCACACATTTTACTGTTTGTGAGATAAGGTGAAATTATTCCGGTATATTATAGGCAGCCCCAATCCTGCTGGGAGAGGGGCGTTTTTGGTAAGAATAGCAATTTATGGTTTGCTGTAGAAATTGTGGATAACTATAAAACCTTCTATATATTTTTCATAACCACTTTTTCCAAGAGCTCTTTGGCGGTCAGAATGATTATCGTAGCCGCTTTTAATATTGCCGAGAGATAAATATATATGGCTTTTTTCTGAGTTCCGTAATGGGAGGTAAGGCCTGCTTCGATCAGGTTCCCGTTTTTTAAATCAGCTTTGGTACCATGATAGTAAACCGGAATTTCCGAAGTATCTGCACTTATGGATAAGTTTATTATGTTTTTAGCGGTTACTATTGATCTTTATAAATATTCCAGAAATTAAAATCGGTCATCGGAGCATCTGTGATTCCGATGTTTCTTCCCATTGTTACGATCTGGCCCCTGTGATAGGTTCCATGAAGAATAGCATGCTGTATATATTCATATTTTGAAAAATCACATTGAAACCATTGGGATTCGATCTTTATATTTTTAGACAGGTCTTCTTCAGATAAGCTTTCTACATAATCCACGAGTTTTTGTGAGTTATTTTTAATGGCATTGAAAACATCTTCTTTACTGCTTACTGCTAAAGTTTTTTCAAAATCAAAGTCGTTATTTTCTGAAATGTAGCTCCACCAGTATTCCTGGGTTTGCCAGATGTGATGTAAGGTCTTTAAAATGGTCGGAAAACTTGAAATCGTTTCCTGGTTCAGCTGCTCGTCTGATTTTGCAGACAGCCAGTCGATATATTTATTGACTACCCAATTATTGTACTGAACGCTTTTGGTGGTTAATGTCTTTAAGCTCATAATATTAATATTTTATAAAGTGGTTTGGTTCTATAAAAATAAATAAAATATCAATTGATAATGAAGGAGAAATGATCTTAAATCAGATCTGTGCTTTTGTTCCTTTACTGATAAGGCTTTACAGATATTTGTATTTCATACGCTCTGTCATTTTTTACATTTTAGCTGAAATACATTTCCTTCAGGATCTGTTCCGTCGCAAAGCCAGAAGTCATAATTTTCAAAGGTTTTGATCTCCCGCATCTGAATGTTTTTTGAAACAAGCTCGTTTCTTGCCGTTTCAATATCTGTATCAATTTCAAAGACAAGCTTTGTATTGTTGTCAAATAAATGTCCTTTTGCTATTTTTTCCATATACTGCTTTCCAATCTTATGAAGTCCGATATTTACAGCTCCTGCATTCATAAGGACCCAGACATCATCTTCTTCAATCACTTTCAGACTGAAGTTCGCAACATAAAAGTTTTTGAGTAATTCAATGTTTTTTACATACAGGATGATTGTATCCAATTTTACATTCATGGCGGAATAATTTTTCAGTTAAAAGTCGATCTTATGATCAATGCTTGTTATTCTCGGGTTAATGGGTATGGCGCTTACATCGCTGTATTGCCAGAGGACATTGATTATTTTCCATGACCCGTTCAGCTTAACGAGATGCATATAATCTATCCACTCATCAGTAATTAGCTTAATGGAAGCCGTTCTTTCAGGAGGTTTGTTTTACCATTCTGGGATGTAAGGCACGTTCCATCCTGCTGGCGTTGGGTGAGTATTCACTATTCTTTTACAAATTATAAAAACAGGATTTATCATTTTTTGAGGATCATATAACTATTACTTTTTTCATCTTTTTTTAGAGTGTAGCCTTTATTGAGTTGGAGCGTCCAGCCGTCACCTTCCACCACTTCATCATTTATTTTTGTAGGAACTCCAACTGATATTTTGTCCCAGTTTTTACTCATTAATGCTCCTTTTTCCACTTCCAGAATTCCCCAGTTATCAGTCACTCTTATTTGTGGATAAACAGTTCCTTTATCTTCGATCGGTATGATGTTTCTTGGATCAAAGGAGACATTCATTTTCTCAAATTTTATGTCAAGATGTGGCTGTTCGATGAGTCTGCTTTTATATTCTGCTATCTGTTTTTTTATTTTTTCTTCTCTTGCTTTCTCTTCTGATACAATGCGTTTTCCGTTATAATGATCCGCGGTCTTTTCAATAGCTGCCTGCAGATGGTCAGGTATTGTTACTCCAAAATTATGAATAAAGAATTCTGTCAGATCAGTATCTCCTTTAATTTTCTGATTCCAGTATTTATCTTTTAAGCTGAGCAGATACCCATATGCGGGAGTTGTGCTGTAGGCAAAGGAGCGGACAAAGGTTGGGTTTTTAAGAAACGCATTGGTCGTATTGGTAAAATGTTCCTTTGTTTGTGCTTTGTTTCTTCCGCTGATGATAAATCCGGTATACTCTGCAAGTCCTTCATTCAGTTCCAGCTGATTTTCAATTGTTGAAGATTCCGGGAAAAGAGAATTTCTATATTTCCGGAAGATAAGCGCATGGGTCAAATGATCTTTTTGTTCTTTTCTTGAATCAGAGAGGATCGCTTTTGTAAGGGCTTCCAACTCCAAACGAAGATATATTCTTCCGTCTTTTTGGTCTAAGTGATTGCTTTCTTTATTGTTTTGTATGAATCCTAAAGAGGATTGTGCCTTGTGGAAAAGCTCATGAGCCAATAAGTTAATCCGGTCATATTTATTTTCAGGTAAAGGAAGCATGATCATCGCCCAGGTTTTACCGTTCCATAAGGTAGACGTGTTGGCAATATTAACATTATCCGGGAGCTTTCCTACATAGATGTCATTTTGTTTTTTTAAGCTATTGGCGGCATCCGGCTCATTGCTGTATACTTGCCTGGTTTTAGGTTCTACCAACAGGATCCCGCCATACAGATCCTTATTCCATATTTTGATACCTTGTTGAGTAGCTGTTTTAATTTCTTCGAAATAATCAGAGATATGATCTGAATCTTGAATTTCAGATTGTTGTGCAGATATAGCTGTAATGTGAAAGGAAAATAGAAATGCTAAAAATATTTTTTTCATGGATGCTTAGTTTGATCAGATATTTACATTTAACATCTAAATTTAAGTATTACATCAATATGCGTCGGAAAATAATTGTGTAATTTTTAGAATATCCTGTACGACAATAAACGCTTTGTAAAGACAAAGAGAACGCTTTTATCTGTCTGGTCTTGAAATAACGGTACAAAACTGTAAAATTAGTTGAATCCGGGAACCTCTGCTCTCTGAAATTTCCTGGCTTTAGAATATGTTAGGTTAACTTATTTTTATGGTGCAAGGCCAGGAGGCTATGTCAGCGGAGATTATTCAGTAATATTTCCTGAAATAATTGCTTTTTCCATTGAACCCACAACTTCAGAAACAGGAATCGTGAATATGCCGGCGTTTCCTTTGTCAAACTCTTTTTTCCAGTAAGAATATCCGTCCATTTCAATGGAATCAGGCATTTTACCGGTTTCATTTTGTAGCTTGGTAACGCTTTTGTTCAATGCTTCTTCAGAAATAGGAATGTGACTGAGGTTTTCCGCAAAGCCTTCACGGCTATTGGGATTTTTAATCTTTAAACCATTAATTGAGATGTGAATTACCTTTCCTGTTTCGGGATATTCTTCAATCTTTAAAATTTTAAGGGTAGAATTTTCTTCCGAAGAGCGGGTTTCGTATTTCCATTCCTGGCCGATACTGTATTCCATATTATTTTGCTTACAGCCGGAGAAGAATAAGAGTACTACTGCTATTAAGGTATATAGTTTAATCATGAGTCAATTGGTTTTTAGTTAAGATTTAAAATAAAGGCTCTCCATTGAGATCAGTCGTTAGCACTTCACTCATATAATCAAAAAAAGGTCGCATGGCTAGTAAAGTTTGCAGTACTTCATTCTGAAAATTGTCCGAGAAAACCTCCTTATCAGTAAATTTCCGCATGACTATATATTGCTTTTTCCTGATCAGGTCAATGGCGGGATGGTCTTTAGCGAAACCTCTTGGAGCTGTTTTTACAGCATCGCCTTTGAGTTCGCCGAAATATTCCAGGAAGGTTTTGTCAGAAGTAATCTTTTCGATCTCCGCAGTACTGAGCTCAAATTCTTTACGGATGCGAAGCAGATCTTTGGCTTCAGGTCCCCAGAATCCACCTCCTACAAAGCTGTTGCCGGGTTCCAGATGGATATAATATCCTCCTCTCAGCATCGGTTTTGAACGGGAATACCCAACTCCAAAATTGGTTTTGTACGGCGTCTGATCCTTAGAGAATCGAACATCCCTGTAAATCCTGAAAATATGGATGCCTTTGAGGTTATCGTGCTCCTGAAGTTCAGTATAGATCTGGTTGAAAAAAACTTTGTTTTCTTTTATAACCGAATCATATTCTGTTTTGTGCCCGGCAAACCATTCACGATTATTATTTTTTTCTAACTGTTTAAGGAATTCAAATGCTTTTTTCATATTCTGATCAGGGCTTTTTTTCGTTAATATATTCCAGGTAATCCTGTTCCAAATTATTAATTTCCTCAATTAAGAAGTCGTAAATATTTCCATCAAATATTTCATAATCTTCGTCGTCATATTTGTCATACTCAATTTTTATGACCCCATTGTCGGTATAGGCGCGGTAGAGATTTCCGCTGCGTTTGAAGAATAATTGTCCCAGGGGCTTTTCTTTATATTCAAGAGCTTCATCGTGCTTTTCTTCAAATCCCATCCATGAAGGCATCTCTTCGTCTTGGGAAAGTCCGTACACAAAAAAGCCGTATCCGAATTTCCAGCTTGGTAGAACATCGAATTCATCGGGACGTTTCCATATCTCTTCTTTGACTTCAAAAATCAAGGATCCGAATGTGGTCAGAAAGTCTTTAATATCCTCGCTAAAGGTAAAGCCTGTACTTTCTTCATATTCCCTGATTTGTTCTTCGGTTGCAGGATTTGCCACCGAGCCCATCACAAAAAAGTCATCATTTAATTGCTTTTTTCTATCCCAGAATTCTTCTTTTGTTGCCATATTTTATTTGGTTTTACATCGTCGACACTGATCAGGTCGTTATTAAAACAAATATAGGGGAAAGTTGGGGGGATAAAAATGTGAGAATGTATGTAATTTATATAAGGAATCTAGCAGAAATTTCCATGCTGATTTTCGGTAACATTCTTTTTATTAAGTTTAATGCTTTTCCGCGACCTCATGATTATCTTACAATTCTGATCTGTTGTAAAACTCCTTTTTCATTTTTATAACTGAAAATGTAAGTTCCTCTTTGTACTTTTGATAAATCTATATTTCGGTTATAATAGGCAAAACCTTTGCTGATTGGCTTCCCATCCATTGAGAAAACGGTATATTCAAACTGATTGCTGTTATTTTTATTACTGATTACAAAACCGTCTCTGGATGCATTGGTATAGACTCTTGTTTTAGTCTCACGATCTTCACTGGCTGTATTTGAAGAGAGGGCACTGTCTGTAATATCTGCCACTTGTATGCTTTTAATAGCTGATTTGGTTATAGACGTTGTACTTCCGCCGATGATGTATAGTTTATTGTTATATACTTCCGCTGCAGCGTGTCTTCTGGGAATCATATTGGATGATAACTGATGAAACTTATTGGTTGTAGTATCAAAATAGGCCAGAAAAGTTTGATTATTGTAACCTCCTGCAATAAAAATCTTATTACCGGATACCGCTAATGAGTGTCCGGATATACCAGCAGGCATCGTATATTGCTTGATCCAGAGATTAGTGTTGAGGTCGTAAACATTGATCAGACGGGATGAGGTACCGTTAAAACCACCAATTACATACAGCTTATCATTAACAATTTTGCCCTTTGCTTCTCTGGCTGTGGGCATATCGGGTAATGGATGCCATGTATCTGAAGCAATATCATAATATTGGAATCTGTTAGAAAATACAGTGGTTGCCGCTCCGTTTAATCCGCTGCCACCAAACACATATATTTTTCCGTTATGGATGGCCGAACCTGCATTTCCTGTATAGGAACGGTTAACAGCTCCTTTTGTTACCTTATCGGTTGCAAGGTCTACAATTTCAAGATGGCTGTTTCCCCAACCGTTAAAAATATAAATTTTATTATCGTAAGTCTCCGAGTTAGCAAATTTTTTGGGACTTAGAGTAGCATTGAGAACACTCCATTTGTTGTCAGTAATATTATATTTTTCAATATAATTGGCATTACCTCCCTTTTCCTGATATCCATTGCTCACATAGATATTATCATCCACGATGACACTGGTTGTAGCACCTCTGCCTACAGACATATTAGCGAGATTTTTAAAATCAAGGGTTTGTGCATGGGCTAGTAGTGTGGTCAAAAATGAAAGGAATAATAATTTTGTTTTCAATGGTGTTATGATTTATTGTTTTGTTTAATTAGCATTACTTAACCCTGCTCAATGTTACTACATTTTGATGGCCAACAATGGCTTCAAATGCTTCATTTTGGTGTTGTATATCCGACCATCCCTTTTTAGCAAGTTCGGATCTGACTTCCTCCTCTGACTTATCTTTTAACAGATGATAGAATGTAAAGTCAACTACTTCTGGTGGTACTCTTTCAATAACATATTTTGTAAGCGCATTAGCTAGTTTGAAATATACAAAAATACCGGTTAACCCAAGTTGTATAATCCAGCTAACAATCCATCCAATCCATCCGGTGTTTATCTTGTTTATTATAAAACCTTGTGAAAATCTTATGTGTAAAAAATTCAAAAATCCAATTCTCTCAAGATTATTTGTATTCAAAATGACTTCATATTGAAAATATTGGTTTGAAATGTAGGTTAAAAGTATCATTGTACCAAACAGATACTGTAACTTATTAAAATCAGTATAGTTTGAGAATCTAAGTACATGCTTCATTACAAAAACAAGAGCTGTTGCCACCAGAAACTCAAACAACCCAAGAAAGTACAGTCCTTTTATAGAAAGAAATGCTACTATAAAGCCAAGAATTAAAGAAATACATAAACCGCCGATAAGTGGCAGTGTAATATTGGGTACTTTTGTTTGTGTTGGCTTTGGCAAAGTTTCAGGAATGATATAATCATCCCAATTATTTCTCTTTTCTACTTCATTTTCGAGCTCATTGAGTGCCTGTTGGTCAAACGTTTTTAAGGTTTCCTGATAGGCATAAATGAATAGCTTTACTCTTTTAGAATTTTTCCCGGCATCCCAGATTTCGCTACCTAAGGATTCACTTTTTACTAAAACGGTTCCATTTTTATAATGGGCTGTAATGATTTCTGTCCATCGTTCATTTACCCATCCTGCTTCTTTACGTTTGGCTTCTATGCTGTTGTCATCTTTGTAAATTAGATCCCAATCCAGTTTTTCAAATGTTTTCTCTGCGATAGCAATGAATAGAGTTTCATTAACAGATGTTTTGAATTCTTCTTTATATTTTGGGGTGAAATTGATGCTGTGTTTTTTCTTGATTGTTCTTTCGAAATTTTTAAAACTGTTTTCCATTGCTGATATTAGGGTCCGGTTATTTGTGTGATTTTTTGGTAAATTTAAATAAAATAGTTGTTTAAATTTCCTCACCAGCAAACTTATGGAAGGTGTCATTTTTTTCGACAATAAATTAAAAGCAATTTCGGAAGACTTTGCAGAGCGGAGCTATCTTTATTTTTTTCCTCTCCTTTCAATAATGAGGTACGCCGCATCCAGCATTTTAATCAGATGAATATATGGGTTTATCATGTTCCTTTCTGGTAGATGGTCATAGATTCCCAGTGAGAAATAGACCATCCCGGAAATAAAATAATCAAATTCCTTGATGCTGTATTCTCTGAATGCTTTTTTAAAGACCAACAGAGGATTTTGGTATTCTTTCTCCGAAAGCAGGCCGAAAAGCAGCGGAGAGACATTTTCCGACTGAGTATTGACTATATATTTCTTTTCCTTCAGCATTATGAAGTAGCCTGCACGGATGAATGACCGCATCGCCTGATGAAAATGATAAATAACGGACGGATCTTCTTTTATCCAGCTATTTCTTTTGACAGCATAACTCATAATGCTGTTTAACAGTTCTTTGGATGCTGTCAGGTCATTGAGCTTAAAATAGGTCTCCATCAGCTGTAAGCCACAATGCTTCTTCCGGCCTTTCCCAAGCCGGGATTGAAAGTCTGTTCTGTCTTTTTTCATGAGTTTGTTTTTTTTTGTTGTACGATTTTATCGGCAGTAAAGAAATAAGCTCTGCAATATCTGAACTTCCTGTCTATACAAGCCAAATCAATATGATAGAATTTGTGTTTTTCTAAAAGCCCTAAAGCCGCAATGGATTGTACACCCCATTGTACCGTATCATGATACTTTATGTTGTAAAGCAGGCTTAGAAAAAGATGATTGTAGAAAACAGAATTGCATGAAAATAAAAACGGCATGAGACTCTACAATATCTGTAATAGGGGTACTGGTATACCTTGAGACAGATAAGAGAGCTCACGCCTAGGTCGTGAGCTTCATTACTTATCTTCTTGTCTCTTAAAAATTACCAGTTTTCTATTACAAGATTCTAAGCAATAGCTTCTATATTTCGTTGAAGTATCGCAAAATTACTCTAATGAGTAATCTTTTCCAAATATAATAATATTATTTCAATATTACCGAATTCAGTAATGAAAATTTATGCTAATAATTACAATTTGCACTAAACAGTGCGATTATGAACGAGTTTAAGACTGATGAAATCAAAAAAATGGTTTCAGAGAAAATAAAAGAAATAAAAGGAGAAACTCCTTATTCTAAGATTTCAGAAAAATGTAATGTTACTGCTGCGAGAATTAGTGATGTTGCCAATAACAAGATTGATTGTCAACTCAGTACTTTCATTGAAATTGCAACCGGACTAAGAATACACCCAAAGGAATTATTTGATATTCTTTTTGATTTTGAAGAATACTATTCTGAATTAGATAAATAAAATGTGCTCCAAAGTCTTCAGACTTCGGAGCACATTTTTATCGGATTATTTTTATTTTATTGCTAACGAGCAAAATATATTGAACAAATTTGACTATGTTTTATTATTAGATATTATTATCTAATTCTTTAAGATGATTTATAGATATATGAATATATTTAGGATCAGAGAATAGACTTTGTTTTCTATCATTCCAAGATTTTAACTTTTGTGTTAAAATATCAGTATCAGTTATTTTATGTTTTACTGATAAATAATCTAAGCTCGAAAGTAACTCTAATGCAAAATCAGAATAGAAGCCATTTAAAAATTTAGTAGTTTTTACCGCTATATCTAGCAATGTTGAATCGCTTTCAACATGATTCTTTACATCTTCATAACCGTCTGCAACAAGTGATAATGGTTCAAACGGCTTTTTATTCATATCACTATATCCCATAATGTAACTGCCATTTAATACATTGAGAACGTATCTTACTTTTCCAGAATATGGTCCATAAAAATTAGGTTCAAATTTTAATTTAAAATACTTTTTTGCTCCTAATCTTTGGAGAAAATAGCATACTTTTTCACTTGAAAATTCAGAAACATATTCTCCATTTTTTACTAAATCATATAAAACAAATAATAATAATGCTCTTGCATCAGTAAGTTTTATACGTTCAGTTTTTAAATGATCTTTAATTATAGCATTAGGTTCATAAACGAAAATATTTATATCTAAATTATTTAATTTTCGTTCCATTATCTTTTTTACTCTTTCCCATTCTAAACCACCATTTCCGGAACCAAGCGGAGGAATTGCAATACTTTTGATTTTTTTTTCTTGAATAATTCTAATTAAGTCATCTAGACCAGCTTCTATAAAAGAATATTCTGAAGGTTTTCTCCAGCTTTTTTTAGTGGGAAAATTTATAATTAGTTTCGTTCCAGAAGTAATATTACTATCAAATGTATAAAATAGATGTCCAATATTTATACTATTATTCTTGCAAGCATCTTGATATAATTTGAAATTTGTTGGAAATGCTTTTTTAAATTGCAAAGCAATACCTTTCCCCATAACACCGTCAGTATTGACTGTGTTTACAAGTGCTTCTGCTTCACTATCTAAGATATTTCCAGTAACATATTTTATCATAGGTGCAATTTATTAAAAATATCCATTAGGAATAACTTTTATTTTACTTTCTTCTACTCCCATATCTAATAATTGCTGTTTAGCAAACTGATTATAACACCCAAAACCAATAATAAAATCAGGATGCAAATCATTCAAAACTAAAAATTCTGCTTGTTTTTTTCTTTTTATATTTAAATTTTCATCTCCGCCCCAATATGAAGCTTTAATTGCATTCCAATCTATAATTTCATTTATTCTATTAATTTGATTTTTTTCGTAGAAGGAAGTGTAATGATTAGTAGCATGCCCATCACTAAAATAAAAATCTAAATTTGCATCTATAATTTTATCAATTGAACAAGCTAAATAAATTATATCTTCAGGCTTAGTTGCTTTTTCAACAAAATTTCCCCCAATTTGCATTATATATAACATGGGCATCTTTATACCAAAATAAAAAGGGATATAATTTCCAAGAATAATATTTTTTGAGATAGGTTTTAAAAACTCTCCATTATCAACTTTAACAGATTTATTTTCCCTACTATCAATTAAGCTTAAATCTCCGATATTAACAAAATTTGGATTAGAATTAGGAGAATTTTTATGAGTAATACCATATTTTAGAATATGTTGTATATTCTTTATATGTGTCATTCGATAAATTGTCTTGTTAATTTTACTCATATTTTATTAAAATTATAAATATAGTAAAATCATTTTCTATTAAAACAAAAAACCGCCCTATAAAAATAGAACGGTTAGTATATTAATCTGCCTCGGTCGCTGACCGTTACATCATTCCCGGCATTCCACCACCCATTGGCATAGCTGGTTCGTCTTTTTTCACTTCAGTGATTACACATTCAGTGGTAAGAAGCATTCCAGATACAGAAGCTGCATTTTCAAGGGCAACTCTTGTTACTTTAGTAGGGTCAATGATCCCTGCTTCAAGCATGTTTACATACTCGTCAGTTTTTGCGTTGTACCCGAAGTCACCTTGTCCTTCAGCTACTTTAGCAACGATTACAGAACCTTCACCACCTGCGTTGGCAACGATTTGTCTTAATGGCTCCTCGATTGCTCTTTTCACGATTTTGATCCCTGTAGTTTCGTCAGAATTGATTCCTTTAAGGTTTTCCAGAGCTGAGATTGCTCTTACTAAAGCAACACCACCACCTGCAACGATACCTTCTTCAACAGCTGCTCTTGTTGCGTGTAACGCATCATCTACTCTGTCTTTTTTCTCTTTCATTTCTACTTCAGAAGCAGCACCTACGTACAATACAGCAACACCACCAGCTAACTTAGCTAATCTTTCCTGAAGTTTTTCTCTGTCGTAGTCAGAAGTTGTAGTTTCCATCTGAGCTTTGATCTGAGCTACTCTTCCTTTGATTTTAGCTTCGTCACCACCACCGTTTACAACCGTTGTGTTGTCTTTGTCGATGGTTACTTTCTCAGCAGTTCCAAGCATATCTAAAGAGATGTTTTCCATAGTGAAACCTTGCTCTTCAGAGATCACCTGTCCACCTGTAAGGATAGCGATATCTTCTAACATTGCTTTTCTTCTGTCTCCGAATCCCGGAGCTTTTACAGCAGCAATTTTAAGAGAACCTCTTAATTTGTTTACAACTAAAGTAGCTAAAGCTTCTCCTTCAACTTCTTCAGAGATGATCAATAAAGACTTACCACCTTGTGCGATAGGCTCAAGAACCGGTAACAATTCTTTCATGGAAGAGATTTTCTTCTCTACTAAAAGGATATATGGATTTTCAAGTTCAGCTAACATTTTCTCAGGGTTAGTCACGAAGTAAGGTGACTGGTATCCTCTGTCGAACTGCATACCTTCTACAACATCTACCGTTGTATCAGTACCTTTAGCTTCTTCTACAGTGATTACTCCTTCTTTACCTACTTTTCCGAACGCTTCAGCGATCAGAGAACCGATTGTATCATCGTTGTTAGCAGAGATAGAAGCAACCTGCTTGATTTTTTCTGAAGAATCTCCAACCTCCTGAGACTGAGATTTAAGGTTTTCAACAACAGCGGTTACCGCTTTGTCGATCCCTCTTTTAAGATCCATTGGGTTAGCACCTGCAGCTACGTTCTTAAGACCTTCTCTTACGATAGCCTGTGCCAATACAGTAGCGGTAGTTGTACCGTCTCCTGCAATATCATTGGTTTTGGAAGCCACTTCTTTTACCATTTGCGCTCCCATGTTTTCTACTTTATCTTCAAGTTCGATTTCTTTTGCTACAGAAACACCATCCTTAGTTACGTGAGGAGCACCGAAAGATTTTTCGATTACCACGTTTCTTCCTTTAGGACCTAAAGTTACTTTTACTGCATTAGCCAATGCGTCTACACCTCTCTTTAGAGCGTCTCTTGATTCAATATCGAATTTTATTTCTTTTGCCATAATTTTTTATTGTATTAATGTACTTTGTACAATGTATTAATGAATGTATATTCATGAAATCATTTTACATGAATACATTTTACTTTTTACAAATTAACCGATGATTCCCAATAAATCAGCCTCTCTTACGATTAAATAATCTTTTCCTTCCAGCTTCAATTCAGAACCCGAATATTTTCCGTAAAGAACTTTGTCACCTACCTGAACAGTTGTAGGCTCATCTTTTTTACCGGGTCCTACTGCCACTACAGTACCTTCTTGCGGCTTTTCCTTTGCAGTATCCGGGATAATAATACCTGAAGCTGTTTTAGTTTCTGCTGCGATTGGCTCTACCAGAACTCTGTCTGCCAATGGTTTAAAGTTTACTGACATAATATATTTATTTTTTAATTATTTCTGTGTTGTAATTCTCTAAATGTATGCCATGAGGCACTGATGGATGAAATGGCAGAATTTTATTTCCGAATGTGAAAATTTGGCAGAAAAACGGAAAAGAGAAAGCCGGAAACTTTCCGGCTTTTATTCTAACTCTATGAATGGGTTCTTACTAAGGGCAATATTGTCCTGGTCCGATCCATAAGATACATTTTCCCTGCTCGTTCCATTCACAACAAACAAGTCTGGGTGCAAGTCCGCCTCCAATAATAGATTTTTGGGCATCTCTGCTTAATGATTTAGCATTTTTCATAGTTAATAATATTGAGTTTGTACGATTCCTGAGCGTTTAAAGTCAATCAGGCTTTTTGACATTTGGTGTTTAAGTGTTAAATTCAAAGATAAGTGTTTTTCCTTAAATTGTGATATAATTATTGAACGTTTTTTTCTAATTAAATATTTGGTTATCAATGGATAATGAATGTTTGCTTTATTTAATTGTTTCAATGAACATTTTTCTTCCGCCCATGTCCATATCCTGTTTCAGGATCTTTCTTGTTTCGGGATCAATATAATAGGTTGTGGTCGTCGTTTTGTTGGAGATATCATCATTGGTCTTTACCGCCCAGACTTGTTTTCCTTTATAATCGGTTTTTTGAACGTTTATAATATAAGCCTTCATCACGCCGTTTTTATCAGATCTTGGGTTATAATCAAAAATAGAAATCTCAGAAGTATAGTTTTCTTTTAAAGGTAGGAGCCTGATCAGCATAGGATAGCTGCTGCTGTCGAAATAGCGGGTCGCTTTGATGTCAATATTGTCTTTTTTCTGCGTCTTTTTATCCAGATAATATCCTGTCACGTTATTTTTACCGGACTTCAGGACTATATCTCTCATAGAATTATAAGATGAATGGTAGGAAGGAAGAAAATTAGCTGTTTTCACTATGGTGGAATCTACCCAGCTGGCATCAGGAGTCTGTTTCATTTTAACTGTTGTCCTGATAAGCAGGTCTGTTTTGTTTAATTTTTTAAGCTCTGTAATTATACTTCCGAACTCTATGGTAGCTCCGGCATTTTCAGCATACCATACCGCTTCAGAGATTTCATCTTTTATCAGCCTGGAATTAATGCCTGCGTTTTCCGGAGTAAGCAATTGTTGTGAAAAAAGATGAGTATTGCCAATTAGTAAAAGGAAAAGAATTGTTCTCATGGTCTTTTATGATAATGAGTAGTGCTGAATTCCAAAAAGTTACAATCTTTGACAGATTGAGGCAAATGAATATGAAGCCAGGGCTAAGAAGAAAGAGCTTTGTTTTTCTGCTGCTGATTGATCTTTGAAATAATAGCCCCTGAAACAGCAATCCCTATAAAATTGGTTACTGATCTGGCTTCATTCATAAAGCGGTCTACACTGTAAAGAAGTGCGATATCTGTTAACGGAATTTTTCCGAATCGGTTTAATGTGAAAATTAAAGCCAGAAATCCTGAACCCGGTACTCCTGAGGCTGTTTTTGAAGTAATGGAAATAATAACAAACAGCCCTATATAATCATAGAAACTCAATGAAATATGGTAGAACTGAACAAGAAAACAGCAGGTAACGGCAAGGTAGATACAGGCTCCTGCAAGATTAAAATTATATCCCAAAGGAATAATAAATCTTAAAATTTTCCTGCTGTATCCTTCAGATTCCATTTTCTCAAAAATAAGAGGGAATGCTGTTTTAGAAGATGATGTGCTGACAACCAGAATGATTTCTTCCTTGATATCCAGTAAAAATTTCCAGAGATTGAATCTGAACAGATAAGAGACAAGCCCCAGGACTCCGAAAATAAATACAATGTCTGCAATATATACCGTGGCAACTACTTTACTCAGTGGCAAAAGGGTATTAACACCATATATGGCAACACCGTAAGCGATATTACAGAAAATAATAATGGGAAGGATGATGTAAAGATACTTAATGACTGTATAAAAAATACCTACACCACCATCCAGTATATGCAGGAACTTTTCTTTTTTTGGAGAAAGGTTCATCGCAATTCCGATCAAAATAGAGAGAAAAAGAAAAATACCATGTCTGTTAAGATATAAAAGGGTAGGGAAGCCATTGTCTTTGATGTCAAATGTTTTAGGGAGGGAAGTATTGATCCTGGTTACATCAATTCCCGTATCGGAGCCGGGCTGCATTGCTAAACCAAAAACAAGACCTGTTATAATGGCTGCCGAAGTCATGATCAAAAAATATAAAATGGTCTGCCATACGATATTGCGTGCATTTTTGATTTCAGACAACTGGCTGATTCCATACATGACTGCCATAAATATAACAGGAAGAATCAACGTTTCAAGAATCATAAAAAAATACCGGCTTACCACTCCCAGTCTGATACTTTCCTCAGGAGCATAATGACCTGTGAGTACCCCGGCTATGATTGCAGTGAATACATATAGCGTAAGGTTTTTCAGGTATCTGCTGGTAAATGTTTTTTGGGGTTCAAGGAAATTCATCTGAAAAATCGTATGTTTTTACAATATCTTTCGGCAATATCTTATTTATAGATCTGAAATATAATCATTATTAACTGAATTCAGATCATATGGTGCCAAGAAGTAAAGCGGCAATCATCATAATGAGGGATGAGCCTAATGCCCACTTCAGCGTATATTTAAGGTGGTCTGAAAACTCTACTCCTGCAAGCGATACCAACAGATAAGTGGAAGGAACCAGGGGACTCAGAAGATGAGAACCCTGGCCTACAAGACTTGCTCTTCCCAGTATTTCCGGCGATATGCCCAGCTGATGTCCGGTAGCCACAATAATGGGTAATATTCCAAAATAATAGGCGTCATTAGAAAGAAAAAAAGTAAGTGGAATACTGAATAATGCCGTTACGATATTCAGATAGCTGCCCCAATTTTGAGGAACTATTTCTATAATGCTGTTTCCCATTGATTGCATAATCCCTGTTCCGTTCAGGATTCCTGTGAAAATTCCCGCTCCGAAGATCATTCCGGCAACGGCTAAAGCATTGCCGGAATGTTTGGCTATGATTTTCTGCTGGTCCTTCAGCTTAGGATAATTGATAATGGAAGCAATACAGAAGGCGATCATAAAAGCAATTCCCAAAGGAACAATGTCCAGGATCATCACCACCAGCAGGATTACAGTAAGCGCAAGATTGATCAGGATCAGTTTCGGACGGCGGAGTTTCAGATCCACCTCACCGATAATGTCATTATTGTTGTAACCTGTATATTTTCCATATCTGGCAATTCTTTTCTTCTCTTTCATTCCTAAGATATACGCTACGAATATGACCCAGACAATCCCTATTGCCATGATAGGGATCATGGGAACAAAAATTTCCGTATGCCCAAGTTTCAGGGAGCTCATGACTCTTGCTGTAGGGCCGCCCCACGGAAGAATATTCATGATCTGACCGGCAAGCATAATGATGCAGGTGAGGATCAACGGATTCATACCCTGTTTTTTATAAAGCGGTAGCATAGCAGCCACTACAATTAAATAGGTAGAAGAGCCGTCACCATCCAATGAAACCAAAGTCGTCAGAATAGCGGTTCCTACGGTAGTTTTAGCAGGATGGTCACCTACTGCTTTTAAGATCATATTTACTAAAGGTTCAAATAACCCTGTATCTATCATTAAACTGAAATAAAGAATGGCAAAGATCAGCATCACGCCGGTCATTGCGATTTCTTTCACTCCGTTTTTCATCATATCTCCCAATTGAGGCCCAAATCCCGCTAACACTGCAACGGCTACAGGAACAATTACCAGAGCGGTAAGGGGAGTCATTTTTTTACTCATGATAAGAACCATAAAAATGGCAATCATCAGAAATCCAAGGAATGTAAGCATAAGTGAATGTCTTTTAGGTTATTTATTTTTGTTTTTTCTCCAGTCAAAACCGTTTCGGTAGCCGATGTAGGCATAGTTGCTGGTAGAGCCGGTTTCCAGCTGGTTGATAAAAGCAACTTCTATGGCAGAGTTTTTTCCTGTTTTTATTCCTATTCCGGCTGTTAAGCGATTACTGTCGAAAGGCTCTTCTTTGACGGCATTCATTCTGATCTCATTTTTCAGAATACCGTAGAATACTTCTTTTTCGCCGGCTTTATTGAACGGGATTCTTAAAGAAATAAGGTAGCGCAGCCTTACAATGAACTCATTGGGGTTACTTATAAACCGTTCCTCTACACGGAACCGGTGCGATACAGAGGTTCTTCCTATATTACCTCCCAGGCTTACCTGCTGGAAAGGTCTTTTTTCATACCTCTCTTTTTTCGAGTTATCAGATCTGTAAGAATCCAGAACAAGAAACATTGCTCCTAAGGCTGGTCTTACCTCATTGGTCACTTCATAATCAACATAGGCAGAGACCAGAAAAAGCCTGGTATCATAGGCCAGGTCAAAAGACCGGTATTGGGAAAGGGCCGTCAAAGTACTCTTGTCCGTAAGCCTTGCAGACAAAAGATACTGGAACCACATATTATAATTGTCACGGCTCTGAGCGTGGGCAAACTGACTGAGACCCAGTAGGAGAAAGCTGATTAATGATAATTTAATTTTCATGTAAAACTGAGTTAATATCCTGCTTTCTCAAATATATTTATAAGAAGCAGCCGTGAATTTATTTTTCAATCAATGGCAGTTTTTATCAGTGAACTGCAATCCGGGGAGAAAAAGGTCTTATATTTGGAAGATTGAAAATTGGATATTTCAGATGTTTTTTATTATAAATATTGTATTTATATTATTGATTTTTAGGATTTTACTTAATGGTAAGATTTTAAAGAGGCTCATGGAATATCATTGGGGATTCTTGCTGAAGTTTCAGCATGTTTTATTCTTTTTAGTTTTTTTTATTATCACTTTTTTCACCGAAAATTACTTTTTAGATGTTCCCGAACTGATTTGGTCTGTTTTATTTGTCATTATTTTTAATGTCGGAATTTATTATTTAGTCTGTTTTTATCTTGTTCCTAGATTCTATCTTTCCAATAAGTATCCCGAATTTATTTTGTATGCATTCATCTGCTTTTTGGTTTCCAGCCTTTTTAGGATTTTGCTGGAACCTGCGGTCTTTCATATGGAATTTAATGAGACCCTTTCCCATGCAAAATTCCTGTATAATGTATATACTGCCCAGGGCATTGTCATACTGGTGGCTTCATTTCTGGGAATCACGAAAGATAAATTTCTGATCGAGCAGGATTTTAAAGAATTGGGTGAGGAAAAGGATCAACTGTATCTTGATCTTTTAAAATCTAAGTTAAATCCTCATTTCCTGCTGAATACCCTTAATAATATCTATTCCAAGAGCTTCAATCCATCAGAAAATACCTCTGAATCTATTTTGCAGTTGAGCCGGCTGCTGCAATATGTTATTTATGATACCAATAAGGAGAAGATTACGCTCATGCAGGAGTTCTCATCCATTAAATCCCTGATAGGACTTTATCAGTTAAAATATAATAATTTACTGGATATCAATTTTGAAACAGACGATGAAGAAACGCTGGAGCTTATTGAAGTTCCTCCATCGGTCTGCCTTACATTATTTGAAAACGCACTGAAGCACTCAGCGGTAGGAATTGAGAACAACAGTTTTATCAGGGTATATTACAAAATACAAGATCAGACCCTGTTATTTGAAATAAAAAATTCTGTGGCAAAGAACCGTAATCTGGTAAACAACTTTAATGATAACGGATTGGGGAATGAGGCTGTCATCAGTATTTTGGAAAAATATTATCCGGGAAAATTTACTTTTATCTCTGAAGCAATTGAAAATAATACATACGAGACTATTTTAAAAATTACATTATAATGGCTAACCTGACTATCGTAGCAGTGGATGATGAATATCCCGCATTAGAACTTATCCGGCACTATTGTGATCAGATAGGCGAAGCTGATTTGCTGGAGATATTTCAGAATCCTGAGGAAGCTCTTCAGTATTTGCAGAAGAATAGGGTAGACCTTGTTATTCTGGATATTAATATGCCCTATATTAATGGAATTGACCTTCTGCTGAAGCTGCCATACAGACCATTGTGTATATTTCTTACTTTGGAAACCCAATATGCGGTCAAAGCTTTTGAGTTGGATGTGGTACATTATCTGGTGAAGCCGGTGGATTTTGAAACATTTAAAAAGGCAGTCGATAAAGCAAGAGACTTTTTACAGTTTAAGAAATCCACAGAAGAAAAAAAACATGAAGACTTTATTATGTTTAAGTCCAACTATATCATGAATAAAGTACTGTTACAGGATATAAAATGGATCCAGGGGTTTGGGGAATATATTATTTTGATTACCCATCTGAAAAAATACATGATCCTGGAACGGATGTCCAATTTTGAAGAAAATTTTCAGAATTTAGGATTTATCAGAATTCACAAATCCTATATTGTCCTGTCTTCCCATATCAGCTCGTACGATTCGAATACGATTTATCTGAAAGGTGGAGAGCAGCTTCCACTGGGAAGGACCTATAAAAAACATCTGAAAGAATACTTTGGATAAATAAAAAAACAGCTTTCTGAAAAGCTGTTTTTTATTGAATATTATATTTTTCCGGCGGCCTTCATCGGGTTTACTTTTCCCGTTGAGCCTCCTCTTACAGATCCTGCTTCCTGTTTTTGTTTGAAGAGCTGGAATTTTGACGTTTCAGCAGGAGATCCTGCACTGCTCCAGAAATTATTGGTGGTATCAATGTCTGCAGTTTCTCTCATGGGATCAAGCTGGATCGATTTCAGTTTCTTATCAAAATAATAAGTTTTTGAAACTTTTTGTTCATTCAGTCTCCAGATCTGTGCAGAAGACTTATCATACAATTTTGTACCATCTTCAAAGGTGAACTCAAGGATGATAGGCATTACCAGCCCGCCTTTATTCACAAAGTCTATCTGGTATGCCGTAATATTTTTAAACTTATCTTTATCTCTGGCATCTAAAGGAAGGCCTGCTTCTGTTTTAATCGTATATTCTTTGTTGTCAATCTTTTCCTGGCCCCTGTCATATCTGTAATAGAAATCCTGAGCCTCTTTGTCCTGATCAACATAGAACTTAATATTCTTATCTTCTCTGTTTCTTATCTTCGAAATATCTTCAAAGCTATTTACCAACGGCTTTTCAACCTGATATTTTATTTCATCGGCTGCTTTTGGATTGGTATTCAGGTCGGGAACGGCTACCGTTACTTTATCAATGGCAATATCTACAGGATCCGTTCCGTAGAACCAGCCTCTCCAGAACCAGTCAAGATCTTCACCGCTTGCATCTTCCATCGTACGGAAAAAGTCCGCAGGCTCAGGATGTTTGAAGGCCCATCTTTTGGCATAGGTTTTAAATGCCTTATCAAAAAGCTCTCTTCCCATAATGGTTTCACGAAGAATATTCAGACCTGTAGCAGGTTTTGAATAGGCATTCGGACCGTATTGAACGATATTTTCAGAATTGCTCATAATAGGTTCCAGCTGATCTTTCGGAAGCTTCATATAATCGACGATCGTCCATGCAGGTCCTCTTTTGGAGGGAAATTTATTGTCCCATCTCTCTTCTGTAAGGTATTCGGTGAAGGTATTCAGACCCTCATCCATCCATGCCCATTGTCTTTCATCTGAATTGATGATCATTGGGAAGAAGTTGTGGCCTACCTCATGAATGATCACTCCTATCATTCCGTTTTTGGTTCCTTCAGAATAAGTACCGTCTTTTTCAGTCCTTCCGAAATTGAAGCAGATCATTGGATACTCCATTCCACTGGATGCTTCCACAGACTGGGCAACAGGATACGGATAAGGAATGGTAAATTCCGAATAGGTTTTGATCGTGTGGGCCACTGCTTTTGTGGAAAACTTTCTGTAAAGCCCATAAGACTCTTTTGGATAGAAGCTCATGGCCATTACCTTATTATTGTTTTCAGGAATGGTTACACGCATTCCGTCCCAAACAAATTTTCGGGAAGAGGTCCATGCGAAATCTCTGACATCTTTGGCTTCAAATACCCATGTCTTCCTTTGTTTTGAATGATTTTTCTCTGCTTTTTTAGCCTCGTCCAGGGTGACTATTTCTATTGGTTCAGATGCGTTTTCAGCCTTTCTGTATCTTGAAAGCTGGTCAGATGTCAGCACCTGATCATAGTTTTTACATTCACCGGTTCCACCTACAATATGATCGGCAGGTACATTCATTGAAACTTTAAAATCTCCGAAAACCAGAGCAAATTCACCCCGTCCGGTAAACTGGTGATTCTGCCAGCCCTGAAAATCACTGTAGACACACATTCTTGGATACCATTGTGTCATAGTGTAGAGATCATTGCCATCTTCAGGGAAGTTTTCATAACCACCACGGCCGCCCATTTTCATTCTGTTCGAGATATTGTAGTTCCAGTCTATTTTGAAGATGAATTTTTCCCCTTTTTTCAAAACTTTCGGAAGGTCAATACGCATCATGGTCTTGTTGACCGTATATTTCAGAGGATTCCCCGAAGCATCCGTTACTTTTTCAAGATTTACACCATAGCCATTGTCTTTTACCGGAAGCTCCGTTACCTTCAGCTGCTGATCAGTGGTTGAAGGTTTGAGTACGGATGAAGTATCATAGCCTGCATTTCTTATGCTTGAATGTTCATTTTCATCAAGCTGAAGCCAGATATAATCCAGATCGTCCGGAGAATTGTTGTAATAAGTAACCGTTTCTGAACCTTTGAGATTTCTTTTATCCTCATCAAGGTAAGCGGAAATGTTGTAATCTGCCCTGTTCTGCCAGTATCCGTGTCCCGGAGCACCGGAAGCCGTTCTGTAAATATTGGGTGTCGGAAGAATAGAGCCCAGCTGCTCAAATTTGTTTCCATGATTGCTGCCTGGGTTATTCTGAATATTTTGAGCGGTGAAACCTGTATATGCAAATACAGAAAGTGAAAGTATAACAACTTTTAGTTTCATGACCGAAATGATTTAATAATTATCAAAGATAGTAATAAGCAATTGAAAAAATGAAAATATCTCAGGCTTAAAAAGGAATTCTTTCCAAAGTCATTTTTAAAGATAAGGCAAATACTCCGGAAGAAACGAACAGGATCCAATCCTTTTTATTGACCTTAAAAAGAGTAAGCAGAATAAACAGGATCATCAAAATCGCAAAAACAATTACGATTTGGCCAAGCTCCAACCCGATATTGAATCCCAGAAGAGGTATTGCTATGCTTTGGCTCTTGGCGATCATAACCCTGGCTGTATTGGCGAATCCCATTCCGTGAATGAGCCCGAAGATCAGGGCCAGATAATAATTGGCCCGCATCAGCGTCTGCTTTTGATTCTTCATGATGATATTATCCAGGGAGGTCAGGACGATGGTCAGTGGAATTAAAAACTCAACCCAATCAGAAGGTACTCTGAAGATGTCCAGAATGCTTAAAGCTAATGTGATCGAATGTCCGATAGTAAATGCGGTCACGAGGATCAGTATTTTTTTCCAGTCACTGTAAGAATAAACGGCGATCAGAGCAAGGACAAACAATTGATGATCCAAAGCATCCAGTGAGATAATATGTTCCCATCCAAGGTTTAAATAAAATAGAAAATCCTGCATTTGATAATAGATTATTAGGTTTTGAATATTTTGTTAAAATAAATGAATTATTATGTTTTGTTTGTTTTTTTATTTGTAATGATTGTCGATATTTTACGTGATTGTTCTATTGGATAAAAATTGTATAATTGTATTGTTAAAAAAATGAAAATGAATATTAAAAAATTATTTTTTACAAAAGTAAACATTTCACACGGAGGAGCGAAGCTTCTCAGAAATGCTGCAGCTGCCTTTTTGGGATTGTATTCCTACGCTTTTTATGGGCAGGTGCAGAAATTGGACTCCCGCTTTGACATGCTATTGAAGAATAGGGAGAATATTGCTAAAGGAAATGCCATAAAAGAGCTGGAACGGGCAGATATGAAACTGGATCAGCATTTGGTAGTGACCTCTAAAGGAGCACAGACCATGTATTCTTGTATTATTTATACTAAAGATCCGGAGAAGCTGAAGGCTGACGGATTTCTGGTTCAGAGCCAGTTGCCAACTTTTTCCACAGCTTTGGTTACCCTCGATGATATTGACAGGCTTATGCAGCTGCCTTATGTGACCTCTGTGATGGCCCCTGCCTTTGATGAGCTTCATAATGATGTGAGCAGAGCTCAATCCGGGGCCAGTCTTTTACAGGATGGTGCTTTCAATAATACAGCTTATAATGGAACAGGCGTTTTAGTGGGGATATATGATACCGGAATAGACTGGAAGCATCCGGACTTTAGAAAAGCTGATGATCAGACAAAGAGCAGGATCGTTTCCATTTGGGATCAGACCTTATCGGCGCAAGCCGGAGAAACACCTCCTGCGGGTTTTGCAACAGGAGTAGAATATACAAGAGCTCAGATTGAAGACGAACTTGATGGTACCCCTACAGGTTTTGTCCGTGAAAATGATACTAATGGGCATGGAACCCATGTGGCAGGTACAGCAGCCGGGAATGGTGCTGCATTTGCAGATAAAAGACATAAGGGATTTTCATCTGAAGCGGATATTGTTTTCGTAAAAGGAGGAAACGGATCCTTTCCTACGACCAATACCATTAATGCCTTAACTTATTTTCAAAATGTAGCTACAGCCCTTAATAAGCCGATCGTTGTCAATATGAGTATTGGCGGACAGGGAAGTGCACATGACGGTACAGCCACGCATGAAGTCGCTGTTAATAATTTTACAACATCCGGGCCGGGAAGAGTGGTCGTTATTTCTGCCGGGAATGATTATGGAGCCAATCTCCACAGAAAGGTTGATATAGAACCTAGTGCTTCACAGACCTATGCTTTTACTGTAGCAAGTAATACTTCTGCAGCAACAGTATTTTCCTTTCTGATGTATGCCAATGATAATACTGCCGTTACTGCAAAGCTGACTGCTCCTGACGGGCAGCAGTATACACAGAATATAAGTACAACAACGGCTCACAGTATTCTGGGAGGAGGATTTACTGCCACTATGTATAATTACTGGAGTACAGATAATAATAAACGCTATGTTCAGCTGGTGATAAGCAGGAATTCAGGTTCTACAGCCAATTGTCAGGGAAATTATACATTAGAGATTACCAATAACGGAACGCAGCCGATAACCGCTCATGGTTGGCTGTATAGCAGAGGGGTAGCTACCACTCTGCAAAATGGAGATAATGAATATGTTGTAGGAACACCTGGGAACGCGTCCAATGCCATTACGGTAGCTTCTTATATGGGAAGAGCAAGCTGGTATTCTACAGGACCTTATTATACACTTATACCCCAGGAATCAATATCCACTTTCAGTGCTCAGGGGCCAAGAGTAGATGGTTTTCAGAAACCTGATATTGCGGGTTCCGGCCAAAATGTGATTTCTTCAAGATCAAGCAATTCTACTTCGGATGTAACAGATGTTATTGGGGGAACGAATTATTATGTGAAAAATCAGGGAACAAGCATGTCGTCCCCGGGAGTGGCTGGTGCGGTAGGGTTATTGCTTCAGGCAAATCCGACATTAACGGCTGCACAAGTGAAGTCCCGTCTTACATCTAATGCGAGAAAGGATGGAGCAACCGGAACGGTTCCCAATATGAGATGGGGCTATGGAAAATTGGATATTTATAAAGCTGTTACCGATGAATTAGGTTGTGTAAAATCTGATTTTGAAGTCGTAACCTATGATGAACCTTATATTGTTGCCAATACAGAATCAAATTTCTTTTTTGATAATGCAGCGCTTGCCGTTCGGTATTCACCAACGTTAACAGGAAAACTGGGAGGCTTCTCATTTTTAACAGGAAGCAGTATTCCTGCGGATATTCCGGTAGATGTTCAGATCAGAAAGGTAAATGCCAATGGGGATCCTGGTGATATTATTGCAACAAAAACAGTTTCATCATGGGTAAATGATGTGCAACGATTTACCTGGAATTATATCAACCTGTCCGATTTGAATATACAGACTACAACCGGAAAAGATTTTTATATTGTGGTAAACGGCTTAGGAGGAAGAATAGCTATGAAAGCGGAAAATATAGTAGTTAACAATAGATCTAAAACTTCTACAGACGGTACAACCTGGACCTCAAGAACGTTCGATCTTAAAATGAGAGCCACGATCTATGAAAATATTGCTGAAGTAAAGAACCTGGCCACTTCCAATCAGACTAAAGTGAGTACGGTAGCAGCCGGATATAATTACTTTACCAATGCCTGCCAGCTTATTTCGAGAGTGGAAAAAGAGACAGCAAGTACAGTAACCGGAAATATAACATCAAAAGTATGGGTAGATAATGCACAGCCAAACTATGTGGCAAGAAGATATGAAATAAATCCTGCGGCCAATGCAACGACAGCAACAGGGAGAGTTACTTTATATTTTAAGCAGGACGATTTTGATGCTTACAATCAGACCAGTAGTATAAAGCTGCCATCCTCACCGGCGGATATAGCCGGTAAAGCCAACCTTATTATTGAAAAATATGAAGGAACAAGTGCCGGAAATACGGGAACAGTAGCTTCTTTCGGAAGTACAGCAACTATTATTACTCCTGATATTAACGATATTGTCTGGAATGATACCTACAAATATTGGGAAGTAAGTTTCCCTGCTGTAGGTTTTGGAGGCTACTTTGTTAAAACGAGTTCAACATTGGGAGTCACAAATGTAAAACTGAATTCAGATGTAAATATCACTCCGAATCCGGCTAAAGATTTTGTCAATGTGATGCTGGGCAGATATTCTAAAGGTGCTGTAACGATTTATGATGCTTCAGGAAAGCTTGTGAAGACTGTCAATGTTGATAATAATTCAAATAGGATTGATGTCTCAGAATTGGTAAGGGGAACCTACCTGTTTACCATAACATTGAATGAGGGTACGAAGATTACTAAAAAAGTAGTTAAAGAATAAATTTTATTAATCACGGATAATAAAAAGCAGCAGTTATTAAAACTGTTGCTTTTTTTATATTTGTGGTTAAAATAGAATGAATGTTGCGTAAAATTTTTTTTGGATTTCTATTATTATTGACGGTTGTCTTTCAAAGCTTTGTAAGTAACGATGAGGCTCATCCTTATCATGTGGGCTCAGTGGAAATCAATTACAATTCAAAGTCGGGAACATTTGAAGTAACCGGAAGATTCTTTTTAGACGATCTGGAGAATGGCTTAGGTAAAAAATATGGAAGCTCCTTTCACTTTAATGATGACAAATATAAAGCTAAGCTTAATGAAGCTTTACCAAAATATTGCTCAGAATATCTGAAATTAAAGGTAGACAACAAATTTTTAAAAATAAACTACATTGGTTACGAAGAAGATCAGGAATCCGTAAATGTTTTTCTTGAATCAGAGCCTGTGGCCAATCCTAAAAAAGTAGAAGCTGCCGTAAGCTTTCTGTATAACCTGTTTGATGACCAGATCAATATCGTTCATATTATTGTCGACGGACAGCGACGCAGTGAGAAACTGTCATATCCCAACCGCTACCTTTATAAACAGTTTTAGCAGGTTAGTTTTCCAGCTGAAGCAAATTATTGATGCCCGTGGTATGGGCCATCAGATCAGGAAAAAAATCATGGTAACATTGCTGAAGAAAATCTTTATGATGTAAGAAGGCTTCAAAAACAGGAATGTCTTTTTCCAGGTATTTAGCTTTATTGAGCACATTTTGAATGCTGAACTTAATGCCCCAGTCTTCACGGTAATTATAGAGCCAGTCATCCTGCTCCATTTTAACGAGCATTCTTTTAAAGTTTTCCGGAAGCCATTGCTTATGAACGTTCAATACCCTGTAAACCCGCAGTGAATGAGCTTTCCATTCTGCCGTAGAATGTAAAGAAAGATCATTGGCTACGAAATAATCCATGGCAACATCTACAAATGCCCCTGAATAAAGTCTTACCAGAGGAGCAAACGCTTTTTTCGCTTCATGAATGGCGGGATGGGAGTCTGTGAATGTATCTATGGCCCTGTGCAGCGTAATTCCATCTTGAATATCTTTAGGAAAAGAAAATCTATCTCTATTTTTTATAAAGTCTTCCAGGAATTGTCCTACAATTTGTCCATCATTGAAGGTTAAAAAAGAATGCGCCAAATAATTCATACTGCAAGATATAAATTTTATAAAAAATCCTCTGAATTGATTTGCGTTCAGAGGATTTAATTTGCTATGTGATGTGGAAATTACTTAATGATGAATTTTTTATTTCCTGTTAAAGTGCCATTATCGTCATAAATATTGATGTAGTACACACCGGATGTAAGCTTTCCTGTATCAATTGTTTTTTGAGAAGTAGTCATTATATTGTGCCCTAGTGAATTGAATATTGTAAATGTATATTTCCCATTATCTGCAGTTGAAATTGTGATTGACTCTTTCGCGGGATTAGGATATACATTAAATTTATTAGTTTCAGCAAGTACTTCTGAAGTTGATAACATGATATCAGCAGAAGCTGTAGGCATGAAGTTAGAAACTACGCAGGCAAAGCGGGCAAAACCATAAGCTTCATTAGAAGGATTAGTGTTTCCGATAGCGATTCCTGTTGGTTCGGAATTATAATTTACACCAGGGTTTGCCCAACGGTTAATTCTGGTACAACTGATTCCTTTGGAAGAACATTCATCATTATAGGCCATGATGGTTCTCCAACGTTGAGATGAGGTGCTTGAAGTTCCTGAACTGATGGCGGTTCTGTTTACATAACCATGATGATGGCTGCAAGGAGAGGTGCTTGTATTCACATACCAGTCATGTTGTAAGCCCATATTGTGGCCAAGTTCATGAGCCAATGAATAATTAGAAACAGCACAGTTGTAAAGACTTACACAAAACCCGTTTGCTGCACTGTAATTTGTAGCATTGGTATTAACATATCCTAGTCCGCATGTATTGGTAGGGGTAGCAGTTACTAATGCGACAAGATCCGCTCCGTAAGTGGTTCTTAATGTATGTACGCTATCCATATACCCATCACTGCTATTTTTTAGTCTGGTTAAGTCAGTATTAATGTTACCTGGTTCTGTATAGGCAATTTCACCAGAATAAACCAGATTAATGGTAACATTGGAAACTCCGGAATTGACAAGTGCGGTATTAAAATTAGTAATAGCAGTAGCTGCATAAGAATTACTTTGAGAAACCCCTCCCCATGCTGCTCTCGCTGCTGATGTATATACTACCATTACATCAATTCTTGTTTTAGGGCAAACTGGGGTAGTGCTAAGGCATACATTAGAATTGGCTCTGGAAACGTCCGAAAACGAAGATTCTACAATATAATCATCTTTTGAATCCTGATCTAATATCTTTTGATCACTAACTAAAGACAAAGCAAACACGTCTCCTTGAGTTTGGTGAAACATTACTTTCTCTCCTGAAACAGGAGCGTACATGCCGGTAATAATGTTATCGTATTTAGAAAGAACCAATTCAGATAATGGTTCGTTTTCTATAGAATAAACATAGGATTCTGTTTTGTTTCCATAGGTGAAAATTTTTTCAAATTTTGCGATAATTTCCCTTTTGTTGGGCAATGTGATTTTTAAATCAGAATTCAGTTTAAAGTCAGGCTGAACGTAATATTGTGTAGCCAGGTAGTTCGAGGCTAGCTCTTTTGTGATTCTCTGTGCTGGCTGTAAGCTGTTTTCGTTTACTGAATTTTGAAAGATACTGATCTGTGCAAATAATAGATAAGAACAGAAAATAGTCAAGAAGCTAAATTTTGTTTTCATAATTAATAAGTTTGAAGTTTGGTATAATAAAATTATACAAAATATTTCAAAAATAGGTGAAATCTTTAAAATAATCTTTCATGAAAATCTTCAATCTTGCTTACCTCTTCTATTTTAATACCAAATTTTCTTTTCGGAATTTTGTTAAGATTGGAAACAAATATTTTTTCGTACCCAAGTTTCTCAGCTTCAGTAATCCTCTGTTCGATTTGTGCGACCGGACGGATTTCTCCACTCAGCCCGATCTCTCCGGCAAAGCAATAGTGTTCTGAAATAGCAATATCCTCATTGGACGAAAGCACAGAAGCTATGACTGCCAGATCCAGTGCCGGGTCATCGGTCTTGATCCCTCCGGTGATATTAAGGAAAACATCTTTCGCCCCCAATTGAAAACCCGCTCTTTTTTCCAGAACGGCCAAAAGCATATTCAGTCTTTTGGAATCAAATCCGGTGGAGCTTCTCTGAGGAGTACCATAAACCGCCGTACTCACTAATGCCTGAATTTCCAGAAGCATAGGACGGTTTCCTTCCAGGGTTACCGCAACCGAGTTTCCGGAAAGTTCTTCAAACTTTTTAGTGATAAGGATCTCAGAAGGGTTTTTGATTTCCTTCAGACCTTGGGAAACCATTTCGTAAATTCCAATTTCGGAGGTAGACCCGAAACGGTTCTTATTGGCTCTCAGTAATCTGAAAAGGTGATTTCTGTCTCCATCGAAGTTTAAAACCACATCCACCATATGTTCCAGAACTTTAGGACCTGCAATCTGACCGTCTTTGGTGATGTGGCCTACCAGAAAGACAGGAGTGTTGTTTTCTTTCGCGTATTTAATAATTTCATTGGAACATTCTCTGATCTGGGAAACCGTTCCCGGAGAGCTTTCGATCAGCTGAGACTGCAGGGTTTGGATCGAGTCGATGATCATGAAATCCGGCTCCAGTTTTTTGGCTTCGTGAAGGATCTTTTCCAATGAAGTTTCGGTAAAGAGAAAACAGTTCGGATTTTGAATATCTGTCAGCCTGTCGGCTCTCATTTTAATTTGAGATGCACTTTCTTCCCCGGAAACATAGAAGATCTTTTTCTTCATTTTCAAAGCGAGCTGAAGGAGAAGCGTAGACTTTCCGATTCCAGGCTCGCCACCGATCAGCGTAACAGATCCTAAAACAATGCCACCTCCCAGAACACGGTTCAGTTCCTCAGAAGGGGTTTTTATTCTTGGTTCCTCACTGGTCTCAACTTCAACAATATTAATGACATGTTGCTTGGATTTTGAAAACGGAGGGGTTTTATGGGACGGTTTTTCCACCACTTCTTCTACGAGGGTGTTCCATTGTCCGCAGTTTTTGCACTGTCCGAGCCATTGAGGGTATTGTGTTCCGCAGTTTTGACAGAAGTATGCTGTTTTCAGTTTTGCCATACTGCGAAGTTATAAAAAAAGCATTTTCCTTCAAGAGCTACCTTCATTTAATATTAAAAATTACATAGGATAATGCTGGAAATATCTTTCATAAGCTTTGTTAAATTAAAATATTAATATAAAATATAATTACAATGAAAAAAGTCTTTTTATCTTTTATGTTCGCTCTTTTTAGTGTAGCGATGTTTGCACAAGGTCGCTAGGCATTAAAAATGTTGGGAAAGAGATCAGTATACCTGTAACGTTCGGAGGAATTATCAAAAATAAAGACAGAAAGGAAGTAATTATTTCATGTATAAAAGTTAAAGCTTTAGTTGGAAGTATTCAGCTTCCCTGAAGAGACTGTGAAAATCCCAAAATCATCGATCAGCATATGTTCTTTCTGAATGGTATTGAAAGCCATAAGCCTGTCAAGTTCTTTCTGTGAACGTCTTCTCATGACCCAGTCTTTGTTCTGATGATTGTTCAGTACATAAGCGATCATTTGAAGCTGCGGGTGCCATGGCTGCCCGGTATACACGATATAAGAATTCTTTTCTGAGATAGAGGTAATGCCGTGAATAGCTCTGCTGGCCATTTCATTATCTCCAAACAATTCCAGGATTCCTGATACGATCGTGATATTAGGCTCTATACCCAGTTTTTTGTAGGTTTCCGGATCAAAGCAGTCGAAGTTGGTAAAACGGATATTCTGATAATTTTTTTCCTGAATAACCCTTTCACCAATCTCAATATTGGAAGCTACAAATTCATTGATAACAATTTCAGCATCAGGATACTTTTCCTTGATATCAAATAAATAATTTCCGGTTCCGCCTGCAATATCCAGTATTTTAATCTTTCTTCCCTGCTCTCTCAGGATCTGAATATTCTGTTCCAAAAGCTGAAGCAGATGCTGTTTCCTGATACGGATCCCTTTCCAGCCGATAGCATTCAGATAATTTTTATCCATCATTTTTCCGAAACCGAATTTTCCGCCTGGCTGATTCTGGTAAACATAGTCCAGTGAAGCGCCGGAATCAAATCCGTGTTTTAATCCGATGGCCATACCGTTGCTTAGCTTTCCGATCTTTCCAAGGGAGAATTTCTGCAGCTTAAAGTTCAGGTTATTCCCTACATTGTTCTGGAGATCCTCATATTCTTTTACAGAAAAACGGTCCGGAGAAATAGACGGCTTTTTTAGCGTCCTGTTGAAACATCTTTCTGCAAAATCCACAATCTTATCATATACTTTTTCCTTACCGGTATCAAATAGAATTCCATGGAAAAAATCTGGCAGTACTTCATACCTTTTCAGATCCGTATCAAGCTTATCATGGAAGATCTTCTGCTCCTTATTGAAAACGACATGATCTTTTTCCGCCGCTAAAATTAGTGTTGGAGTATCCACAGCCTCCGCATCCTCCACAAGGCGTTTCCCGGCTTTAGCCAGGTCAATAAGTAGTTCTGCATCTATAGATCTTGAGATGAGGGGATCCGTATCATAAGCTTTTTGCTGTTCAGGATCATGGGTCAGCATTTTGGATTTTACATAGCTTTTGATGATCAGCCCTTTTTTTAATTTGGTACCTAAAGTGATCATTTCATTGGCCAGAGGAACGATGAGATTGATCTTAAAAGCTGGAGCAAGCAGTGCCATTCCTGCAATCGGGGGAGCAAAATCATGAGCCCAGGCAGAAGCGACTACGCCGCCTATACTGTTGGCAATCACGAAAATATCGGAAATCTGTACATGATACTGTGAATGAAGAAATCTGGAAAATGCATCAAGGTCCCTTACATAATCCATAAAAACCGATGACGTTTGAGTTTTTGTATAACCATGCCCCCGGAGATCAAATGCGAAGATGTTATATTGTGAAAACCGGGAAGATCGGGCAATATCATTAAGCCTTTCAGAATGCTCATGTCCCCGGTGGATCATAATGATGCTTTTCTGATGAGGTTGGTAATTCCATTCACGATAAAAAATCTCACTATTGTCAAAGCTCTTAAAATGTCCGCTGTTCATAATTTAAATTTTTTTCAGAAAATCCTGCAGATAAGAATGGATGACCATATCCTTATTGATGGCTTTCATGGTGTTGATTGTTTCTTCCAGGGATAAAGATAAAATATTTTTCATCACCAGGATCCCGATAACAGAACCTCTTGTAAATCCCATGGTACAGTGGATCAGGATTTTTCCGTCTTCGGGAAGTATTTTATAACTTTCTGTGATTTCTGAAACCAGTTTTCTGGTGTCATCAATGTCAAAAGATCCTATATCCAGAAAAGGAACGGAGTGATAGGTTGATTGTTCTTTTAAAATAGAGAGCTCTTCGATTTCTGCAGACAAATCATAAACCTTCATAGAATGGGTAATTCCAAAATTTTTCAAATCTTCGGAATCGGGTCTGGAGGAGATATACATACCGGGAAGAATCTTTACAGGAATTCTGTTTTTCCTGAAAAATTTCCAGAATATCCGATAGATCAGCAGATAGGGAAAATAAAATATCTTTTTTATCCATGAAATAGCTCCGTTTTTGCTTTTTAAAAAGCGAACATTGTTTTTTTGATAATGAAACCCGATCAGAATAATCATCATAGCCGGCCATAATAGAATCAGCGCGGCATGATGTATATGTCTATCCATCAGTAATGTAACTAAGATCAGGATCCATCCCGATAAAAAGTAGATGTTGGCCACATGGAAATTTCTATACAGAAAATCATTTTTTCTGAAAGGAAAGATAATAAAGCTGGCGTGGGCAAGAATGCTTCCTGTTACGATATCAATAACATGATGCTGATAGGTGGTCAACGTAGAAATACCCAAAAGAATAAGCCAGACCATTAAAAATATCCTGCCTCTTTTTAATCTTCCGAAGACTGTCCAGAAAATAAACGCATACGCAATATGCAGAGATGGCGACTGGTTAAAAGGAGAATCAAATGTTTTTAAAAACTGGAAGGAATATCTTAAAAATGTGTTGTCAATCTCCGGCTTAGGCAGAGAAAACTTTAATGGAAACAGAATAAAGCAAAGTCCGGCTGCAAGGGTAACAAAAAGCATCCGCTGAACCAGGTTTTTAAGCTGTTCTTTATTTTTACAGAGAAAAAATACAAGACAAAAAAAGATTCCGCTCGTCATATAGGGGATGATGCTCCACGGGATAAACGGAATATGCTTTTCAAAATCAAAGACAAATGAAGGAACTTCCGATAGTTTTGAAATATGCCATGCCGCATAGTTGTAAACCATCATAAACGCAATCGAACAAAGGAGCAGTGCATATATTTTCTGCTGTATTTTCAGTCTTTTTTCATCCATTTGGCCTTTCTGAACATGATTATGTTTAATAATGAAGAGGGAAGAACAGATAACGATTTCATCATCCACTTCATTTTTACAGGAAAAATAACTAATTTTTTTTGTTCTTCGATTGATTGGGAAATAATGAGTGCTGCTGTTTCTACATCGGTCAGAAAAGGTTTTTTGCTCAGATCATTCTGATTAAGATGTCTCAGCTTTTCAGTGTCTATATACCCCGGGGCAATAGTGGTTACAGAAATACCAAAGGGTTTCAGTGCCCGCCGGTAAGCATCTGCAATCTGTATCACGGAACGTTTGGTTTTGGTGTAAAGGCTGGAATTTTCATATTCCAGTATTCCGGAAACAGAAGCAATGACGGCTATACTCCCTTTCTGCTGGCCCTTCATTATTCTTCTGGCAGCTTCAAAGCCATTGACGGTACCCAGAATATTGGTCTGCAACATTTCTTCCGCTTCCTCATATGAAATTCTTCCTGTCACATCTTCAGCATAGCTTCCTGCACAGTTGATGAAAATATCGAGATCTTTTTTATCCACAAGAAAAGATTGTAATGTGGACAAAACAGCATTCATATCACAGACGTCCGCCTGAAAAACTTCCAGGTCTTTGGAGCTGTTTTCAGGGACTTTTGTGGCATCTCTTCCGCAGACTCCTACACGATATCCCTTGGCAAGGTAATGTCTGGCTAAAGAATAGCCGATGCCTGAAGTTCCGCCGGCAATAAAAATATTCATGAGAGTTCGGTGGTTTTGCAATTTTATGTAAAAATAAATTTTAAAAGTAAAAGTATTGCATACATTTATTATAGTGTCAGAAATATGTGCAGGAAAAATTGAGGTATTCAATAGTCATGGGCTTTTCAATTGAAATATTATTTGAAAATAGCAGATTTACAAAAATTTAGAATTTGCCTCTTATGCTCCTTACTGTTTGATCAAACCCATACTGCCACTGCATTTCCATGTCTTCTACAAACTGCTGATAAGTTTTTGGAAAAGAAAAATCAAGCTCAAGCTTTTTCCAGTTGATTCTTTTTTCCGGATAATGTCCTTTTAAAACCTGTTTTATACTGGTTGTGTCAATCTGAAATTCTGACCGGAGCTTTTCAGTTTCCAGCAGCCTTTCATTGGCACTGAAACCAAAAACAGAACGGATCAAAGCTTCCTCTACCGGAGTGTACGGTTGTTTTTTTTCAGTGATGACTTCCCGGGAAAGATGCCTGGACAGTTCAAGAGGAACGAGATCTATTACTCCTCCCATGAAATATTGATGCTGCAGGTAGGCCGGTTGTACATAGAACATGTCCGAAACGGAAGCTCTGGTGCTTTCAAGCATGGAAAATTCTGTGACAATCTTTGATTCCTTTTCTACAGCACTATCTTTAAAGCTATCAGAATGAGAAGCGAGGTGTTCATGACTTATTCTTTGGGCTGTTTCAGGATCTGTGAAAATTGTTTTCCGGAATAATTTTTTTTCGCTCCTTTTCTGCCCGGATTCCCCGGGAGTAAATAAAAGTTCCGAACCTATAATGACAGTTGGGATCTCTTTTGAAAATACTCCATTTTTTATGGACGGAAAGCATTCTGACAGATCTTGTGGCATTTCTACAAGATACCGGTTAAAAACATCTTCAATAATAGGAGCTTTTCTTTTATCAAATATTTTTTTTAACGAAAAAAGGCCTATTTCAGAGAGCTTTTTATGCTTTGTCAATGCAGTTTGGGAAACAAACTGATAATATTCTTCAGACTTTAAATATTCTTTTCTGGAACAATGATCAGGGAATGCATTGATTACTGTTGCTGCAAATGACCCGCCACAGGAAGCGATGAGCAGATCCGGGTGTAAGCTCAGTTTATCTAACGCGGCAAAAATACCGAGGTAAATCATCAGTCTTGTTCCTCCTCCTGAGAAAATAACCGCCCTTTTAAATTTTTCATCCATGATCTTAATTTTTTATCAGAAGCGGAAATATCCAGAAAAACAGAGGTGCATTGAAGATCAGGCTGTCCATTCTGTCTAGCAGGCCTCCATGCCCGGGAAGAAGATTTCCGGTATCTTTTACATTCGTTTTTCTTTTTAAATAAGACATGAAAATATCTCCAAAAAATCCTGCGATCCCAAGAGTGAGCCCTAAAATACTGTTCGTTAAAATATTGGTTTTAAGTAAAAAGTAACCTGAAATATTACTTAAAATAACGGTAAGGAAAACGCCACCAATGAAGCCCTCCAATGTTTTATTAGGACTTATATGAGGGACGATCTTATGTTTTCCGAAAAACTTTCCCATGAGATACTGAAAAACGTCATTCAATTCTGTTATTACTACAATGAAAATAATGGAACTGAGACCAGCGGAGCTATTCCTTATCCATAGCAAATGGGGGAAAGCACAAAGACAGACCAATAGGGCAATACAAATTCCGTATAGCTGTTTTCCGGAAGATCCTGACAGTAAAAAATAGGTGATAACCACTATCCCTAAAAGAAAACTGTACAGGAAGTAATTTTCAATCTTTAAAAAGTAAAATAAAAAGAATTGTAAAACACCTATGAAAATGGACGGAATAATAGGAGATGTATGAATTTTAAACATCCTTGAAAATTCAAAAAAGCACTGAAAACTTATCCATGAAACGAAAAAAGTTATGGCAAGAGGATGTGAAATACCCAGAGCAAAAACAATAATGATATAGATCCATGTTTTTACCCTTAAAGGAACGTCAGCAAATTTATTTTCTTCAGGCTTCATTCAAAGATTTCTTAAGGCGGGTATAGGTGCTGATAAGGAGCAGGATAATGATCATTCCGAAAATATAGTTTGATATGCCAGTCATGTTTACTCCAAAAAAAGCCAACAATCCGTACAGTCCCAGAATAAACGCACGGTCACTTTTCCCCATGGGGCCATCATAACGGCGTTCTTTTCCGGCTATTTTTCCCATCAGGCCTGCCAATTCATTGATGACACTTAAAACAATGAAAATCACAACCAGATACAGACTTTCAGGTTGAAATTTAAGCAAGGGAAGAAATATAATGACATCCGAAACAACATCACCCACTTCATTCAGGATCTCTCCAAGCTTACTGATCTGGTTGAACTTTCTGGCCATCATTCCGTCCAGGGCATTCAAAGCCATTCTTATCAATAGCCCGATAGGAAGACTTAAAAAGAACCATTTCGAGCTGTCTGCATTCCAGAATAAAATTCCAATGACGGCAGATAACATGATTGATCCAATCGTAATCTGATTGGCTGTGATATTATTCCTATGTAAAAACAATAAAACAGGAGTGAGCAGCTGCTGGAATTTGGGTTTGAGTTTATATACCGAAATCATGATGGTTATTACTTGGCGTCATTTGTTTATACCAAATATAGATAAAATTTTTCATCAGGTTTTATAATTGTTTGATGGGGTTTTTCCATTTTCAAAATGTAAAAAATTGCTTTGTATCTCTTTTTCCCATAACTTTGCACAAACCTAATCTAATGAGTAAAAAGAATACAAAATACATCTTTGTGACAGGAGGTGTAACTTCATCTTTGGGAAAAGGAATCGTGTCTGCTTCTCTGGGACTATTGCTAAAATCACGCGGTTTTAACGTAACGATCCAAAAACTTGATCCTTATATCAATATCGACCCGGGAACTTTGAATCCTTATGAGCATGGAGAGTGCTATGTGACTGAAGATGGTGCGGAGACGGATCTGGATTTAGGTCACTATGAGCGTTACCTTGACGCTCCTACATCCCAAAACAACAACGTTACTACAGGAAAAATCTACCAGACTGTAATTGAAAAAGAAAGAAAAGGAGATTTCCTTGGAAAAACGGTTCAGGTAATTCCTCATATTACTAACGAAATCAAACGTAGAATTAAAATCCTTTCAAAGCAGAACTACGATATCATTATCACGGAGATCGGGGGAACTGTAGGGGATATCGAATCCTTGCCATACATCGAAACTGTTCGTCAGTTGAAGTGGGAGCTGGGAGAGAAGAATTCTATGGTGATCCACCTTACTTTGTTGCCTTACCTGGCTTCAAGTGGAGAATTAAAGACAAAACCATCTCAGCACTCTGTTCGCCAGTTGATGGAAAGCGGAATTATGGCCGATGTCCTGGTGTGCAGAACAGAACACAAAATCCCTAAAGATCAGAGAGCAAAATTAGCTCAGTTCTGTAATGTTCCTTTGGAAAACGTTATAGAATGTAAAGATATGGAAACGATCTATGAGGTTCCGATGTATCTTCAGAAGCAGAACTTTGATGATGTAATACTGAAGGAACTGGATCTGAAGAGTGATAAAGATGCTGATCTTAAAGACTGGAAGAGCTTCCTTAAGAAATTCCAGAACCCTAAGAAAACAGTTGAAATTGCATTGGTAGGAAAATATGTTTCCCTTCAGGATTCTTATATTTCTATTGCTGAAGCATTCAAACATGCCGGAGCTGACCTTGAAACGGAAGTAAAGGTAAGATGGGTCTACAGCGGAGATATTACAGAAGATAATATCAAAGAGGTATTGAAAGGAGTGAATGGTATCCTTGTGGCACCTGGCTTCGGAGACAGAGGAATCGAAGGAAAAGTTCTTACGGCAAAATATGCCAGAGAAAATAAAATTCCGATGTTGGGAATCTGTTTGGGTATGCAGATCATGACGATTGAATTTGCGAGAAATGTTTTAGGACATACAAAAGCGAACTCAATGGAATTTGATACGGCTACACCAGATCCTGTGATCTCGCTGATGGAAGAACAGAAAAATGTAGTGGACAAAGGAGGTACGATGCGTCTTGGTGCATGGAAGTGTGCTTTGAAGAACGGTTCCGAGCTATCCGATATTTATGGAAGCAAAAATATTTCTGAAAGACACCGTCACCGTTATGAATTTAACAGCGAATATCTTCAGGAATTTGAAAAGAATGGGTTCCTTGCTACAGGAACCAACCCTGAAACAGGGCTGGTAGAAGCTCTTGAGCTTCCTGATCATCCGTTCTATGTAGGGGTTCAGTATCACCCGGAATACAAGAGTACGGTAGCGACACCGCATCCTTTATTCAGAGCTTTTATTAAGGCTTGCGAAAAGAAATAAGGTAAATTTTTATCATAAACGTCTGCATATAAACTCAGGTTGATTTTTCTCAGCCTGAGTTTATTATATACTAATGTATTATAGTATAGAGTTTTGATAAAAAAACAGTATTTTTGTCAGCTAAAATTTACTACAAATCTATCAGTTTTCTTATACATCTGTAGTAAGTTAAGAATAGGAAATTTTAATTATAATAAAAATAAAATGCAACAAAACAACGGAATCGATAAGAAGCAAATGATTAGTTTTGCGGTTTTATGCCTGGTTCTCTTTGGTTTTATGTTCTATTTCCAGAACAAACAGGCGAAAGAAGAAGAGTTAAAAGCCCAGCAGCAGAAAACCGAACAGGTGAAAAGTGCTGTAAAACAAACTCAGGTAAGCAATATCAATCCAAATGTAACTCCTAATGCGATCCAAACAGCAAGTCTTGGAAACAATGAGCTGAAACTGGAATTTTCCAGTCTGGGAGGGCAGGTTTCCAAAGTAGAGCTTTTAAAATATAAAGCATACAATCAGAAAACAGACAGGGCAGATCAGCCACTTTATCTGATCAATAAAAATAATTCAAAATACGGTTTCCAGTTTAAAGATAAAACAGGAAAGATCATCAATACTAAAGATTTAGTTTTCTCACCTACAGTGAATGGAAATGCGGTAACATTAACAGCAGACTATAATGGTGCTGTGATTCAGTTTATCTATACATTGCTTCCGAAATATACACTGGATTTTAAAGTAAGAACCCAGGGACTTTCTCAAATTACTTCAGACAATAAAGCGGATTTTATCTGGGATTATGACGTGAGAAACCTTGAAAAAGGTAGAGCTCAGGAACAGTCTCATTCAGAATTCTCTTACGCTTTCAATAATTATAAAGATTATGATTATGATGGAAGAACAACAATGGAGGAGGAAAAAGAAACGCTTAACTGGATTGGAGTAAAGCAGCAGTTTTTCTCTTCTGTAATTGAAGCTAAAAATGGATTCACTCAGAGTAAAGGAAACCAGGAAAATGTTGAAGAAGGAGAATATCTGAAGAAATTCAACTATGAAGGTTTCGTTCAGATGACAGGCAGCGAGCTGAACCAGGATTTCACATGGTATTTTATGCCATTGGACTTGCCATTGCTTAAATCATATGATAAAAACTTTGATGAGATTCTTCCATTAGGATGGTCATTCATCGGAGCGATGAACCGTTACTTCTTTATGTGGTTGTATAGTATCATTGCGAGCTGGGGATTGTCTGCAGGGTGGGTGATCTTTGTAATGACTATCATTGTGAAGTTAATTTTATCGCCTATTATGTATAAGCAGCATAAATTAAGCGCGATGATGAAGGTGATCCGTCCGGAAATTGATGAAGTGAATGCTAAGTTTAAGGATGCAGATCCTATGAAAAAGCAGCAGGCTACAATGGAAGTGTACAGAAAAGCAGGCGTGAATCAGATGGCAGGATGCTTGCCGGCATTGGTTCAGATCCCGATCTTCTATGCATTGTTCCGTTTCTTCCCAAACTTTATTGATCTGAGAGGACAAGGTTTCTGGTTTGCGAAAGATTTGACAGCATACGATGATCTGATCAAATTACCTTTTAAAATTCCTTTCCTTGGGGACCACTTAAGTATTTTTGCATTGGCTTGTACGGTTGTTATTCTCATCTATACAGTAATGACCTCAGGGAATATGCAGCAGCCTCAGCAGGAAGGAATGCCAAATATGAAAGTATTGATGTATATTTTCCCAATTACATTCCTATTCTTCCTGAATACTTCCGCATCGGGTCTTTCATGGTATTATTTCGTATCCAATGCGATCAATATCCTGATCATTCTTGTTATTAAATACTGGATCCTGGATGAGAAGAAGATTCATGCCCAGATTCAGTCTAATAAAGAGAAACCAAAAGCTGAAGGTAAGTTCCAGAAAAGAATGAGAGAGATGATGGAAAAAGCTCAGGAGCAGCAGAAGACTCAGGAACAGATGAGAAACAAAAAGAAATAATGTATTTCATTATAATAGTAAAAAAGAGAAGCAATAATTGCTTCTCTTTTTTATTGAGTTGAATTTTGGAATATGAGGATCAGTCATTTATAATCCCTGATTCTCAGTCATATTTCAGTCTGAAAGATTGTCTGTGGTATTTGGTTGGGCCATGCTTTATAAGTGCTTCCTGGTGCTTTCTGGTAGCGTAGCCGAAATTAGTATCCCAGCCATATTCAGGATGTTCTTCGTGCAGATTAATCATAAGTTTATCCCTGTAATTTTTTGCCAGGATAGAAGCTGCTGCAATGGATAATACTTTAGAGTCTCCTTTGATGATACACTGGTGCGGAATATAATTGTAAGGATGGAACTTATTTCCATCTACCAGAATCAGTTCCGGGGTTATCGTTAATTTGTCTAAAGCACGATGCATCGCATGGATGCTCGCGTTGAGAATATTATGCTCATCAATGAATGAAGGGGGTAATTCTGCAATGGCATAAGTCTTTACATTATCTTTGATATAGCTGTCCAAGTCCATCCGCGTTTTAAATGTTAATTTTTTTGAGTCATTAACGAGACTTTGTTTAAAATTATCATCTAAAATCACAGCTGCTGCCACCACAGGTCCGCTTAAACAGCCTCTTCCTACCTCATCACATCCGGCTTCAATGTAAAGATTTGACCAGTTTTTTATTAGCTCCATAGGTTATCTTCATATTATATTGTAAAAGTATAAAATTTAAAAAAAAGACTTTTTTGTTATATTTTTATCTTTTTTGTTTTCTTGTAAATGTTTTTAATTTGAATTAGTGTAAATTATGTGTTTCCGTTAATTTAGTGTGGTTTTCATCATTTTAATATATTCGTGTATTTATGTGATTTCTTTTTGTTTACATGTGGTTTTATTGGATTTTAAATTATTTATTATAATATTTTAACAAATTATTTGGTGAATTTAAGAAAGTTTCACATATTTGTAATTATAAAATTAATTGAATTAACTATGAAGAAACTAACAACAAGTGTTCTCGTGATAGCACTTACTTCTTCTTTCTCTTTAGTTTCAGCACAAATTTCTTCAAAAAAGGATACTGTGATGAAAGAAAAACAAATTGAAGAAGTTTTAATTACTGGAGCTTTTGGTATCAGAAAATCTCAAGAGGCGCAGACTTCAGCACAGCAAGTGATTAAAGCAGAGCAGCTAACTCAGGCTGGAAACCCTGACCCAGTATTAGCATTGCAAGGAAAAGTAGGCGGTGTACAAATTAAACAGACCAATACGAGTGTAGATGGTACAAATAGTATTATTATTCGTGGTAGAAGATCTATAACGGGAGGAAATGAGGCTCTTGTTGTTATTGATAATGTAATAACAACTGCATTAGCTCTTCAACAGTTACCTCCAGATGTTATTGAATCAATAAATGTTATTAAAGGAGCCCAAGGATCTGCACTTTATGGCCCTCAGGGTGTTAATGGTGTAGTAGTTGTAACAACAAAAAGGGGTAATAAGAATGGGAAAATGACTGTTTCTTTCAATAGTAATATTGATTTTGAAAACGTTGCTTTTATACCTGAAAGACAGAAGAAGTACGGACAAGGTTGGGCTGGGGATAGAATTGCAGTAGAAAATGGTGCTTGGGGACCTGCATTTAATGATCCTAATTGGAGTGGACAGCTTTTGCCTTATGGTATCCCTTTATATGATTATAATAATGATGGCCAGATAGATGTCAATCCAGATGATGATGAATTGACGGATGATAGTCCTGCTTCAATATTTAGTAGGTTTGCGCCTTATGGTAAAAATAACGTTAAAGATTTTTTCAAAACAGGAACAATTTACAATAATACTGTTTCTGTAAATGTAGGTGGTGAAAATTCATATTTATTAATGTCACTTAACAATGTACAAAGAGAGTTTGTTGTTCAAAACGATAAACTGAATCGTACATCTGTTTTATTAAAGGCAGGAACTAAATTTAATAAATGGAGCTTTGACGGAAGTTTAAATTATTTTAGAAAAAAAACTTCACAAACAGATCCATATTTATATCATAATCTACTTCAGGCATCTGCAGATATTCCTATATCGAAATGGTCTGATCATAGATATACTGCATATAGTTGGAATATGTATTACCAAAATCCTTATTGGGCCATTGATCATGACAGACGAGATAATATAACTAATTTTGTAAATACAACGGGTTCTATTGGTTATAAGATAAATAATAATATTGATTTATTATATAGAGGAAACTTACAATATACTACCAGTGAGCAAAAAGAGCATAATGATGGATTTCATAATCTGTTATTAGATGAGGCTGGGATAAATCCTGTTGTTTCTTCTATATATCAATCTCAATATAATAGAACTGATTATTATGGTGATTTCATGGTTAATCTAAATTATGATATTACAGATGATTTAGGTTTTAAAGCTAATATCGGGCATAACTACCAATATTTTAGAGCATCACAAAACTCTGCCGGAGGTACTGGTATTTTAACACCTGGAATTTATGCTATTTGGAATTTAGCTCAACCAACTCCCCCTATTCAATTAGATAATAATACATATACGGCAAATAAGCATGCTATTTTTGCTAACCTAGATTTTGATTACAAAGGATATCTATTTTTAAATGCTACAGCAAGGAATGAATGGAATTCGGTTCTTGCTAAAGACAATAGAAGTTACTTTTATCCTTCAGTAGGGTTGTCTTTTATACCAACAAAAGCATTTGGATTTGGTGGTAATACATTCAATTATATGAGAGTCTTTGGTAACATTACAAAGACAGCGAACGCTACTGCTGTTGGCGCATATAGTATTAATGATCTGACTTCAGTTCCTGCTGGTTATCCTATGAATGGGGTTATTAGTTTTGTTCCCAATCAAACTCCTACCGATGGTAGTATCAAACCTGAAAAAGTTATCAGAAAAGAAGTTGGTTTAGGACTTGGATTCTTTAAAGATAGAATTACAATAAGCGGTTCGGTTTATCAAGATGATACAAATGATTTAATTACAAGAAGAACTGCAGCAGCTTCTTCAGGGCTTACAAGCCGATTAGTAAATATTGGAAAAATGGTTAATAAGGGAGTAGATGTTGACCTTAATATTCAACCAATAAAATCTAAAGATTTCAATTGGAATATTGGAGCTTCATTCTCTACTTGGAATACAAATGTTACCAAAGTAACTGATGATGCAGATGAAGTATCTCTTGGTGGTTTTGCCAATGGATGGGGGCTATACGCTGTAAAGGATGAAGGTTTTGTACTTAAAGCTTCTGCTTATCAAAGAGATGAGCAAGGAAGAGTAATTATTAATGCTGCAAATGGCAACCCTTTGTATACTACGACTCTTAAAAGTTTTGGTAAAATAGATCCTGATTATATTTTGAATTTTAATACGAATTTCAATTATAAAGGATTCAAGCTTAGTGCAGTATTTGAATATAAAAAGGGAGGTAAATTCTTCTCAGGAACTAAACAAGGATTTTCTTTTTCAGGGCAGTTAGTTGAATCAGCAGAATTTGATAGAACTCAGGGAGGTTTCGTTATGCCAAATTCTGTATACCAGGATACTAATGGAAACTATGTTGAAAATACTTCTATTAAAACAGGAGGAAATGATTATAATTCTTTAACTAATTATTATGCACAGACATACGGGTTAATTGGTGAGAACTTTATTTTAGATGCTACTTCATTCAGAGTTAGAGAATTGGCGCTTAGTTATTCATTCCCTGTTGATATGATTAAAGCATCTGGTTTGACCGGTTTGACAATTGGAGTTCATGGTAGAAACTTATTCACTAAGTTTGCTAAAAATAATAATGGTTATAGTGACCCAGATACCTCTTTCGTTACAACTAAAAGTAATAATATAAATCTTGCTACGGATGTTCAAGGTATTGTGCAGGATAATCAGTATCCATCTCTAAAAACTTATGGATTTAGCGTTTCTGTTAATTTTTAAAAAAAAGTAAAATGAAAAAAATATTTTTAATAGGATCTATTGCTCTTTCAGTGATATCATGTGCTAATTTAGATGATAATATGTCTCCGAATATGCCTTTAGATTCTGATGTTAATCCAGCATTGAAATTGAATGCAGCTGAAGTTAGAACATATTCTGCTCAAGCTGCTGGAATAACGAGACTGTCGAGTATTTGGACAAATACATATGCGGGTAATTACTATTATTTTGCTAATCCAATGACTGTCGAGTACTCATTAAATATAAATAGCTCTACATATCAAAATATTTGGAATGATAACTATAGAGCAATTGGGGCACTTCAAGCATTAATTGATGGTAGTGGTGCTATGGAATCTGCTCCACAGCATGTGGCAATTGCAAAAATCCTTAAGGCCAATTATATGCATTACCTAGTTGATTTCTATGGTGATATCCCTTATAGTGAAGCATTTAAGTTTTCTGCAAACTTGAGCCCTAAATATGATAAAGGTGAACAAGTCTATATGGGATTAATTAATGAAATAGATCAGGCGCTTGATTTAATAGATCAGGGAAATGGTCCTGAACCGACAGCAGATGAGGATGTAATTTTTCACGGTGATATGGATAGTTGGGTTAAGTTTGCAAATAGTGTTAAGCTTAGAATGTTGTTAAGGATGTCAAATGTTACAGATGCAAATATTGTTGCATTCAGAACAGAAAAGTTGAACGAAATGAAGAACTATACTCCAATGGATGACTTTATTACTACAGATGTAAAGATTAATCCTGGTTATAGTGATGCAAGCTCTGCAAATTTGAATCCTTTATATAGGGAATATGGTTATACTGACTATACAAGTACTGCTATGAATACCAATGGATGGAGAATAAATAAAGCAGCTGACTATTATGCCAAATTTGTTAATGGTGAATCAACTGTAACCAGTGGTGTTGTTGATGGAAGGGGAATAGCACAATTTAGAGCTGTTGCAGGAAAGGTTTCTGGAATTATTCAAGGTGGTGAGAAGCCGACTGGTTCTTCAGAAGCAACATATTCTTTTATTGGCTGGAAACTTTATCCGGCTTCTGCAGCACAGAACGGGGGAATGGATGGTTATATCATGCTAGGTTCTGAAGCTTTATTGTTGTTAGCAGAAGCAAAAGTTCTTTATCCTTCGGTTTTTGTTAATTTAGATGGTCAATCTCTATATAATCAAGCAATTTCGTCTTCATTTGCTTTTTATGGTCTAAACTCTCAATTGGCTGGCTATATGAGTGCCATTAGTACAAAACCAGGTATGGGATGGGCTGCTACTACTAATAAAATTGAAGCAATCCAGAATCAGAGGTTAGTAAGTTTAGCTATAATTAGACCTATGGAAACGTATCTTAATTATTTAAAATATAATTATCCAAATATTCCATTAGCTCTTACTGCTGAGCAACCAAGAAAACCTTATAGATTGGTATACCCGGCTAGTGAATATTCTGCTAACTCTGGTAATGTTCCAAATATGTCAACTACGGATTGCTTTACAAAAAATCAACTTACTCCATTTTGGCTAAGAAATTAATAGTGTAACAAACTTTTAATATATTTTTACCGCCTTCGGGCGGTTTTTTTATTTTTATAAGTATTCGTTGAAGATTTTGACCAAAAAAAAAATCATATGCCAAACATTGTATTTATGGAATTTTTTAATAGCTTTTTTATAAAATTAGTTCACTATATTGAGAATCAATATGTTATATAGGTGTTGATCTAGTAGAGATATAGATAATATCAATTTAATAAATGTTATTATTTCTTAAAAAAATATAGCATATAAATATTTCATTTTTGTTAAAAGTTTCTTTTTTAACGTATTTTATTATTTTTTACGCACTAAATTTTCTTAAATATTGAATAAATGATATTTTTTTTAAATTTTGCTTTGTGGTATTAATAAAGTTTTACAAATTTGTAGGGTTACAAAAATTAAATTTGATATGAAGAAACTAACAACAGGTCTTCTTGTTTTAGTAGTATCTTCTTCTATAGCTGTTGCTCATGCTCAGGAAAAGAACGATACTATTAAAACAAAGGAAATCGAGGGCGTGGTAGTAACCGCACTCGGGATTAAAAGAGAGAAAAAATCTTTGGGATATGCTTCACAAGAGATTAAAGCAAGTGCTCTTTCGGATGGGACAACAAACACGGGAAATATTGGAGCACAATTATCAGGTAAGGTAGCTGGTTTGAATGTTACAACGAATAACAACTTTGGTGGTTCGGCAAACTTACTAATTAGGGGGATAAAAACATTAGGAGGCGGAAACCCTTTAATAGTTATTGATGGATCTCCAGTTAATAATACTTACACACAAGAGAAATCAGTTGATTATGGTAATGCCTTATCTGATATCAATCAGGAAGATATAGAATCCATTAACGTACTAAAAGGTGCAGCGGCATCGGCTTTATATGGAGAAAGAGGTTTGAATGGTGTTATTGTGATTACTACTAAAAATGGGAAAGGAAAAGATGATGGATCTTGGGGAGTTACATTATCCTCCTCAATAAATGTAGGCTTTATCGATAAATCTACTTTCCCAGAATATCAGACAAGATATGGAGCAGGTTATTCCCAAAGATTTGGTACACAGGGACCTGGCGGATTAAATAACGCAAACTTCGGGGCAGATGCATCTTGGGGACCTAAATTTGATCCTAATTTATTAGTTTATCAGTGGGATTCTTTTGATCCGACATCTCCTAATTATGGAAAGGCTACACCTTGGGTAGCTGCTAAAAATGGTCCCATTACCTTTTTTAATAATCCGACGACTTATAACAACACTGTAACGTTGGAAAAAGGAGAGAAAGGAAAAAATATTAGTTTTACCTACGATAATATGATGATGGATGGTCTTATGCCTAATTCTCATATTAATAAAAATAGTTTTTCCTTAAAAGTGAACTATGACCTGACTCCTAAACTGCATTCATCGTTCTATTCTACGATGACCTTGCAAGATACAAAAGGTCGTAGTATAACTGGTTATAGTGATAATACAATGAGTGGCTTCAGACAATGGTGGCAAACTAACGTAGATATGAATGATCTGGAAAGAGCATATTTTGCTAATGTGGATCCTAGTATCGCCAGTGCAGCGAATAATTATGGGAATGTTACATGGAACAGGAAATCTGCTGCTAATGGAGCGCCTGCATACTGGAACAACCCTTATTTCCAAGCATATCAGAACTACACAACGGATAAGAGACATAGAAACTTCACTTATGCCCAAGTAACTTATGATATACTGGATAATATTTCTGCTACTGGAAAAGTGTCTTATGACAGATCAAACCTTTTTGCTGAAAACAGATTGGCAGTCGGATCTATAGCTCAGCCTTTTGGGCAATCAGGAAATGATGTTTCTTCAGGTTATGCAAGACGTGATGTGCTAAGAACTGAAACAAATTATGATTTGATGGTAAATTATAAATTTAATATCACTGATGACATTAACGTTTCAGGAGTTTTAGGAGGAAACATCAGAAGAAATTATTTTAATTCTGTATATGGTTCAACAGAAGGGGGATTAGTGGTTCCTGGAATTTATGCATTATCAAATTCGAAAAAGGCCCCTTTGGCATCAGATGAAAGTGAATTTACAACACAGACCAATTCAGGATATATTACAGCTTCATTTGATTTCTTCAAAAAATTCTATATAGATGGAACTTGGAGAATTGATCAAAGTTCAACATTGCCAGCAGGTAATAATGTATATAATTATCCTTCAGTAACAGGATCTGTGATTATGTCAGAAATTCTGAATACTAAAAGTTGGATGAATTTTTGGAAGTTAAGAGCAAACTATGCTGAAGTAGGAGGTACGGCAGATCCTTATATGCTGACAAATAATTATAGATCTGCAGGTATCTTATCTGGGGTAGGGATATACAATTCAATCTTGAATCAAGCTGATCCTAATCTAAAGCCTCAACGATCTAAAGAATTTGAAGTAGGTACAGAGGCGCACTTCTTAAAAGATAGAATAACAGTTGATTTTGCCTATTATAAAACAAAAACTATTGATCAGATCATTACGCTTCCTGTATCTTCAGGAACAGGATATACGGGTAAGGTTATTAATGCTGGAAGAATAGATAATACTGGATATGAGGTACAATTAGGATTGGTACCTATAAAATCAAAAGATTTTACATGGAATATCGATGCCAACTGGTCCAAAAATAAAAATGAAGTTGTTAGTTTATACCCAGGAATTACAAATCTTTTATTGAATAGCTTTCAAGGCGGGGTTTCTCTAAATGCTAGAGTTGGTGAAGCATGGGGAACACTAGTTGGAGGAGATTATGTTTATTTGAATGGACAAAGAGTAATTGACCCTACAACGGGTATTTATCAAGTTAAAGCCAACCAAGTTATAGGTAATACAACTCCTGATTGGATTGGAGGTATTAGAAATAGCTTTAGTTATAAAGGCTTCTCTTTAAGCTTCTTAATTGATATGCGTAAAGGTGGGGATATTTTCTCAACTGATATGTATTATGGTATGGATACAGGTCTTTATAAAGAAACTGCTATTGGTGATTATAGAGATAAGGATGTTATACTTCCTGGAGTTTTGCCAGACGGCTCTCCTAATAATATAGCTTTGTCACAATTTACAACTGGAAGCAATTATGGATACGAGACACAACCGGCAAAAGAATTTGTTTATGATGGATCATTTATTAAGTTAAGAGAAGCTAGCATTGGATATATGCTTCCTAAATCTTTATTGGCTGGAACTAAAATCTATGATGCGAAAATCTCTATTGTAGGTAGAAATTTATGGATTATTCACAAAAATCTTCCATATGCTGATCCAGAAGCTATGATAGGTGGTGGAATCAATTCTTATGGATGGTCAATTGGGTCTATGCCGACTACAAGAGATATTGGGGTAAATGTTACGTTCAAATTTTAAAAAATCAACAATGAAAAATATATTAAAAGCTGCCTTAGCTGGCATATTTATATCCGTAAGTTTAATATCATGTCAAAGTGATATGACTTCCCTGAATGAAGATCCTAAGCATCCGTCGGTTTTACCGTCAGAAAATTTGCTGGCGACTGCATTATTCCAGTCTTCTTATTACATGGACAATCCTAGTGTGAATTTCAATAATTACCGTTTTTTTACACAGCAATGGGCAGAAGGTCAATATCCTCAGGAAACTCAATATGATTTGGTAACCCGAAATCAGCCTAGAAATCATTTTAATAGGATGTATGTATACAGCCTTAATAATATCAGACAGGCAAAGGAAAATCTGGCAAAAGAAGTGGAGACTGATGATGTTCGTACGAATAAATTAGCGACTTTAGAAATTGAAGAGATTTTCATCTGGGAAAATCTGGTGGATACTTTTGGAGATGTTCCTTATTCTGAAGCTTTTAAGCCAAATGAAATTTTAACACCAAAATATGATGACGCCAAAACTATTTATATTGATTTAATTAAAAGAATTGACGCTGTCATCGCAACAGTAAAGCCTGCTTCAAAAGGATACGATTCTGGAGACTTAGTTTATTCGGGTAATATGAGCAAATGGGTGAAATTTGCCAATTCTGTCAAATTAAGATTGGGAATAAACTTAGCTGATGTTGATCCCACATTGTCTAAAGCAACTGTTGAGTCAGCAATTGCAGGAGGAGTTATTTCATCTGAAGATGATGCTTATAAATTTGCATATGATGGTAACACATTTTCAAATCCTGTTTTTGATAATCTAGTAGCTTCTAATAGAGACGATTTTGTTCCTAGTGAATTAGTTATCAATACTATGAATGGCTTATCAGATCCAAGAATGGATAAATGGTTTACAAAAGTTGATGGGGTTTATAAAGGAGGCGTTTTTGGTGAATTGAATGATCCATATAGTGATTTTTCTCACTTAAATGATTATTTTAGATCTTCAACAACAGCTTCAAATTTATTAAGTTATGCCGAAGTAGCTTTTCTTAAAGCTGAAGCAGCTGCAAGAGGATATTCAGCTGGTGATACAGCAGCCAATCTTTATATTACCGCAGTTACAGCTTCCATGAAAGAAAATGGTGTATCAGATGCTGATATTACTACCTACTTGGCAACAAACCCTTATAATGCTGCTAATTGGAAACAATCTATCGGGGTTCAAGCTTGGATTGCTATGTTCAATAAAGGATTTGCTTGCTGGAATTTTACAAGACGTTTAGATAATCCAGTTCTTGTAAATCCTCCAAAATCTAACCTTTCTTCTGTACCATACAGAATGCCTTACTCGGATCAGGAATATGTATTAAATGGAACCAATGTTAATGCCGCAGCAAGTAAAATTGGAGGAGATAAAGCAACTACAAAATTATTCTGGGATAAGTTTTAATATACTGGCTAAGCAAATTTATTTAGCCAAAGTAAATATTTTAATATGAAATTTTTTATAGGAATCTTTCTTTTTATGGCAGCTATTTCATGTTCAGGTAATGATGACAATGATAACGCTGTAGAAAGTGTAAATATCAACGGTAAATGGAAGCCTTACAAATATGAATTTAGGGGTAAAAGTATTATGTTAGATGATTGTGAGAAGAAGGGAGAAATATCAATAAATCCTGATTTTTCCGGGACTTATGAAAGATATGATCTTTCTACTTCGGGTAACTGTGATAACGTTGATTCTTTCGGTGGTAAATGGTCTTATGATAATAACAATAGCAGCCTTATGATGACTTATAATGAGGCAGGAACTATTAAAACATTAAAAAAAACAGTTCAGTCATTTACTGATGTTGAGTTAAGAATTTTAGATAATTCTAAAGATTTAGACGACATACCCGGAAATGACCAGGCAACTTTAGTTTTTGCCAAACAATAATATTCTTATATAAACCGCCCTCGGGCGGTTTTTTTATTTCCGTATATTTGTACTTCAAAATTTTAAGATGAATATTAAAGATATTATAGAAGAAAAACTTTCAGGAGTCATTTTAAACGTATATCAGTTAAAAGACATCAAGCTGGAAATTCAGGAAAATAAAACGGAATTTGAAGGTGACTTTACCATTGTCACTTTTCCACTGGTAAAGCAATTGAAAAAAAATCCTGAGAGTATCGGGGTTGAATTGGGAGAAGCTTTAACCGAACAGACTGAATTACTGGACAGCTTTAATGTTGTGAAAGGATTCCTGAACGTTAAAGTTAAAAACCAGTTCTTTATTGATAACTTCAGGTCTGTAAGTAAGGGGTTTTCTTCAATAGAAAAGAAGAATGCCACAGTAATGGTAGAATATTCTTCACCCAATACCAATAAACCTCTGCACTTAGGGCATATCAGAAATAATTTATTAGGTTTCTCTGTTGCACAGATTTTAAAAGAGGCAGGATACGATGTGATCAAAACCCAGATCATCAACGACAGAGGAATTCATATCTGTAAATCAATGCTGGCATGGGAAAAATTTGGAAACGGAGAGACTCCTGAGACTACCCATACAAAAGGAGATAAATTTGTAGGAAATTATTACGTTGAGTTTGATAAGAACTATAAGAAAGAAATTGCAGAGCTTGTAGGCCAGGGAGTAGAAGAAGAGCAGGCTAAAAAAGAGGCTCCGATGATGAAAGAAGCTCAGAAAATGCTTGTTGATTGGGAAAATGGAGATGAAACGGTAAGAAATCTTTGGAAAGAAATGAATTCCTGGGTATATAAGGGGTTCAATGAAACCTATAAAAGATTGGGCGTAGACTTTGATCAGGTTCAGTATGAAAGCAATACTTATATTTTAGGGAAAGACCTTATTCAGGAAGGGCTGGATAAAGGAGTATTGTATCGGAAAGAGGATGGCTCTGTCTGGTGTGACCTTACGGATGAGGGACTTGACCAGAAACTATTGCTGCGTTCAGACGGTACGTCCGTTTATATGACTCAGGACTTGGGAACAGCTGTTGAGCGATTTAAACAGAATAATATCCAGAAGCTGATCTATACGGTAGGGAACGAGCAGGATTATCACTTCCAGGTTTTATTCAAAATTCTTAAGAAATTAGGATATCAGTGGGCAGATCAGTTATATCACCTTTCCTACGGAATGGTAGAGCTTCCGGAAGGTAAAATGAAATCCCGTGAAGGAACGGTTGTGGATGCTGATGACCTGATGCAGGAAATGTATGAAACGGCAAAATCTAAAGCTCAGGAACTGGGGAAACTGGAAAACCTTTCTGAAGAAGATAAAGAAGCTTCTTATGAAACAGTAGGGCTGGGAGCATTGAAATATTTCATGCTGAAAGTGGATCCTAAGAAAAAAATGCTATTCAATCCTGCAGAAAGTATTGATTTCAACGGAAATACAGGACCGTTCATTCAATATACTTATGCACGTATCCAATCATTACTGTCTAAAGCAGAATATACAGAGCAGGAAACTGCTGAGGTGTCTTTAAATCAATCTGAAAAAGAGCTGATCATGCAGCTGGCTAATTTTAAAACTGTAGTGGCTAAGTCTGCAGAAACATTAAGTCCGGCTTTAGTGGCAAACTATGTATATGACCTTGTGAAAGCATATAACTCGTTCTATCAGAATAATCCGATCCTGAATCAGGATGATGAAAATGTAAAACAATTCCGTTTGAATATATCAGACCTGACAGCGAAGACGATCAAAAAGTCTTTAGAGCTGCTGGGAATCGGTACAGTAAACAGAATGTAAAATAAAAACCTCCTGATCATTTCAGGAGGTTTTTTTGTATTTAGGTAAAATGTATTAACATATTAATGATTCTGGAAGATTCGTAAAAATATCTTCAGCTTTATAACCTCATAATCCGAAACTCGAATCCCGAATTTATTGACTATTATTATCAGTCTCTTGTTTCAAACTATCCGCATATAACTTGGCTGCGCTCCATTTTGCGTGCTTGGACAGGATGACCTTATAACCTTTCTTATAGGTATAAACTTTAGTGAATTTGGCGCCGAAAAATATGAGCATACAGGAATAGTTAATCCACATCATGATAAGGATTACTGTTCCGGCAGCTCCAAAAGCTGAAGTGGGCTTTACCTGGTTGAAATAAAGGCTCAATAAGAATTTTCCCAGTGTAAATAATGCTGTAGTCAGAAAAGCTCCCCTCCATACAGATTTCCAGGTGATCTGCACATCAGGCAATACTTTAAACATTAAAGCAAATAAGAGCATGACGAGCCCGAATCCGATTGAGAAATTCACCACTTCGACAAGCAGATAGGTCTCAAATCCAAAATACTGGGTAATGATTTTATTAAAAAGGCTGATAAGAGAAGATAGGACCATGGTGATCATCAGCAAAAAACCAAGAATGAGGATCATCCCAAGAGAGTTGGCTCTGTCTAATAAAAATTTGACCAAAGCTTTCTTCGGGGCAGACTCTACATCCCATAGGGCATTCAAAGAATGCTGAAGCTGGAAGAATAGGGTGGTGGAACCAAAAACAAGAGCTCCTACACCTACAGCCTTCATGAAAATATTTTTTTTGTCGATCAGAGCTCCGGCCAGCATTCCTTCAATACTTTTTGCTACATCAGGTCCCATGATACCGCTGATCTGGGTGCTGATCTGTCCCTGGATGGCTTCTTCGCCGAAGAAATTTCCAAGTACCCAGATGATAATGATTAATAATCCCGGAATGGAAAAGATGGCATAATAAGCCAGACTAGCCGAATCCTTTGATGCGGAAGAATTGTTCCATTCTGTAAACGTATCTTTAAGAACCTCCCAGAAAAATTTAGCATTTTTGATCATATCAAATCATATTAAAAAGGATATCCTATGGCAATATTGAAAACCAGATTATCTTTTCTCCAGCTCGGATCTCCAAAATTAATTTTATCGAAAGCCCACCGGTCTCCTTTTTCGTAATAAGGAACCCTCAGTGGCATGGCCAGATCTAATCTTAAGATCAGAATAGAGAAATCAAGTCTTAGACCAACTCCGGCTCCAACGGCAATTTCATTCAAAAATTCTTTTGAGAATTTCGCTCCCGGTCTGTCCTTATCATTATTGATGAGCCAGATATTCCCGGCATCTACAAAAACGGCAGCATTTAAAAACTTATAAAGATTAGCACGATATTCTGCATTTAATTCAAGCTTGATATCTCCGGACTGATCAAAATAGGTTCCTTCTTTTATTGTTCTCGGATCAAAGCTTCCAGGTCCTAATGTTCTGGCTCTAAATGCCCGGATACTGTTACTTCCTCCTGAGAAAAACTGTTTGGAAAATGGAATGAATTCCGAGTTTCCGTATGGATAGGCGATTCCGGCAATGAATCTTGTTGCCAGCGAAGATTTTTCAGTGAATTTATGATAGAATCTGAAGTCATTTTCAATCTTTGCATATTGGCTGAAAGGAATCCCGAAAATTTGCTTCTCTTTATCTTTTTTTACATTGGCTCCCGTAACCAGGCCGGTGATGTTTCCTGCCAGATCAAGTGTCCCTTTATAATAAACAGTATTCCTTTTCGGAAGCATAGTATTAGTATAGGTATATGAATAGGTAGGTCCAAAGATAAGCTGTTTCTGTACGATTCGCTGCATGGCAGCATTCTCTGCAGATATTTTATAGTATTCCTCTGTAACTTTTGCTGGAGACACCAAAGTAATGTCAATCACTTTCAGTTCATGTTCCTTTCTTGCATTTTCTTTCCATAGATACCCGAATGAGGCTGTAAAATTATTAAGCGTATAATATTTTGTCCTGTTTTGGAATTCATAACCCAATGTAATATTCGTTCTCGGAACAAACGCACTGGATGAGTTAAAACGGAACGGAGCCACAATTCTCGGAATAGAGAGCTGTACATTCGTTCCGGCACGGAACATATTGTTGGCATTTTCCGGACCGCCCATTTGGAAGTCAAAAGCTCCGTATATGGCAGCTTTAAATTGTTCTGCACCCCGGAAGAAATTTCTGTGCGTCCAGTTCAGGTTAAGCTCGCTACCTGCATAGTTCGCAGAGTTTGTTCTTCCTAAAGCTTCCAGACGGAGCGACTGAATTTGTCTTGGTGTCAGTAAATAGTAAGCATCAAATTTATGGTTTAACGAATCTGATACGATGAATTCATTCTTTACAAATTTGAAAACTCCCAGGCTGATCAGCCGGTTCAGGGTAAGATTATGGTTGGAGCGGTTATAAAGATCTCCCTTTTTGAAATATAAAGCCCTGTCGAAAATTTTCGGCTTGAACTTATGCTGAGGATCAATAACATAAATATCATCAAGAGTATGTTTGGAAAGGGAATCTTTATCCATCGGAATGCTGTATTTCCCTTCTTTTACATCTTGGATGTTATAATTGGGAAATACTACAACCTTATCAATGCTGAATTGCTGAGTGGCAAGATCAGGAGTATTATCTTTAAGTTTTACGTTAAGCTCTACCTTATGGTTTTTACTTACCGTACTGTCTGCCTGTACAATGATATTATCAGGATGGAAATAATAAAAGCCTCTTTCCTTTAGACCGTTATCAATTCTTTCCCTTTCTGCCTTGATCACGTCCAGGTCAAATGGTTTCCCGTTTTTAAGAAGTGTTCTCTTCGTTAAACCTTGAATTTCCTGATTAACAAGGGTAGAATCTTTCTGGAACTTTACCCCGTCAATAAGATATCTGGCTCCCGGTCTTAGCGTGTAAATAACCTTAGCTTTTTTGCTCTTTGAAACCGTATCATAAGTAGCTCTTGCATTGAAATATCCCTTATTCTCAGAATAATTTTCAATGATGTCTTTATTGAATTCCCGATCTACGTCACCTAGTAGGACAGGCTTTTCACCCATTTTATATTTAAGCCAGTAATTAAAGCCTTTATCCTTTTTAGGCTCTTTGGCTATATTATAGAAATACAGCTTAGGCCGCATTCCCAAAAATGTAGAATTGGGTTTGGGGGTAAGATTGGCTTCCAGGGCAGATTGCAGATCTTTTTTTTCCTTTTTGGGAATCGTATCATTTTCGATCTTTACTTCGGCTCCGGTATAGAGCATCTGACCTTCTTTCAAAAACCTTGTATTGCTGCAGGAGATCACTGTTGATACCATCCCGGAAACCAACAGATATTTACAATATGTAGGGAATTTCTTACTCATTATTTAAATTCTACCACTTGGTTATTTTGATTCTTTTTAGGTTTTTTCTCTTTTGATTTTTGGAAGATCTCCCGGAATTTATCATAATCCAATGTAATGATAAATCCGATTCCGGTTTCTATGATCTGTCCCTGAAGAGCGACCTGATATTCATCCTTACGATAAGCACGCAGCATATATCTTCCATCTTTTGAAAGACTATAGTCTGCAGATACGTTACCGGCGATATTGGTCATATTTTCATTCTGGCGGGCTTCTCCTTCCAGTCCGAAATTACTTCCTACGGTTACTTTCAATCTATCGTTCAATAATTTTTTACTGATATCCACATTAAGGTCGGTTCTCGTGTTTTTCTGTCCGCTGGAATAGTCTTCCGTTGAATCAAGACCGAAATTCAGGTCGACACCTTTAATCAGACCTGAGGCAAGATTATTTAACTGTTGGGACAGAATTTTACTTACACTCTGTCTTGCCATCGTTTCGGCAGACATTCCGGCACCGCTTTCAAAAGGATTTTCTCCGATGAAACGGTTCAGAAGCAGCAGAGCAAATACCTGTTTGTTCATTTCAGATTCCTGTGTTCTGAGCTGGGTGAGCTTCTGATCAATGACATCTTTAACGTTGGTAGACACGGAATTGTTTTTTTCTTCAGTCGTAATGTCAAAACTAAGCTGAGGCTTCAATAGCTCACCTTTCATTTTTAACAGAGCATTGAATGGTATTCTCTGCTTAAATTGATTTATCAGAGACTGGCTTCCATCACCACTTACCTGTTGTTCTACCAAATCGATAGGTGCGGCTTCAGTTTTATAGACAGCTGTAATGTCCATTTGAGCCATAGTAGGTTCTCCTGTCCAGGTGATGGTACTTCCTTTTTGAATATCAAATTTACGTTTAAGTAAACTAACCGAAAGATCATAGCTTCCTTTTTCAACTTCATACACTCCTACTAATGTCATTTTCCCGGAAGGATCTATTCCTCCTGTTAATTCAGCTTCTCCCTGAAGTTTTACAAAATCACCATTTGCTTTATCTATAACAATGGATAGTTTGGCTTCTTTACTTACTTCAATATTTACACTTACATCCATTCCTTTGATACGGCTTTTGGAATCCAGGGAATCTGCTTTGATCGTTTTGTTTAAAACGACCTGATCCTGATCGATAAATTCCACAATACCGTCTCTTTCCTGTAAAGAAGGACTAGACTGGGGAAGAACGAAAGTGAAATCCGTATTGTCTGCGACACTCAATCTTCCGTCTACTTTGGGTAAATCCAGATTCCCACGGATCCGAAGCCCCGCATCAATCGCAAGAATACCATACATCATGGCATCATTCGATTTTTCTGAATTGACTACTTTGAAATCCTTCGCATTAACGTTAAGATTAAATGCAAAATCCCTGTAGGTTTGTGTAAGAACCTGTCCGTCCACCACAAGGGCATTTCCGTCCTTATCATTGATCTTAAACTTATTAAACTCAATACCACGGCTGGTAAAATTGATCTCATCATTCAGTTTTCTGAAGTCGCTTCCTGTTTTTGCTATTTCCAGTCCCGCATCATTGAACTTTACTTTTCCTGCAATATTGGGCTGGGTTGTATTTCCTGTGATCTTTAGGTTTCCGGAGAGATGGCCTTCCGTATTGGTAATCGCATTCATAGAGAAACCTTGAATGCTTTTCATCTGAAGCTTTTTGATCGCCATATTCAGATCGAATGTACTGGAAGAAGTATTGTAATCCCCGAAAATTTTCACATCATTATTGTTTCCTGAAAGCGCAATATCAGCATTTAAAAGATTCGGTGAAGCATTGTTTACTTTCACCGCAAGGTTTCCGACAGGGCTTCCGTATACGATCAGGTCTGAAACATTTAGGTCGGATGTGAAGGTCATATTTTTCATGACATCTCTTAGCTGAGCAGTTCCGTTGATCGTTCCTCTGGCCAGTACTGGTACTGTATCTTTTTTAATAAGTTCTGTAATGGTTTCGATCTTAAAATCTTTCAATGAAACGTTCAAAGGGCTGCCTGGGTTTTCGTTTTCTGACTGAAGAGAAATTTCACTTCCCGCATTGGATAAAATGAAGTTATCTGCTAAAATTCCTTTGTTGCTGATCTGGATGCTGTTGTTTTCAGCGACATTCCAATCGCTGTAGTTCAGTTTTAGTCCATTAGGATTCAGGGAAATTTCAGTAATATCATTTAACGATTTGGCATTTCCTGCAATAAGGAACTGCGTCACATCTTTGTCGTCTTTGGTGGTAATATTGTAATTGATCGTATTGTCAGCAACATCTCCTCCAATATTGATCTTATGTAAAGATAAACTTGAGCTTTTTAATGAAGCTACGTTGAGATTATACTGCAATGCCTGATTTTCATTGGTTACTTTTAGTGAAGCATTCTCAATGGTATTTTCACCGTATAACAATTGCGGGATCTGTCCGTCAATTTCGATTTTCTGAGAGTCGGCGTCATAGTTCCCTGCCAGGTTGATGGTTTCAAAACTCTTCAGGTCCGGAACAAATTTTCTGATCAGATCATCATTTTTAATCTTCGCGGTAAAGATAAAATGCTGTCCTGGATCTATTTTCTGTGTTTTATCCGGTTTCTGGAACTGGTAATACTGATTGACGGTCTGCGTTAAAGCTCCAAAGATCTGAGTAAGCTTGTATTTGCCTTTGAGCTCAACGTCTGCAATCTGGGAATTGAAAAGAATCTGTGTGGAATCTGTTGTAGATGAAGCCTTCAGATTGATTTCCTGTACAGGATAGACCTCCTTGGTATCAGAAAACGCAAAATTTTTCAGGTTTAAATAGCCATTAAGGTTATTGGGATCGAGGCTTGTAAAATCTCCATCGATCTTTCCGGCAATGATCATCGGTTTTTCATAGAAGCCGAGTTTATTTACATCCAGTTTGATAACCTCTCCATTCACTTTTACCGTAGGATTCTTTTCATCATAAACCCCCGAAGCGGTAAGCAGTAAACTGGCATTCGGATCTTTTGAATCCAAAATAACATGATAGGCTCCTTTATTGATCTTACCTGTCAGATTCATATTCTGGTAACGGTATCCTTTGTATACAGCAGAAGCAACATGACCTTTTAAATCTGCATGGGCATTTTTAAAATCAAAGCTTTCCCCTTTTGCTGCAATCTGTGCAGTGACAGGACCGATATCTTTATTCTGAATGATCTTTCCAACCTGTATTCCCTGAAGATTTGCCTTTACATCATAAAGCTCATGATTTTTTCTGCGCATATCGACATTGGCGATGATAGCAGCATTTCCGAGGGTAGAGTAGAGGTTCAGATCAGCATTGACCATTTTAGTTGTTCCTTTTGCATTTCCTTTGATGCTGAAATTCGAAGGAAGGGAAATATTGGATGGAATGGTATTCTTAGGAACAAGATTGAAGATCGTTTTTGCATTGGAAGAAAATTCTCCGATCCTTAGATCATAATAGAGATGATCAGGATTCATTGCATTCTTGATCTTTCCTGATGCCAGTACTCTAAGCTGGTCTAATCCTGAAACTTTAAGATTCTGGATCAACAGGTCATTCACACTTCCTTTTACATTGGCATTCACATTGAGAACGGCATTCGGATATTTGTTGAACGGAACAGTATTTCTTAAAGTAGGAACCAGATTTAAAATATCTGAAAATCCTATTTTTGAATCTTTAATGTTGGCAGAAATCTTTACTGCACCGAGATTTGAACTTAGCTGATCAATAGAGCTGTAATTTAAAATAACCTCATCACGCAATAAGGTCTTTGGGGTTTGCAGATAAAGATCCTTGAGGTAAGCTTCCTTTTCCGCATACACGAAATCAGTATTGAATTTCTGGATATCCAATCCTCTTCCTTCCTGAATTTCTGCGGAATTGACGGTTCCAGCAAATGTATTATTCTCCATTTTGAAGCTTCTCACCTCCACATTCATTTTGGAAAAGTTTAGATGATTGAAATCCATTCCCTGCTTAGTGGGAGCAATAGCTGTATTGTTGTAAGCTACTTTTACGTCATTAAGGACCAGTTTTCCTAAAAGAAGGCTTATGGCCTTATCCTGGTCGGAAGCTTTGGAGATTTCAGGTTCTTTTGAATTTTTCGGATTGGCATTCTGAGCAGGAAGATAAAGGTTGGCATTGATATCTGCTCCGGAAAGGAAGACATTGGCAACGTTATAGGAATTGTTTTCAAGATCAAGTTTATTGACCTTTGTGCTCAGCTCTTTAAATAAAACTTTAGCAAATGTTTTGGTATTTTCATCACCATAATCGATGTTGAAATTGGTAAGTTTGATGCCTCTCAACCCAATACTCATCGGTTTCTTTTCATTGAGAGAGTCTACTTTTTTCTCCACCTTTTTGGAAACTTCTTCTATAAGGTCCTGCTTTAACTTTAATTTTAATCCGTCAAGATTAATATCATTGACAGCATAGCTGTTTTTATTAAGATCGAAGGTTTTAACCCGGGTATCAAATGATTTAAAATACAGCTTAATGTCATTTTTAGACTGCTGATCGTTGAAAGTAACCCCGATGTCTTTTAAATTAATTTTATCAAGAGAAATAATAAAAGGTTTGGAAGGACTTTCCTCTTTATCACTGGTAGCAAAGGCATCGATGATATAATCGAAATTGAATTTGCCATCAGGCTTTCTTACCACATTGGCCCTGGCTCCTTCCATCTCTAAAGAAGTAATGTCTGCCTTGGAATTGATGAGCTTCAGCATATGTAAACCTACATCAAGCTTTTTCACAGCTAAAAGAGTATCCACATCCTGTCCTTTGAGATAAAGGTTTTCCATCACAAGACTATTGGGAAACCCGATATAGACTCTTTCAAGGCTTACCGGAGTTTTAATCTTTTTCTCGAGATAAACAATAAGCCGGTCCTTGATGAAATTTTGAACGGCAGGAAGTCTCAGGCTTAGTATCAACAGCGTAAGTAAAACCAATATTGAGATAAAGGTTATTGCAATACGCCTTAAAAGTTTTCTTTTGTTGATTCTTGGTTTCAAATGGAATGGGTTTGTAACAAAGATAATAATACTAATTTATTCATTCTCTGTTGTGGTACCCTTTGCGAATGCAAAAATCCTGCCTTGGCTGCCTTATTATGGAATTTTTAGTTTGTAGTTGTCAAGTGAATAGTTGAGTAAGACGAGCCAAGGTGTGGATTTTTATGCTTTAAAATGCCCCCTTTATATCATTTTTTAATGTTGAAAAGGTTTAGTTAGCAAAAATGAAAATTCAAATGTTAGTGTAGTAAAGGGGGCATGGCATGGTTTATATGATAAGATAATAAATTTTTTTAATCGTTTCCGTTTTCCCATTTTACCTCTTCTCCCTGTGGAGCGGCACCACCCTGGGAAGGTGTGATAGGAGCGGTTTCCTGATTGATGTGGTAGATATAAGCCGCAATTTTTTCAGCATCCCTTCCTGTGATAGTTCCATCTTTGATGAAAGGCCTCATTGTAGGATTGTTGGGAGAACCGTTTTCCAGCATCCAGAATACATTTTTAAATAAGCTTTTCTCCTGAATGTTGATCCAGTGGGTATCGGTAAGGTTGGGACCGATACCTCCTTTACCACCATCTCCGTGACAGGTGACACAATTGGTTTTGAACAATTCCTGACCTTCCGTGATATTATCTGCACTGTATTTTGCTGTTTCTAGGTTGACCTGAGGAGCATTTTTTTCATACTCTTCGATGGATGCCAGCATGGTCTTTGCTTCTTTGGTATATTCCGCATCCGGATGGGCGTAATCTGTAAAGGCAAAGGCCGTCAGATATACAGCACAGAATATACATCCGAACCAAAACAGGCCGATCCACCATTTGGGAAGAGAATTATCAAGCTCTGTGATACCGTCAAAACCATGGTCAATAAGAATATCTTTTTCCTCAGTGACTGACTGCTTTTTGAAAGCAGAGTTCCAAAGCTTCTGGTAATAAGGAACGCTTTTTTCTGCCAGGTACTTTTTTTTCTCTTCTTCCGATAACCGGCTGAAGCTTTCGTTCTCAATCAGATCACCAATAGAATTCATGATGAGTAGAAGAATAATAGCAATCAATATCAGTGCCCAGAAAAATGGTGAAGAAAAGTAGCCGGAATCACTGGCGAACATTTCAAAGGCCATGATCGTTAAACCTATCGTTGTTGCGATATATATTGAAATTGGGGTTCTCGTTTTCATTACAATATAATTTTAATGATTACTCTACGCTTGCTGTTTGAATCTGTGTCGTTTTAATGTCTGTACCCAGTCTTTGCAGGTAGGCGATCATCGCTACGATTTCTCTATGCTCAAGCGGGATATAAGCAGATCCTTTTACTGTTCTTTCTTTTGTCATCTGATCTTTTACATCAGTAGCTTCTGAGTAGATTCTCTGTACAATAGCTTTCGATTGGTTATCTGCCCATTGATTGGCTGAGTCGATCTGAGCTTTTGTATAGGGTACATCAAAGGCGTTTTTCATTAATTTCATTTTGTCTACCATTTGGGAGCGGTCCAGCTTGTTGGTAATTAACCATGGAAAACGCGGCATGATAGAACCTGCAGAAGTAATTCTTGGGTTGTACATATGCTTGAAATGCCATGAGTCAGGGTTTCTGCCTCCCTCTCTGTGCAGATCCGGTCCGGTTCTTTTAGATCCCCATAAGAATGGTCTGTCATAAACAAATTCTCCCGCTTTAGAATACTGTCCGTTCTTTCCTTCAAATCTTACGACTTCATCACGGAAAGGTCTGATCATCTGAGAGTGGCAGGAGTTACAACCTTCACGGATGTATAGATCCCTTCCTTCCAGTTCCAGTGGTGTGTATGGCTTTACTGCGGTAATGGTAGGAACGCTTTGCTTCAATGATAATGTAGGAACGATTTCCACAAGACCACCGATTGCTACTGTGATGAAAGCCAATATAGAAAGGAGAGCTGGAGTTCTTTCTAACCACAGATGCACACCTTCTCCTTCTTTTCTTGCGCTGCCTATGTTGGCTAATGCAGGTGCTTCCGCAGGAACCTCTTTCTGGAATGAACCGGCTCTCACTGTTTTGATTACGTTGATCACCATTAAGATTGCTCCTGAAAGATAAAGAACACCTCCTAAGAATCTCATTTTAAAGTAAGGGATGATCGCTGTTACCGTATCTAACCAGTTTTTCCATAATAAGGTTCCGTCCGGGTTGAACTGCTTCCACATTAATCCTTGTGTGAATCCTGAAATATACATTGGTACCGCATAGAAGATAATTCCCAATGTTCCCAGCCAGAAGTGCCAGTTGGCTAATTTTTTAGACCAAAGTGGTGTTCTCCACATGACCGGAACCAGATAATATACAACTCCGAATGCCATGAAACCGTTCCATCCAAGAGCTCCTAAGTGTACGTGACCAATTACCCAGTCGGTATAATGCCCGATTTTATTTAATGATTTTGTTGCTAATAAAGGTCCTTCAAAAGTAGCCATACCGTAACAGGTAACAGCAACTACAAAGAATTTAAGAATAGGATTTTCTCTTACTTTATCCCAGGCTCCTCTTAAAGTAAGAAGACCATTCAGCATACCTCCCCACGATGGAGCGATAAGCATGATGGAGAAACCTGTTCCCACAGCCTGGGCCCATGCCGGTAATGCTGTATATTGCAGGTGGTGAGGGCCGGCCCAAAGGTATACAAAGATCAGCGACCAGAAGTGAATAATGGATAATTTGTATGAGAATACCGGTCGTTGAGCTGCTTTTGGCATGAAGTAGTACATCAGACCTAATACAGGAGTGGTTAATACGAATGCTACCGCATTGTGACCATACCACCATTGTACCAGTGCATCCTTTACACCTGCATATACAGAATAAGATTTCCAGCCTGTGAAAGATAACGGAACTTCCAGGTTATTGAAGATGTGAAGCATCGCTACAGCGAGCCAGGTGGCCAGATAGAACCAGATAGCTACATATAGATGTCTTACCCTTCTTTTGGCAATGGTTCCGAACATATTGATCCCGAAGATAATCCATGAGAAGGCAATTAAAATGTCAATAGGCCATTCATGCTCAGCATATTCTTTAGAGGTATTGATTCCCATTAAGAAAGTAATCACTACGGTAACAATCATAAACTGCCATGACCAGAAATGTAACCAGGATAAGGTGTCACTGTACATTCTTGTTTTCAGCAGCCTTTGCATACTATAGTAAGCACCGCAGAAAAAGGAGTTACACACAAAAGCAAAGATTACGGCACTCGTGTGAAGCATTCTGATCCTTCCGAAGCCCATTGCTCCCTGAGTATTGATCAATCCCTGAATATTACCCGATGCTAAACTTTTAATAGTAGTGTCATCCGTACCGAATAAAAATTCAGGCAATTCAGGATAAAAAAGCATTAATGCGGCCGTAAGTCCCAGCAGAAATCCGACAAGTCCAAATGCGATAGTAGCATAGAGGAATGCTCTGACAATATTATTGTCATAATTAAATTTTTGCGTATCCATAAATTCCAATAGTGTTTACTGAAGTGATATTTTCTCTGAAAAAGTCTTATTTCAGCCCTTTTTCTTTAATGAAAATAAATGTCATGTAACGTGTATAATGTTTTGTCAAAGGTATTTATTAACTTTGTTGAAGGCTAATAGATAATCTTCTAAAATATACCGAAAACTACTAAAACAAAAACGATGAAAATATGTGGGCAAAATATCAGGAAAATCCGTAGGAGCAAAGATCTTACGCAGGAATATATGGCCTTTGAAATGGGGATTTCCCAGAAAGCATATTCCGATATTGAAAACTCTAAGGTGAAGATCAACCTGGAGATCCTTACTAAAATATCTGATATTTTAGACATTAAGCCTTCCGATATCTGCAGTATTTCACATAAATGCGGAACAGCCGGATCTGAAGATAAATATCAGGGCCTTCTGGAATACATGAAAAAGAACAACATTTCGATTCCAAAAGAATATTTATAAATAATAATTAATCCAAGCCTGGTAAAATAGATTTAGATTACTGATGGAGATGTAAGAGAGAACTCCTAAAACTATCTTTTCATCCCAATTACTTCCATCTTCCATACTTAAACTTCCTTATCTCCTTAAAAACAGGAATATCTTATCTTCATTATGTTTTATTGTTATCATTAGTTTGAATTGTCAAATTACCCCATGGAATGTGAATTTCTCTGAAAAGTTTTTATATATTTAGCGACCGAATAATTCATTCAATGAACAACGAAAATAAAACAGGACAAAACGAGACTTTAGTTAGAGGATTAACAAATCGACATATACAATTAATTGCCCTTGGAGGTGCCATAGGAACCGGATTATTTCTGGGAATCGGCCCTGCGGCAGTATTAGCCGGACCATCGGTTATTTTAGGCTATGCTTTAGCCGGTATCATTGCCTTTTTTATTATGCGTCAGCTTGGTGAGATGGTAGTTCAGGAACCGGTTTCGGGTAGCTTTAGCTACTTTGCTTATAAATACTGGGGAAATTTTCCTGGGTTTGCTTCAGGCTGGAACTACTGGATCCTCTATATTCTGGTAAGTATGGCTGAGCTTACGGCCATTGGGCACTATATTCACTTTTGGTGGCCGGAAATTCCCTTGTGGGTTTCCAGCTTATTCTTTTTTCTTGTGATCAACGCTCTTAATCTTGCTTCAGTAAAGGTGTATGGTGAAACCGAATTTTGGTTCTCCATTATCAAAGTGGTTGCTATTATTGCCATGATCATCTTTGGAGTTTACCTGCTGGTAAGTGGAACAGGCGGAGAAAAAGCAACTATTACCAATTTATGGAATGATGGCGGATTCTTTCCCAAAGGATTATTCAATAAAACGGAAAATGGGTTTTCCGGATTGTTTGCTGCCATGGCGATGATTATGTTTTCCTTTGGAGGGCTGGAACTCATCGGGATTACAGCTGCTGAAGCGAAAAACCCTGAGAAAACAATTCCTCAGGCTACCAATCAGGTGATCTATAGAATATTGATTTTCTACGTAGGCGCTTTGGTGATCTTATTCTCACTAAGTCCCTGGAGAGAAATTACAGAAGGTTCAAGCCCGTTTGTCATGGTATTTCAAAATCTTAATGGCCTTGAATTCACTCTTTTTGGTAAAGTAGTTCAGTTCAATTCATTGATCGCTAATGTTCTTAACTTAATTGTTCTGACCGCTGCATTATCTGTTTACAATAGTAGTGTTTACAGCAACAGCAGAATGCTTTTCGGATTGGCTCAGCAGGGAAATGCTCCGAAATTTTTGAAAAAACTGAATAAAAACTCAGTTCCTATCAATGCGATTCTTGTTTCATCATGCTTTGCCGGAATCTGTATTATTATCAATAAATTAGTGCCGGAGAAAGCTTTTGAATACCTGATGGCTCTTGTGGTTTCTACCTTGATTATCAACTGGCTGATGATATGTTATACCCACTTAAAATTTAAAAGATCGATCAATAAATCCGGCATTCAATCGAAGTTTCCATCTATTTTTTATCCTATATCCAATTATATATGTATCGTTTTTTTAGTGCTTATTCTTGGATTAATGAGCATTACAGGAATGGAAATTCAGGTGATTCTGATCCCTGTATGGTTAGGATTCTTGTTCGTAATGTATAGATTATATAAACCTAATTAACATTATAAAAGCACACTAAGTGTATTTTGAAGGGTGAAAATCATTTGATTTTCACCTTTTTATTTTATGTAAATAGTAGTAAAGGTAAACAGTACATTCAGAGAAAAAGAATGATTAGATTCATTATTTTTTGTACCTTAGTAAAGGCTATATTTCAAATTCAGGTGAGAATTATAACCTGTTTGGAGTTCCTGCGGACAAGCCGAACACCGCTATACAAAGTAGGCAAGATTAAAAAAGACACCTATGGCTAATTTATTTCAGACCCTTACCAATACTGTAAAACATTGGTATATTCCCTTGATCTTCGGAATTCTCTTTCTGATCTGTGGCTTTTACGTATTCAGTGTACCTCTTGCAACGTATGTGACGCTTTCTGTTTTCTTTAGTGTTTCATTTTTATTTTCCGGGATCACAGAAATATTCTTTTCCCTGCAAAACAGCAAATCATTACAGGGCTGGGGATGGTTCCTGGTAAGCGGATTGTTGACTACGGCAATAGGGATTTACCTGATCGCAAATCCTCAGATTTCAATGGCTGTGCTGCCGTTTGTGGTAGGTTTCACCTTACTGTTCCGTTCTTTTCAGTTATTGGGCTTTGCATTTGACCTGAAAAGTATGAAAATAATGAGTTGGGGGAATGTAGCCCTTGCCAGTGTGGGAGGAATTATCTTTTCCCTGCTGCTGATATTCAATCCTGTATTTACAGGAATTTCTTTAGTAACCCTTACCGGAGTTTCTTTTATCTTTATGGGAATCGCTTCCATTATGCTGGCTCTGGATCTGAGAAAAGTTAAAAAAATTCCTGGAAAGGTAAGCCAGGAATTAAGGGATAGGATTAAATCTATTCAGGAGGAGATTGATGATCTTAAAAAGTAATAGTTGTATCTAAAATATAAAGGCCTGTATGAGGTCTTTTTTTATTTTCTTGGAAATTAGTATCAATGCAGTCCTAATGGAAGTTTATAGAAAACAGAATATCTTACTTATAAATAATAGATGATGGAAAGCAATAATATGATTTTGAAAGTTTTGGATATCAAGAAGCTTATCAATGTTTTGTCAGATGAATTGAACGAATTAAATGACACAGATACTTTTGAATTTGGAGATGATCTTTATTGGAATATTCCAGATAAAGACTTATACAATCCTTATAAAGAACCTACGGAACTTACAATGGGAAGTCTTATTGAGGATTGGGAGTTTTTGCAAAAAGTTTTAAAAAGGGAACGGAAAATTATAGATTATGACTTATATAAATTGGCATCAATATTAAAGCTTTTAGGGAAGAAGAATATTATTATCAAAAAGTAAATTGGAAATTATCTAGAAATAAAAAGCCATCCTTAAAAAAGGATGGTTTTGCATTTGTCATTTTAGTTTCTTTACTAGTTACTGAATATTTATGGTTTAATCCGGATGCTGTAAAATAAAAAACGGCAGAGCTTATGAAAGAAAGCATTCTTGTGCTGAAAAGAATTGTTATTTGGGGATTCTTCACTTTAGTTAAAAATAAACTTTTTAATACGACAAGTTTTGTCGCTGTGATGAGAGATTTTTGTTCTTCGACACGTATAAATACCTTATAAATTTATGAATTTATAAATGTTAAATCAATTTAATAAGTTTGAAACATGCTAAACAGTTAAATTGCATCTTGAAAAACTAAATAAAAAAACATGAAAACAAATTATTATCAAGCTTTACTAAAGCAATTATTACCGGCAATTTTGACAAAATGAACAGCTACTACTTTCTTTGTTTAAAGAAGCTTGGGACATTTGATGATATCTGTTCATGCTAGAAAAATGCTAAAAAATTATCAATTAAACACTTAAAATTTATCAACCATGAAAAAACTAACATCAATTATTGGGTTAATTGCATTCGGAACATTATTTTCCCAAAACATTGCTTTTGACAAATTATATGGGAATTCGGACCCTGTCAATTATTATCTGACCCATTATCCGGTAAGTGGTTCAGATGGATTGGACATCAAATGGCACGGAGGAATAAGACTGCAAACGACCGGGGGAATAATACAGTTGTTGAATAACGGGTATGTAGGAATAGGAACAGCTGTACCTGAATCTAAGCTGGACGTAAATGGAGATGCCAGATTCCTGGATTTCGTTAGCGGGGGGAGTAATTCCTGGATATTCCACTCTCCTGATGACGGAAGAAAAACCTTACATATTGCACCGAGAACTGCAGGAAATAATGATTGGGATTGGGGGAAATCATTTGTGATCAATGGAGAAAGCGGAAATGCCTCATTATATGGAAAGTTTGAAGCAAAAGAAATTAAAGTGACATTGAGCCCTACCGCTGATTTTGTATTTGACGAGAATTATAACCTGCCTAAGTTAGAAGATATTGAAAAACACATCAAAGAAAAAAAGCACCTTCCGGAAATTGCTTCTGCAAAAGTGATGGAAAAAGAAGGTGTAAATATTGGAGAGTTCCAGATAAAACTATTGCAGAAAATAGAAGAACTTACGCTTTATTCAATTGAGCAGAACAAGCAAATTAAAGAACTTAAAGAAGAAAATAAAACTTTGAAATCTCAGTCTGAAGAGATTAAGGAATTAAAAAAACAAGTACAAAAACTGATAACCATAAAAAATAAGAAATGAAAACAAAATTATTTTCCCTGATATCTCTGTTAATAGGAGCTCTGGGGTTTTCACAAACTCAGGTTTATTTCAAATATGACGAAGCAGGAAACCAAAGATACAGAGGTCCTGACGCAGCAGGGAAGAAAGCCCCTGAAGAGCTTATTACAAAAGAAGAAAAAGCTGAAGAACAGACAAAAGTCACAGCTATTGCCAGGCAGGTGTCTGCCATTGACGAAAAGGCGTTCTGGAAGCAGATCAGGCTCTATCCGGTTCCGGTGAATGATTACCTTACCATAGACTGGACTGAAGAGGTAGATGGATTGATAGAATCCGTTTCACTTTACCAGCATAGTACAGTCCACTGGAAATTCCAGCAACAGAATATTCCAGCACTAAATCGTCAGGTGAAGATCAATATGACCGGTTATGACTGGGGAGTTTATATTCTGCGCTTTACATTGAAAGATGGAAGAGTCTTTAGCAGAAATGTTACGAAAAGATAAAAGTTAGAGGGAGATAATGTAAACATTAGAAATTAAAAGATTTTTAATGGTATTATTATTCCACTATCTGTTATCATCTATTAATTACATCATTACTTATAAAATAACGAATACAGATATGAAATATATTTCATCATTGATGTTATTCCTGTGTTCAGTATTGGGTTATTCACAGACCATACTGTACCAGGCAGAAACAACATCCCGGACGGTTCAGGATCCACAGACGGTGGTTATGGCACAGGGATTTCATGCCAAATCGGATGTTTCCAATCCTTTTGTGGCAAAATTAGGACCTGCTACGGAGAATCCGGGAGGAGGACCTGCAGACTCGAATGCTGGAGCTAGTAATCCTAGCGGAACGACATCCCCGGCTGGTCAAAGTTTCCATAATACCAAAGGAAGCATTGATGTGACGGCAGCGGGACAATTACAATATAACCTCTCTATTGAACTACCTCCGGGAGTAAAAGATGTATCTCCTAACCTGAATCTTGTCTACCTAAGTAGCACAGGAAATGGAATAGCCGGTTATGGATGGAGCGTTTCCGGAATAACTACCATCTTCAGAAGTGGAAAGACATTTGAAAAAGATGGAGAAACCAAAGGCCTTCAGCTTGATTACTCAGATTATTACAGTTTTAACGGGCAGAGATTGATCTTAAAATCCGGAGAATACGGTAAGGATGGGGCCGAATATGTCACTGATAAATATTCCAATATCAAAATAAAATCAATTGGAACGGTTACAGGGCAATCTTGGCAAGGTCCGGAGTATTGGGAGGTTACATTTGAAGATGGTTCCCAGGCCTGGTATGGAGGTGTTAGCTCAGGAAATAATGCTGGGCGAACTCCTACGGAATATAATATTGTAAAGTGGAAAGACAAAAAAGGGAACTATATTACCTATAATTATCTGCAAAATAATAATATTGCTTTAATTAATACGATCCAGTGGGGAGGGAATGAAACACTTGGAAAACCTCATTTCAACCAGGTTGAATTTTATTATTCACCCAGAAATATCCAGGAATCTTCCTATGTACGAGGTATTCCGTTGATACAGGATAAAATTTTAAGTACAATTGTTGTTAAAGCAAGCAGTACAACCTATAGAAGCTATTCCATCAATTATTCAATTGAAACGGTTAATAATGATCCAAACAACAGGCTTAATTATCAGTTTGTTAAAAGTATAACGGAAGGAAATAGTGTAGGAGATGCGGCTAATCCGGTTACGTTTGCAACAAAAACATTAACAACCGGAAGCAGTGAGAGTGGTTTTGGAGATTATACAGATGTCACAGCAACAGGAGACTATAATGGGGATGGGTTGGTTGATTTTATTGTCAGACAACCAGCACAAAACGGAAGGCCGGAAGGATATTATATTTATTTTGATGCGGTAAACAGTACTAATCCTTCATTTGTCTATTTAGGGGCAACCAGTACATATTGGCCTAGCAGTAGTATGGCCACTGTAAATATAAAACCGGCAGATAATTACATTAAACCTCAACAGGGATTAGTTATTTATAAAGATAATACAGGGTCTAATCCTCCTTCTACTGGAAATATTGAACTAAAATTTTACTCAATAAAAAGTGATGGATCAGTATTGAATACCTACAATAACCCTCTTGTGTTGGAATATTCTAAAACAATACCAAGTAACACCTATGAATTTGCTAATTCTGTATATCCTCCTGAAACTGATCCTGACTATATTGGGGGGCTTAACAGATCAGCTCTGCAAAGTTTAAAGGAAGTAGATATTGATTCTGATGGAATGTCTGAATTGATTATGGCAGTAGCAGATAATAAATGTAAATATCACATCATTGTTCCTGATCCGCCAAAAGGTATCTGGATGTGCAAATCCTTAGGTTACAGGTATATGATTCTGGATAAAGATAATATACAGAATAATTCGATTCAGATTATTCCTGACACAACCCCTAAAAATATTCTCAGTAAGGGAGGGATTATGGACTTCGATAATGATGGCACACAGGACGTTGTTTTTGTAGATCCAACTGGAGGAAATACATCTGTTACTTTCGCTACAAAAGAGTATATGAATGAAAACGGACCTACCACAAACAGGACTTTTACGACTCCATTGAACAGTGTCAGACAATATGAATTAAAAAAACAGAATAATGGCTATATCTTAAATCTGAAAAACGTTTACACGGTAAAAGGGCTGATAGACGGCCTGCAGTTTGGAGATTTAAACGGGGACAGAAATATTGAAGTACTTCTACCTTTGCATGAAAATGCCACGAATGACATCTATACAACCGGATGGTCAATTTATCTGAATACGGGTATTTCGTTATCTGAAAGTTTGCAGGGGTTAATGTATTATAGAAAACCTTCCATGAACCCGACATTACTTACCAATTATTCCAGGACGGGACTTATTGATTTGGATAATGATGGAAAAACGGAAATCCTAAATTCTACAATAATATTTGCACCTGCCAATAATCAATTATCTACCTGGTTTATTGACAGCTACTCTGAGCCTTATTATAATCCTGGTACTTCAGACTTCAAATGGCGTTTTGTGAAAAAACAGTTATCATATACTCAAAGGCCAAAAGTATTGGTAGAGCCCTTATTCGGTGATTTTAGAGTAAATAATACATCATCGAAAATACTCTTTTTATTAAAAGCAACAGATACAAACGAAAGAAAGTTGATAAGTTATCAGCATTATAATCTTAACGTAGATAAGAATATTTCGTCCATATCACAGGCAGATCTTCAATATGATGTTGATTATAAAGAACTTGACCCTGTAGTGAATCCCAATATGTATACTTCGGTTAAAAAAGAACAGTATCCTTATATGGAGCTTGACAGATTATCTCAGATGTATGCTGTATCTCAAATAAGAGTATTGGGAAGAAAACAAGATTTTAGATACAGAGGCTATATAGCTCATTTGCAGGGAAGAGGAATTATAGGATTCCGTCAGACGGCACGTTCTTCTTGGTATGCAGATGGTTTTGAAAATACTAAAATATGGTCAGGAACAGAAATAGACCCTTTGAATGAAGGGGTTCCGGTAAAAGAATGGTCTATTAGAACTAATGATGAGAATTTGATCTTTCCAGCAGATCTTTCAGAAAATAATACACAGTTGATTAGTTTTAAATCAACCATATATCAGACTGATAGATTGGTGGACGGACAGCTGGTGTCTTCTTTACCTTCTATAGACAAATCAAAGGTTGTTACTGCCATTATACCTAAAAGTAATAAAACAAAAGACTTTTTAACGGGAACTGTTACAGATAAAACAATTACATATAACAATTATTATCTTCCAACACAAAGTATTTCAAATGTTAACAGCGGTTATGGGGTAACAACGTCCAACTATGAATATGTACATAATCCATCTGGAGTAGGATCAGATTATTATGTTGGGCGCCCTTCATCTAAAACGGTTATAATACAGGCTTACGGTAATACCCAATCAGCCAAAGAAGAATACACTTATGAAAATAATTTCTTAAAGACCTTTAAAGCTTGGAACAGAGATAATTCAGGCTGGCTACAGGAGTCTTACCTGTATGATGGTTTCGGAAATCTTATTGAGAAAACAGTAAGTAACAGTGTTGATTCTCAAATCCAGATTACTAAAAACGAATATGAGAGTAAAGGAAGATTTGTTACTAAGCAAACAGACAATTTGGGATTAGAAACAAATACTGTTCATAATAGCTTGGGGCAGATTCTTACACAGACAGATCCATTAGGTAACGTATTAACCAATCTTTATGATAATTGGGGAAAACTGACGAGCTCCAAATCTAACGTTACAGGTACAAAAACATATACTTACGAAAAGAAAACGTGGACGGGTGATATATGGAGTGGCTTTGAACCTCCAAGATATATTGTAATTGAGTTTTTACCTGATGGGAAACAAAATATAACCTATACTAATATTCTTGGACAAAATTATAAAACATCTACTAAAGCTTTTGGACAAGGAGAGTTTGTCTCTAAAAATATTTATTATGATGTTCTGGGAAGAAAGACAGCTGAAAGTGAACCTTATTTTGATACTCAAACGGCCACATTATGGAATGCATTATCATATGATGATTCTGTTTTTCCTGCAAAGATAACGGCTACTTCATTGGCTTCTCTGGATTTGTCCGGTGCTGTTATTTCATTTTCAGGTAAGCAAATGATAACCACAGTTTCTGGCTTTACAACTACAATAAAAGAAGTTAATGGATATGGAAGAACAACCTCCCAGACTATAGATGCTTTAGGGAATACAGTTTCCAGTACAGACTCAGGGGGAACAATTAACTTTAGTTATAATGCAGCAGGAGAGAGTATTAAAGCTGAATATGCGCAGAATATTGTAACAACGAAATATGACGCTTGGGGGAATAAATCAGAATTTAATGATCCTTCCAATGGATTATATAAATATGAGTATGATGGATTTGGACAGATTAAGAAGACGATCAGCCCAAAGGGGACTAAAGAATATACATACAATAATTTAGGACAGCTGATTTCCCAAAATGAAATTTCTACAGTCGATGGTGGTCAGGCCACCAATAAGGTAATCTCGTATACTTACGATAATAAAGGGAGAATCGTGTTAAAATCCGGAACATCTAAAGGAAAAGCTTACAGCTCAAATATAAGTTATGATCCACAGGGAAGGATCACTTCTTCATCTGAAAATAGTAATGATAAATACTTTATTGAAAAGGGAATTACTTATGATGATAAGGCAAGGGTGATCTCCTATGAAAAACAACTTTATTCTTCCGGAGTGCTGACTAAAGTGCAGATTGAAAATGTTTATAGCCCATGGAATGGGGAGCTGTATCAGATAAAAGATAAAAATTCAGGAAAAGTACTTTGGCAGCTTAATGAAACTAATGTGAGAGCGCAGATACTTAGAAGCAAGTTAGGAGAAGTCGATATTACTAATAACTATGATGTAAATAATGGATTTCTGAAAGATATTAAACATGCTTCTGCTGCTAAACCAAATCTTTTACAAGTTACATACCAGTTTGATGCTATCAGGAATAGATTAAATAGCAGGACCACAAGTGGAGATTTTAATATCACGGAAATATTTGATTATGATGGTAATAATAGATTGATAAAATGGACTAATCCGGTCACGAATCAGTCTCACACGAATGAATATGATGCCAGAGGAAGAATTATGGTTAATAATCAAGTGGGAAAAATTAGATTTGACAATTCATCCAAAGTGTATCAGGCAACGGGAATGATCCTTAATGCAGATGGAGTTCAGAACTATAAAAATGATTTGATTCAAACCATCGTTTATAATGAAAATAATGATCCTGTATTTATTGATGGTGAAAATGGAGATGTAGCTTTTCAGTATGGATTAACAAATATGAGGCAGAAGGTTACCTATGGCGGGAATTTTGATCCTAAGCAGGAAGGGTGGCTTACTAAATTCTATAATGAAGATGGAAGCTTTGAAATTGTTAAAAATAATACAACAGGTCAGGAAAAACATATCATCTATATTGGAGGAACTCCTTATGAAAGTAATATTATATATGTAAAGAATTTTACAGAAAGTAATGGCTCTTATAAATTTTTACATAGAGACTATTTAGGAAGTATATTGGCAATCAGTGATGAAGCAGGTAATAAGCTGGAGCAGAGACATTTTGATGCCTGGGGGAATTTTACTCATCTGCAACTGGGAAGTGGTTCTGTGATTACAGATGCTAAGATGATTAAAAAAATAACAAGTACTGCCGGCTTATTGTTAGAGAGAGGATATACATCTCATGAACACTTTATGGAGGTGGGAATTATTCATATGAACGGGAGACTCTATGACCCGTTACTAAGAAGATTCCTTAATGCCGACGAAAATATTCAGGACCCATATAATACACAAAATTACAACAAGTATGGATATGTCTTGAATAATCCTTTGATGTATAATGATCCAAGTGGTGAATTTGCTTTTCTGGCTATTTTACCAGTAATGATTGTAGGAGCCCTGAAAGCAGTTGTGATTGGTGGACTCATTTATACCGGAATGGCTGCTCTTACAGGAAATGCAAGTAAAGCAGGATTCTTAAAGACAATGTTAACATCAGCTATAATGGGAGCTGTATCCGCAGGTGTAAGTGCATTAAACATTTTTGGAAACGCTTTTTGGGGTGTAGTCGCAAAAGGAGCTGCTATTGGTGCGGCAGGAGGAGCATTGGATGCTATTGTAAATAATACTAGTGTAATGCAGGGGGTATTGAAGGGAGCAATAACTGCTGCTGTCATAGCAGGGGTATCTTATACTGTAGATTATTTTGTAAATAGGACACGTGTTGTATATGATAAAGGTATAACAAACTCACAAGGTAATATTAGCGAAGCCGAAGCTGACTATAATATTAAAAAAACAAAACTCATGTTGTTTAAAGATACTGATGTTGAAAAAGCTTATGGTGTTAAGGAATATAAGTATGACGCAAATTTAGGTGAGAATGTTGTAGCACACACAAAAAGAAATTTTGGTTGGAGAAATATTAAATCAACAATCAGTATTTCAAAAGCAGCAGTACTGAATAAATTTTTATTAGCTAAAACTATGCTGCATGAAACTGCACACGCATGGATTACATTTACATTTGGGAAGACTACTGAGTTTGATAAATTAACACAAATAGATAGCAATTCTGAATATGAAATCGCAGTTTATGATACTGTTGAGCATTTTGGAATAAAATATTCTGAACATGTATTTACTAATATTAATGGATTGTCCCATACAGCTATTACTTATGATAACCCTAATAATCTTGTTAATATGAAAGATTGGTCTCAGTATTTTAATAAACTTCCTGTATCTTCGCAACAGTCTATTAATAAATTAATAAAATTCCTGGATCCTTTGTTTAGAAGAAGAATAGATTGGAATAGTTATTCATTATTACCAAGAACAAGATGAGAAAATTAATATTTTTATTGTTTATACTTTTGGTTTCCTGTAAAGATAATTCTCAGAATTATAATTGTGAGAATATGAATTTTATGATACAGTTTAATCATACAGATAGCTATAATTCAAAAACTAATATTTTCGAAAGATCATATTGGGGAAGAAAAACTGACGTAAAGGTGATACTCAGCAAAGATGAGATCAGAAGAATGAATTTATGCTTTAAAGAAAATAGATTTTTAGACTTATCAGATTCTATTATTGCTAAATCATTTTTTTATAAGAGTCCCTTATATAAGAGTAGGGTGTCCTATAACAATTCATGTATAAAAAAGGTAGTTAATATCTCATTTGATTTGGAAAGTAAAGAAAATAACAGAAAAGCTAAAAGAGTATTTGAGATTATTAATAATGCCTCTGATATAATTTATCAAAAAAAACAAATAAGAGATTTGGAACCATCTAATGTATATTTAGAATAATATCATACAGAAACAAGAAGTATTTACAATAATAAATAACAAAGGCCGCCCTTTCTAAGGGTGGCTTTTTTACTGAGTTAGCATTATAAACAAAAACCACCCTTAAAAAAGGATAGTTTGTAGACCCACAGGATATAACATCTTGTATTTGTTTATTTCTTGTTGAATGAATTTGATTGTTTGTATTATTGATTAATAGTTAGTTGTGTTTTATTGAATGTAAATAAATTCAAATACATTCAAAAATTACAGTGACCAAAATAGTGACCAAATTTAAAATATTCGTATATTTGTTATGCGAATATTTTTTATTTTATGGCACAATATAACAACGAAACAGGGAGCGTAAATTTTAGATTGAAAGAGCCTAAAGCAGAAATTTCCCGAATAATGGGAAGATATTCTTTCAAAGGTTTACAGGCGGATTTTTCCACAGGATTAAAAGTTGCTCCGAGCAGTTGGGACAGTGAGACGAAAAAGGTTACTTCGGGAACGGATAAAAGAGAAATTAACCAAAAACTTAGCAAGTTCAAAACTTCCATAGTAGACGCTCACAAAAATTTCAACGAGCATTACAACCGTATACCGACAAAGGAGGAACTAAAAACGATTGTTGATAATGCAGTAGAAGGAAAAGAACTCAACACCGTGCAAAAGAATAAAAAATCTTTTGATGATGTTTTTCAGGAGTTTATGAAATTGATTGAATTGAAAAATACCCGTGCCATTTCGTCTGGACAAAAACCCATGCACAAAACCTATACATCATCTTTCAACGTGATGTACCGAGATTTAAAAGATTTTGCTACTGATAACAATATTTTTTTGGATATTGATAAATTTGATGAAACACAGTGTTTGGAGTTCCAAAATTGGCTTATTGCTACGGAGAGAGTAAAAGAACTCAGTACGCTAAGAACACGAATCAAAAGATTGTCACAAGTTCTAAAACGTGCATTTGAAAAGGGCTACACACAAAACAGAAGTTATTTGCAGGACGAATTTAGCGTTAAAGTTCCTCCGAGTTTCCATACGGTGCTGACTGAACCTGAAATCAAAATACTATACGAATATGATTTTTCCGATGCCCCGAGATTAGAAAGAGTTCGAGATTTGTTTGTTCTCGGTTGTCATTGCTCACTCAGGTTTGGAGATATTACACGAATTGAAAACGGACATATTGACATTAGCTCAGGAACTATCAGTATATTGTTAAATAAAGGTTCTCGGATTGATAAATATAAAACGGTGAATTTTCCAATTTTTGGATATGCAGGAGAGGTTTTGAGCAAATACGATAATGATATTAAAAGTATTGCTATATCTAACCAAAACACGAATGAGTATCTGAAAGAGTTGTTTAGAGAAATTCCGTACTTCAAAGAAAAGATAATCACCCGTGAACGACCAACCAATGAGGGAGTTGTATTTGAAACGATAAACTTTGCAGATAAGGTAGCATTTCACGATTCTAGGAGGAGTTTTTGTACTAACCGATACATTGAGGGTTGGGACTTATTGGAGATATGGCAGTACACAGGACATACGGACGAATCTGTTTTTAAAACGTACTTCAAGCCTACCTTTGAACATGAGCAGATAAGGCAGGAAAGTATCAAAGCAAGAAACGAAAAATTGCAAAGAGTTGATTTACAAGCGAAACAGATTGAGGACTTGCATAAAAGAATGCTAAAAATGCAGGAGCTTTATGAGAGTGGAAACATGGAGCAGTTGGCAGAAATCATTAATATTAACAAAAATGTTTCTTAATGCTTGAAAATTATAATTTTGGCACAATATTTGAATTCAATTTGAAAGTTTTAATTCTGAAAAATAGAATATATCACGTAGTGGTGATTAATGTGTAAGTAAGAGGAGAAACGAGCGAAAAAGTTCTTTAAGATTATTTCAAGTAATTATTTTCTATGAGATATTTAATATCTAAAAGTCGGTAAATTGAGGATTAGGCTTTCCTTGCAGAAAAAAGCACCGCAACAAATCTTTTTATTCATGCGGATAATTCCGACCAAATTAATAATTCTTACCAAAAGTCTTCATTGGAGCGACCATACCGAGCAGATGCTAAATATTGGGGGAGCAGGAATTTTAATTCAGACGGATAATTATGTCCGAACTTAACATAAGAAGCTATATAATTACGCCAAAGATTGTATAATACAGTTTTTGAAGGTTGCGGGAAGCACTCCGAACTAAAATAACAGGCGCAGATTTATATTTCAATGGAGAAATTATATCTAGTCTTGAAATAATCAACAATTTTAAACGAAGCTAAATAATTTAGCAAGAAGTCGGGAATGGTCGTAAAAAATCATGAAAAGGGGTCGCACCTTATAAAAAACGTGTCCTGCAAATGTCTATTGATAATTATATCTTTTGACGATAAGACGGAAGCGGTTAACACAGACCGTACAAGGGGTTGCACCTTATAAAAAACGTATTCTGCACTATGTCGGGGAATAATTATGCCCGAACAACAAATTTTTAACAACTATTAACAAACAAATATACAGGCTCAACCTAACGGTTGGGTCTTTTTTTATGTCTAAACATCAACAAGGCTGTCCAAAAAGGACGGTCTTTTTTTATGCCTGTATGTCAGGTAATTGAACAGATAAATTAACAATATAAAAAATATACATTATGAGTAATAACAACACACTATTAGTCCAAATGACAAAAGATGAGCTAATGCAGGATTTTGAGCAGATAGTTCGTAAAGTAGTAAACCAAATGCAGGTTGAGCAACAAACCTCAAAAGATGAAAAAGAAACTTATACACGTGATGAAGCAGCTGAGTATTTAAATGTAAGCCATTCAACACTTCATAACTGGAAGAAAAAAGGAATTTTAATGCCTTTTAAGATGGGAGCAAAAGTGTATTACTCTAAAGATGAAGTCAAAGCAAGGCTTAGAGGGGAATAGGTGTGCGCATAAAAAACATCTTTTTATTATTATGCCGTACATTCTTGTGCGTACGGATATAAAGCTGGGAAAGCAGAATCTTTTTACTACTATACTGCACAACTCTGCGTACACATACCGTAAAAGGCTTGTGAATACTCCAAAAATCAATTAAAACATTTCTTATAACATAAACCTGAATGCATTGCAAAAAGCTGTGTACAGCCCTTGTTATGCCCTTTTTATAACATTATTATGAGTGAATATTATGTATTAATACCCAAAAATCTAAATTTAGAACAAAGATTGTCTAAATTCCCGCCCGATTTTAAATTAAGCGTAGATTATTGTTATTATTTTATTTCCGACATCATTAAAGAATCTTGTAATAAAGACACTGAAGAATATGGCAGTTTTGAATCGGTAATAAATCATTTCATCCCACGATGTGCAGGAATTAATCAATCTATTTACAGAAATTCTAAACAGCACATAGATTATCTTTATCAGGATTTTGGGGGTGAGGGGCGGATGCTTTGGAAACGAAATTACAAATCACGCAGTTGCTATGCTTATCACTTACCTAAATATTATTGGGGTGATGGTGAGTTAGAAATGTATTGTATCACTGAAAAAACTTTCTCTCGTAAAATCATAAAAATTAATGCACCACAGATTGACAATACCGTGCGAAAACGTTTCGATTTCACTCGTGGGTATTTTGATGTTTCCCGCTTTGAATTAGACGCAGAATCAGCCTTAAATGAGCTTTATTTGGACTATTTGCTGACGGGAGACTATAACAAGTATCTTTTGAATGCTCAAAGAGTAGTAGATTTTAAAAATGGATGTTTTAACTTCTATAACAAGCCTGAAACGGACGGTAGACTACATACCGCTATAACATCATTTTCTAAAATATGCAGGAAATATTTGAAATATGATGGTGAGAATCTGGCGGAAGTCGATTTGTCGTCCTCAATTCCATTCTTCTTGTCCTACATACTCTCTATTCCTACTATCTGCGGGGAGACTAAGGCGGGGATACTATGCACACAGCTATGTAGTCAGGATATACTCTATCATTATATGATAGTAGAATCTTTGGTAAAGCCTTCTGACAGGGAGATAGCGGATTTCAAGGAACTTGTGCTGAATAACCGACTTTATGAGCATTTTATGGATAGTTTTATGAACCTGCCGAACTTTGAATCAAGTTTTGAAATTATGTTTAGTAGGCAATTTGATGGAGATGAAGACGACCTAAGAAAATATACTAAAAACAAATTTTTAGCTATGCTTTTTGCGCATCCTAAAGATTATATGCAGGAACAAGCTGTATTTTACAATCATTTTCCTAAGATATATGAACTTACCAAAAAGTTTAAAAAAGTAAAATTTGAGGGTGTTCTGCCGTCTGAAAGACATAAAAGACTTTCATATTTGCTGTTTCAATTAGAATCTCATTTTATGGTTCACACGATTGCTCGGGAAATAAACAGTACTTTTAAAAGAAAGATTCCGTTTTTTACATTGCATGATTGCCTAGTCGTAAAAGAATCTAATTTAGAGCAAGTTTATCAGTTGATGCACGAAATTTTTATCCGTGAGATTGGCTATGCTCCTAATATGACCCAAAAGGTCTGGAGATAGGTTTTATTGTGATTAATATATTTACACTCTAAAAATAAATATTATGAGTGAAAAACATCACATTGAAAAAATTAGTGGTTACAATGACAAGATTTCTATTTACAATCTAGTCTACAAAAAATTCAAGTTTAAATGGTGGATTCGCATTATTATTCCGCCATTAATACCAACAGTAGCATCCTTTATGCTTTTATTCTGTCAAAAGGATTTATGGATTCTCTTAACCTTTCCTATTATGGTGTTCTTTAGTGTTGTCTCTGTCAATTATATGATAGGACGAGTTGAAGTCGTCATTAGAACCTATTACGGTTATGCTTTGAATGATAATAACAAGTATAATTATGATTCCTTTTTGGAAATACAAAAACAGGAACTACTTAATTTATTGGGAAATACTCTGACTAAAAAAGATAATTTGCACTTTTTGATTGATAAACTTTCTGCACAACAAAACAAATATTCTTATGGGCTTTCGGTGCAAACAGTAGTAATAACAATTTCAATTATTACAGGTAGTTTTTTATCTAAGTTTTTAGATTACTCGTCCAATATGCAAGATTTTTACGATGGTTCAAGGATTCTGATTTCTGTTTTACTACTAATAGGATTCACGATAATTATTGTTGACATTTTCTTAGTAAAAGGTTTTGTAAAGCAATATATAAAGAATAAAAACAGATTGGTAAGAACATTAACTAATATTTACTTGGATAAATATTTTGAGTGATTTTTAGAAATGATTGGCGGATTTTACGTATTTTTCAGAACAAGTTGAGATTATGAAAAAACTTTATATTTTCCCTATTTTTCTGTATTGTGTTTCTTTTGGGCAAGAGAAAAAGGATTCTTTAAATTCCGATTCAAAACTTTTATATGAATTTAAGTTCCGTTGTTTTCAGTTGCCAGGCTCAAAATGTCCTCAATTTTTTAATTCAAAGGATGATAAACTCAAAGAAACTAAAAAACTTGAAATAAAACAACCGCCCAAAGGGGAAGAACCAGAGCCATTAGCTTACTACATTTATTCTAAACAAGCCTAAGTAATAAAAAATAACTGGTTCTACTAATTAATTATAATTAAACCAGTTATTAAAGTTCTAGGTACATTAAGGCTCATTTATGTTTATAGTAATCTCGGTTATAAATGACTACTTTCTCCACATTTGAAGAATTAATGAGATTGTTAAGATGCCAACTTTCACTTACATTATGTAAATTAGTTTGGATATGTAAAACTAACTGATACCATCCTAATGTTTCTTCATTAAATCTGTAATTTTTTGTATCAGTATAAATTTCAATAAACATAATAGGATTTTCATAAAAGGTTACACTGTATGAAATTATTTGCTTTATATCTACCCATTTTATGTAATCTTGATTTTTATTTTCATTTATAAAAAAACCTTTTTTTGAAAATTTGAAAATTCCATTATTAGAAAAATATTCCTCAGTTTCATCATAGGTTCTATAATGGTTATTCAAACTAATTCCCCACTCGCTTATCTGTTTAAAAAGTAAAATAATGAAGATAGTAGCAAAGAAGTAAAATACAAGCCATATAGTTATACTTTCCCATTGAGTTATTAAAACAATTGAGATAACTACTGAAATAAGACTTAATATGAAATATTTGCTAACTTTCAATTATAACATTTTTATTTATCCCAACCAATATGATTTTGTAAAGTGTTTGGATAGTAAATTTTATCAAATCCCATTTGTTTGTAAAATACAAGTGTAATTATTAAAGGTTTTTTCAGATTGCTACTATCATTTTCTTTTTTGTAAATATACTGAACATATTTCATTTTAACACTCGGAATAATATCTGTTGTATCCTTTATTTTAATGTTATCTAAAAGTTTTTCCTTTGAGTTAATTACATCATAATGCTTGTTTAAAAAAAATAATTCAGAAGCCGTTACGCCAGGATAATTTTCTGAATCGTAGACTAAACTATTATACAATTGTAAATCATTTTCCTTAACAGCTTTCCAGTATTTTATAACCGTTTCTTTAATTTGCTCTTCATCTTTTTGCTTGTGATTTACACAGCAACTTATATTTAACAAGAATAATATCCCTAAAATGTATTTAACTGTTTTCATTATTGTGGTATTTCTCTACTTTTTGTTGTTAATTGTTCATCAAGTGGCTGAATAGGAATGCCATTAGTTCTCATAATCTCTGCTCCGTTCTGGATGATTAGGGAATTTGGCATTAATCCAGCATCAGGGTTAGGAAGTGTTCCATCAAATACATAATTTACTACATCATTCCTAGTTTGTTGGTTCATTTCAATTCCACTTCCGTCAACGTATTTAATTGCCTGGTCCATTGTTACAGCTTGTGATTTTACTGCTGTAATGTCATTTACTGCTTGCACATAATCATTTGTACTTTTAATAGCATCAGGAATATTAGCACCTAACTTTGCTAATTTGACAATTTCTTTTATTCCACTGCTTGCTGCACTTGCTTGGTCGGCTCGATATTGCTTAATATTCCACATTTCAGCACCTGTTTTTGTGGTTTTAAAACTTTGGCGTACTTTCGTCGATATTTTATCTCTTGTGTTTTGCATTTGGACAGCATCTGGAACGGGTCCACTATATTTATAAGAATCGAGTCTTAAACCTGTAGTTCCAGTAGTAATTCTTGCTCCATTAGGATTGTAACCACTTGTCGTCAATCCTATGTCTCCTGCTGTAAATGTAGGGTGTCCGTTACTATCTCTTTGGGAAATAGGAGCTAATTTAACTTTCATAGAATTTCCGTTAATAGCAAAGAATCCAGTATGGTTTTTCAATAATTCCAAACCTTCCAATTCAACACCCATCCCTATTTTATTTTCTTGGAAAGCATAAGTACTATTGTATGTATACTTTTCACTCAACGGGTCAATATTGAAAAATCTTCCGAGTTCAGGAATACTGTTTCTCCATTTAAACGAGTTCCATCCAGTTTCCTGCTGTCTTTCCTGTCCCTGAAATCCATATCGGTAATTTTGGTTTTGGGTATAAGTCCCATTATATCCCTGATATTCCATGCCAAAAGGATAATAATTCGTTTCCTTATCAATAACAGCGGTATTATTGGCATCCCTGTAGTACGCTAATCTTATATTTCCAACCTGGTCTGTATAGTTATAGACATATCTTTTCTTTTGAAAATCATAATATCCCTCACTGGTCGGAAAAAACTGTAAATTATTAAATCCGCTTTGTCCTACATACTGAAAGCCATCTAAATATTCTGTATTTTCCGTAAGCATTACCCCACTTCTTGGATTGAGATAAGTGTGAGCCTTATTTAATTTAACTCCGTCTGCTCTATACAAAAATGCAAGATTATTGCTGAACGTCAAACCTCCTTGCTGAAAAAGCACATTATTGGGTAAATTTAAAAAATTATAAGAAATACTTTCTATTCCTTTATCAATATGATTTATCATGTTTCCATTTAAATCATAATCAATTGTATTTCCTCCTGCGGAATATCCTAAAGTATTATTGCTGTTGTCGGTAACATTTATCAGCTGATTCCCTTTGTAATTGCTGTATACCAAATCATCAATCATCATCGCTGTATTATTGTACGATTGATATCTTTTCAAAGTTTGGATATTTCCATTAGTGTCATAAGTTAAAAACTCACTGTATCCATTGGTGACAGGAACAGTAGACAAAGGCTCAAGGTAAGAAGCATCCGTCATTCTGTCTAACTTATCATATTTGTATGCATACCTCCTTAAAATATTACCGTTAGCAGTTTTCCAGTCTAACTCTGCAATATTACCGTTGTATTTTGGGACTGTATATGTTGATGTGTTTACAGGATTATCATATTTCAGCTCCAGACCAAATAATTTTCCATTGAAACTGCTCGGATTGTTCGGATTATTAACAGAAGTCATCCAACCCCTGATATTGTAAGCATAATCAATAGATTGTAGCGGAGTTCCTGTATTATTTCCTGTTTTTTTATTGATGAGCTGTCCGATTTCATTATAATTGTTCTCTGCTAATAATTCTTCCTGTAAATTATCTACCTGATGGTATTGTTTTACAAGCCTGTTCTGATTATCATATACAAACCTCTCTTTTACCTTAATCTCTGTATCGCTGGCTGTTCTTTTGTGGTACGTGTAACTTTCCTCTATAAGTCCCGTAAAATCCAGTTTAAGGTCTTTGTTGGTATAACCTGCTAAATGGTTAATAGATTTAGTAGCAACAATTCTTCCTCTGGTATCATAGTAATTGTACATCTTCGTCCAATTATTATCTTCAATATTCTTGACATAAGAAGCAGTTTGCAGGCTTTTTGTAGAAGCTGTATCATTTGTTCCTAATGCTTGGGGTAGTGTATATTGTCCTAAAACTGTAGTAGGAATAGCTGGCGCTTCAGTGGGATATGTATCATAATAATTAACTGTTAAAACTGTATTGATGTCCGAAGTAAAATAATCATTTGTATAATATATTGTAAGACCATTTTTGTTAAAACCCGATGTACTTCTGGATTCTCTAATAGTAAGATTATTAAGTTGATTTTGTAAACCTGCTCTGTCTCCTCCGTTGATGATTCCTGTATAAACAACTCTTCCAAATTGGTCGTATTTGTTAATCAGCCATTTTCCCTGAGATTTCAATACAGAATCCTGATGTAATATCAGTCGGTCTGCTTTATCAAATACAAAATATTCTTTTCCTTTACCTGGTAGTTTTCTTTCTACCTGCCTATCTTGTCCGTCATAGCTATAATGATAACATAAATCATCTAAAATAGCCTGTGTAACGGTATTTCCATTATCTTTAATCTGCTTTATCGCTTTAGGAGGAATTACGAATGCTTTTTGATTGTATTCATTGTATACATAATACGTATCAATATTTTGAGCTCCATCTGTTTTACGGATTAATAATACTTGTCCTCTGCCATTGGTAAATTGAATTACAGGGTTTCCGTCTTCATCTGTTACTGTAGTCTTATAAAGTTGCGCTGTCTTAAAATGTCCGTTTTCAGAATTAGGGTCTGTTGCTAAGCTGATAGCTGATGTAGTTGCTCCATTTACCCAATTGGTATTGGTAACAAACTTCAATACTTCATTAGCAGAATTAGCTTCATACTTCATTTTCTGAGTATGTCCTGAGTTTAATTTCCATGAATCTCCTGCATGAGCCTGTTGCAATACTCGGTCTAACGGTGAGTTTTCGATTTATTTTTCAGAATAAGCATTCGTTACTCCGTAATAGGAATTAGCCGTATTTTCATTGGTAATTCCTGAATGTATCGCTGAATTTAAACTGTTTATCGGGGTGGGTAATATATCTTTAACTTGCCTACCAAATCCGTCATAAGTAACAGGAGTAACTAAGTCTTTCCCTGTGGGGGTTGCTTTGACATTAACAATCTGTTTTGGTCTTCCTAAACCATCATAATAAATTACAGTTTCCGCTTTTCTACTGCCATCTTCTGATAAATAGGTTTTAGTTTGAATATAATTTTCAGTAGGCGTAAGTTGTGCAAATAGCTGATTCTGATTGGTTAATGTTAAAAATACAATCGGAAATAAATGTTTTTTCATATTATTGTGATATTTGTTAAAATTAAGATATTTTGGTATTATAAGCAAATGTAAAACTCCAATACGACAAAACTTGACGTGTTAATTTTCTTTCCAAAATTTTCCTGATTAGAGTGTTTGGGTTTGTTTGAGTGGGATATAAGTAAGATAATATTTGTAGTATGTATTGGTACTATGTAGCAGATTCTTTGTTAACCTTTCTTTTCATCGGTGTTTGCAGAGATAAAACATAAGCCCCAACCCATAAGGTCAAGGCTCTGTTTTTACTACATTTTTACCAAATCAAACCATGTTCCGTTACTGTTGTCTTTCCACTGAATCTGAGTTGCTGAAACTTTTCTGAACTCAAAACTTTGTGTTGTGGTTGTGATGTTGTATTTTACGGTAAAGTTATATTGTGTACTGTTGTTAACGGTTTCGTCAACACTTCCGCCATTCGGACTTGATTTGATTGTTCCTGTCATGCTCTGTTCGCTTACACCTGTTACAAGAAGTATAAAATCATCTGTTGTAAACTTGTATAGCTTGTTTGAGGTTGTTCCATTAGTCACGCCCCAAGTTCCCTGAATCCACGTGGGAGGGTGAAAGTATTGAGTTGTTACAGGATTGGTTTGTTGTGTGTTGTTATCATCATCATTGTTGCTCGAGCAATTTACGGTTACTAATAGAGTTGTTAGCGATAATGCTGTAAAAAGCATACTTTTTGCGTTTTTTTTCATAATTGATTTATTTTTGATATTAATTATAGTTTTGGTTATTTCTTTTCTGTTCCTCAACCCATATTTCATGCTCCATTTGTAACTGTCGGGCTTGTTCGTGTTCTTCGGGTGTAATGCTTTTCCACTCTCTGATAATCTGCTCCTTTTCTTCTTTGGTCAAGGTTTTTGGAGTAGATGTTTGATTATTAGATACGGTGGTGTTACGGATTTTAGAGATTCGTTCTTTTTCCTGACTTGCTTGTGCATAGCTGTCAAATCTCATCATGTATCTTTCAAGAATGTTTTTGTCAAACAGATAGGCATGACATTTTGCCTGTGTATCGTCTAAAATCATGTACTCCTCATCCGTGCTAATAGTGTAAGGTGTATTAAATATTCCTGTTACAATTACAGATTCTTTCCCGAAATATTTGTCTTTTACCTTGAAGACTACAAATGAGTGTTTTACGGCTGTTTCGGGCGTGTTTTGAGGGATTGGTGTATTTGGTTTTTTTAAGGTTGTTTTTGTGGTGTCTATGGCTGTTTTAGAGGTTGTAATTGGCTCTTGTTTAGTTTTGTCACAACTGATACCTAATATTGGCAGAATCAGAATCAAAACCTTTAGACGGTATCTTTTAAAAAACAGTGCGATGAGTGTGTATGCTAACCAAAACAACAGGAGATATTTGTAATCGCTAAAAACAGATTTTGCATACAATACACCTTTATTAGAGTAGCTTTTGAACTCAGAATCATACAGTAACTCACTACACATCATGCCGTTTGTCGGGAGGTCTATCCTTGTTCCAAAAGGCGTTGTTTGGTACAATGCACCTACGGGAGTTGTTCGGGTGTCGTAAGTTCCGCTAATAACAGCCTTATGTCCGTAATCAATAGTTGGGTTGCCTAGATTCGGGATGTACGAAAATGTACTGAAATGCTCTACTGCAAAAACAGTCAGAAACGCTAATACAAAACCTGTCAGCACTGATTTAGGAATGTTGCGGTCAACCTGAATAGTTTTCTTTTCCATCAGACTATTGGTTTTTTAGGTTTGCAATCATTTCTAAAAATATTTGGAAGTAATCCGAGTTTTTCATAAAAGTTTCTCGGGACATACCGTTGTAAATATTCTTACGATACATCTCGTAATGGCTTTCTGTGCCGTATTTATGGTCGGCATAGGCTGCGTTGATACAAACTTGTCTCAGGCTGTTTTCGTCATAGACTTGAGATATAACCAATGGCAGTACCTCTCTACCATCCTTGAGTATGATTTTGTCTAGTCCGTAGCTTCGGAGTTCACGGTACTTGTTGAGATAATCTGTTTTAGAAAGATTGTTGCAATCAAATTTTTCCTGTGAGAATAATGTTATACCCACGAACAGCAGGAGAGAAATAAAGACTTTTTTCATAGTGATTTATTGCATCACTCAGTCCCAAAGTGAAAGGTTATTAATGCAAAAAGCGTGGGACTACACTCAATTTGCTAACAGAGGTTCTGACAAAACCTTACAGTACAAACAAGTTATAGCCCGCACGCCATAGCACGGGCATCAACTGTTTATTCTGTACTGTATTTGAAACTGTCAGATTTCTGTTAACAGAATAAAAGCAGACGCTTTATATTTTTCGATAAAATTCTAACCGCAAATATATAAATTTTGGAGTTGTTGATTAAAAAGTTTTTGTATTTAAATAATTAATCGTAATATTGCGATATAATAATTCAAACTATGGGAGCAACTAAAACAGACCACTTTACAGATGAACAAAACAAGATAGCAATTATTGCTAAAGCATTAGGGCATCCTGCACGAGTTGCTATTATCGAATATTTGCTAAAGGTTGACACATGTATCTGTGGAGATATTGTAAACGAACTACCATTGGCACAGGCAACAGTATCTCAACATCTGAAAGAATTAAAAAATGCAGGATTGATTAAAGGGAATATTGAAGGAACTGCAATTTGTTACTGTATTGATGAAAATACTTTTGGAGTATTAAAAGATTATTTTTCAAATATAATTCTGACGACTACAAATCAGAAATGCTGTTAAGACATTTTTTTTAAACACATCTATCGTAATATAGCATTTAACCAATAAATAAAAATTTATGAAACTATCTGAAATTAAAGAAATTTTACCAACATTAGAAAATGTTGAATTTCAATTAGAAAATGGAACTTTTGTTCCTGAACACTTTCATGTAACAGAAGTAGGAACAGTGACAAAACATTTTATTGATTGTGGTGGAACTATTAGAAACGAAAAAGTTGTAAACTTTCAATTATGGAATGCAGATGATTTTGAACATCGTTTAAAACCTACAAAACTTCTAAACATCATCAGACTATCAGAAGAGAAATTAGGAATTGAAGATGATGAAATTGAGGTTGAGTATCAAAATACAACTATTGGTAAATTTGATTTAGAATTCAATGGTAAAAACTTTGTGCTTAAAAATAAAACAACAGCGTGTTTAGCTCAGGATGCTTGCGGGATTCCTTCGGAGAAACAAAAAGTAAACTTATCTGAACTTTCTACAAATCAATCTTCATGCTGTACTCCAAATTCAGGGTGTTGCTAAATTCAATAAATCAAATTCAATAAACTATGTATCCAAAACTATTACAAACAATAGAACTACTGAAAAATCAGGAAATCAGCGAAGATAGAAAATCTACTTTAGCACCATTGGTTGATTTTATTCAAAAAAGATTGGAAGAACAAAAAGAAGTAACCATTAACTTTATTTGTACTCATAATTCAAGAAGAAGCCATTTGTCACAGGTTTGGGCACAGGTCGCAAGTGCTTATTATGATGTACCGAATGTAACCTGTTATTCAGGAGGAACAGAAGAAACAGCAATGTTTCCTAAAGTTGTGGAGACTTTAAACGAACAGGGACTTTCAGTTATAAAAATTTCTAATACAGAAAATCCTGTATATGCTCTCAAGTATGACGAAGACAGACACCCAATTATAGGTTTTTCTAAAAGATATGACAGTTCTTTTAATCCGATGCATGGTTTTGCTGCAATTATGACTTGTTCTCAGGCGGATGGCGGATGTCCTTTTATTGCAGGAGCGGATAAACGTATTCCTATCACTTTTGAAGACCCAAAAGTTTCCGACGATACACCTGAACAAACAAAAGTATATAATGAACGAAGTTTACAGATTGGTGCAGAAATGTTCTATGTCTTTTCACAGATAAAAAAATAAGAATTGATTAAACAAATGTAATGCAACCAAAATTAAAAGTTCTTGATAGATTCCTTACTCTTTGGATATTCTTAGCAATGTTTTTAGGAATAGGCTTAGGATATTTCTTTCCTAATATTTCTAATATAACCAATTCCTTATCAGTAGGAACTACTAATATTCCATTGGCAATTGGTTTAATCATTATGATGTACCCGCCATTAGCAAAAGTTGATTATTCATTGTTGCCTAAAGTTTTTCAAGATAAAAAGGCAATTGGAATTTCTCTGTTACTGAATTGGGTTATTGGTCCAGTTTTAATGTTCCTGTTAGCAATCATTTTCCTGAGAGATGAACCTGATTACATGATTGGTTTAATTCTTATTGGCTTAGCGAGATGTATTGCAATGGTACTTGTGTGGAATGACTTAGCTAAAGGTAACCGTGAGTACGGAGCATTGCTAGTAGCTTTAAACAGCATATTTCAGGTATTAAGTTATAGTTTTATGGTTTGGCTTTTCATCAATGTTTTACCTGAAAAACTAGGTTTAGCTAATTTTAATGTAACTGTATCAATGGGAGAGGTTACCGAAAGTGTTTTGATATACTTAGGGATTCCTTTTTTAGCAGGTTTTTTAAGTCGTTATTTTTTAACCAAATTGAAAGGTTTGGAGTGGTACAATAGGAAATTTATTCCTAAAATATCTCCGCTAACATTATATGCACTTTTATTTACTATTGTTTTGATGTTCAGCCTTAAAGGAGATAAGATTTTAGAATTACCATTAGACGTCTTAAAAGTAGCTATACCGCTAGTAGTATATTTTGTGCTAATGTTCTTTGTAAGTTTCTTTATAAATAAATCCTTTGATATTCCTTATGACAAAAATGCTTCAATAGCATTTACAGCAACAGGAAATAATTTTGAATTGGCGATTGCCGTAGCAATTGCTGTTTTTGGAATCCATTCTCAACAGGCGTTTGTTGGTGTAATCGGACCATTGGTAGAAGTGCCAGTTTTAATATTGCTTGTAAGGATAAGTTTGTGGTTAAAGAAGAAATATTACAACTAGCTTAAAACTTTAAATAAGAATATAATAACCTTAGCCAACTTGCGTTAAGGTTTTTTGTTGCCTAAAGATATGGTAAGCAATATCTATGGTTTTGCTGGAGGTTAAAAATCATTGATTTGAAAAGGTGTAATTTTGTCAATACTTTGTACGACTATTTACCCCAAAATGATTAATTGCTCCGCTCCATAATGGTACAATAGATGAGTATTATAAGTGCTTTTATTTTTCTTAGTTGTGGAGTTGTTGTCAGGTAGCATTATATATACCGACCTATTTACCCCACCGTATCAAATTTTCTATGTAAAAACGTCCCCCTATACCGAGTTTCAAAGTTTTTGTATAGGCATCGGGTGTGTCCCTACTATAACGGTTTGGGTGTGGGATGTCAGACTTTTTTCGTAGTGTCCCCTATGCTCGGATTTTGTTTTTCTCAGACTGTTTTTATTTTCCTGCGCTCCGAGTGGTTAAAAAGTTTTTAACATACGTTGATATTTTGGTTAAAAAGTGCTTATAAAGTTGGTGGTTATCAGGTTTTTATCGTATATTTATACTGCTTTTAAAAGCAACTTACTACTAAAATATATCTCAATATATACATAAAAAATGCCTAGAAGTGCTCGAACACAACTAGGCGCAATCAATAAATTTTAAACCGAACTTAAAATTATCGACTATGACAAAGTTAACGAATTGTCTGGATACAGCAAGTATCTATGTAGGAACGTACGCAAAGTACAACAACGGCTCATTATTTGGGAAATGGTTAAACCTTTCGGATTATTCCGACTATGATTCACTGCTCACCGCAATGTATGAGTTACACAGTGACGAATCCGACCCTGAATTTATGTTTCAGGACTATGAATGTCCGATTCTGGAAAAACTAGGATTATTGAGCGAGTGCCATATATCAAAAGATATATACGATGTACTTGAACAAATCAACGATTCAGGTCATGACCTAGAAGTTTACGAAGCGTGTTTGGATTGTTTAGGTAAAATTGAGTTTCAAAGCCTTTATGAGTATGTAAACAATTTTTATTATGGCGAGTTTGGAAGTGATGAAGATTTTGTACAATGGCTTTACGAAGATGATACGTTTAATATTCCTAATTGGGTTGTGATTGATTGGAGCGCAACCGCACGGAGCATAATGTATGATTATTTTGAAAGTAACGGGCATTATTTCCGTAGCTAAAATACAATCAGATTCAAATAGATTCAATCAGGTTCACTTCAAGCATTTTTTAGAAAAACAGTGACCAAAATCGTGACCAAGTGATTAAAAGTGACCAAAAACAAAATGCAACTTGCTGTAATTTAGCTAGTTGCATTTTTTAGGTAGTAGACCCACAGGGATTCGAACCCCAGATGACTGAACCAAAATCAGTAGTGTTACCGCTACACCATGGGTCTCTGTTTGTTTTAGTGGTGCAAATTTACAGCTTTTTTCTTTACTTACAAGAACTTTTTGAAATTTTTTTTACATTTACTGTGGATTTTATTTACGGAAAATATGCTGATAGACTTCAATAATCTCAATATTAATCAATTATCATTGGTTACAGAATTTGAAAAAAAAGTTCGGATCTTTTTGGAAGAATGGCTCTCTGGCGGGACGATGGTAAAGGTTCAGACTTCGGGATCTACCGGGAAACCTAAAATTTTTGAAATTGAGAAAAAGAAAATGATCAATTCTGCAGTGATGACCTGCAATTTTTTAGGATTAAAAGAGGGGGATAAGGCATTATTATGTCTTCCAGTAGAATATATCTCAGGAAAAATGATGGTGGTGCGTTCTGTGGAGAGAAAATTAAAGTTAATAATAGCAGATCCTTCTTTAAGACCTCTGGAAAATATAGAAGAAGAAATTGATTTTTGTGCGATGACCCCGCTTCAGGTAGAAAATTCATTGGACAAACTTCATTTGATTAAAAATCTGATCATTGGTGGAGCTGCAACTTCAGAAAGTTTGAAAAATAAAATCCTTCATCAGAATCTGGGGCATTCAAACCGTATCTTCGAAACCTATGGAATGTCAGAAACTTTATCACATATTGCTTTAAAGCGACTTATGCCGGAACCTGAAGATTATTTTACGGCATTTGAAAATGTAGCGGTCTCTTTAGATGAGAGAGGCTGTCTGAAGATCTTTGCTCCTAATGTGAATGCAGAGGTATTGCAAACTAATGATTTAGTTGAAATTCAGAATGATAAGCAGTTTAAGTTTCTGGGAAGAATTGACAATGTGATCAATTCCGGAGGAGCGAAAATTTTTCCGGAAGTCCTTGAAGCATTGGTAAAAAAGGAAATACCGAACGAAGCTGTATTTATAGGCTTGGCGGATGAGAGTTTGGGTCAGAAATTGATATTGATTATAGAAGGAAATGAGTCACAAGAGGTGAAAAAGAAAATCTCAGAAATACCATTTGAGAAAAAATTTCATACCCCCAAGGAAATTATTTTTATCGATGAAATTCCACGAACACCGAATGGAAAAGTAAACAGGATGGAACTACGTAAAAATATAACGGCAAATCTATAGCTTCTTATCTCGGCTCTAAAAAATAAAACAATGAAAAACTTTTCAAAAGAACTCAGCTTTAAAACCTCCCGCAGCAGTGGTGCAGGAGGGCAGAACGTCAATAAGGTGGAGACGGCTGTTACCGTACTTTGGAAAGTTGATGCCTCTGAATTTTTCAATGAAGATGAAAAAATATTGATTCAGAATAAGCTAAAAAATAGAGTCAATGCCGATGGTTATTTATTTATGACTGTTTCTGAAAGCAGAACTCAGCTGATGAATAAAAATAAAGCTATTGAAAAAATAATGGAGATCGTAAATAAAGCATTGATCGTCCCTAAGAAAAGAACTGCAACAAAACCTTCAAAAGCCCAAAAACAGAAAAGATTGGATAATAAGAAAAAGCTTTCGGATAAAAAAGAGAACAGACGTTTTAAATTTTAAGGTATTTCTCTCTCAGAAAATCTTATTTTTGCCCAAAATTTTTAAAACCATGATAAAAAAACTAATAGCGCTTGGGATATTCTCAATTTCCATCATGTCTTTTTCCCAAAAAATTTCCATTACACCTTCTGTAGGGTATGCATGGAGAGTCGCAAAAACAGCTTCAGGGCTTAGCAGGGAAGAAAAGGAATATGTAAAAGGTTTGAAAAATGGAGTGAACTTTGATATCGCAGCCCATTATGAAGTGAAAAAAGGCCTTGCATTTGGTCTGAAATATTCCCATTACAGCGCATCCAGTGATGGATATCTGCTGGGATATGCAAACGGAATGCCCGTTTCTGTTCCTGCAACGACAAAAGATAATATTACATTCTTCGGAGTCTCCGGATTAATCTCAAATGATAATCAACCTACAAGACATAAAATATTTGCAGATGTGGCGGTGGGAGTCATGTCTTATACGACAAAAACAGGAAGTGTAAAGGGTACAGGAAGTACTTTGGGAGCAGAAATTGATCTTGGCTATCAATACCAGGTCAGCAAGAATTTTTTAATAGGTCCGAAGCTTGGATTAAGTGGCGGTACATTGAGGAAAATGAAATACAATGGGATCACATATGACTTTGGTAAAGATCAAAAAGAAGGTTTACACAGACTTTCTTTAAGCGCAGCCGCTACATTCCGTTTTTAAGTTCTATATTTGTAGAAATCAGAACGACTTATATCATGACAGCAACAATCTTTTTATCGGCAGAACGCAGACGAGCAGGATTGTTGCTGTCATTACTTTATTTACACACAGATTCTTTTCTGAAAAGTTCCAAGGACTTTATCAATTAAGCCCTGTCAGGATCCAGGACAGGGGAATTTTCCGGATTTTTATTTATTGTTTTTTTTGCGGTTTTCCTATAGAAAGCAGATATAGACCTGTATTCTACATTGGATCATCGGGAATAGCTGCACTTTAATTTTAAAATTAAAAAAAATGTCAGATCATATTATTGTCACCACCGGAATTTATGATGCTATAAAAGATACGCTCAGAAGGAAAAAAGTGAGCATCGAAGAAGAGAAAAGACTTGCAGGAGAACTTAGAAAGGCCAGGCAGGTACTCAGAAGAGACTTACCTGCAGATGTTGTTACGGTTGACAGAAAAGTCACTTTAAAAGATCATACATTGAACTTTGAACACGAGTATATTTTTGTACCCTCTACCAAAGCAAAGCTTAAAAAGAATAAACATTCCATACTTTCCGATATCGCTCTTGCAGTAGTGGGATATAGAGTAGGAGATATCATAGATTGGCCTTTCAGGGATGGAGAAAGGAAAATTGAGATCCTAAAAGTGGAAACCTGGGAAGGATAAGTTCTTTGTTGAATATTATACTAAAGCACAGCTCATTTCGGGCTGTGCTTTCTGTTTTATACAACCTTAATGTTGGAAAAATTAAAGGTTTTTATCCTGTGAAAGGATTTTAAAAGGGTAATAAAATCAAAGACAGAACAAATATTAGATTAGATTTTCCCACAGATTTCACAGATTCCACAGATTTTTTATCATTATCTGCGTAATCTGTGAAATCTGTGGGAAATAAATAAACTATATTAAGCTATATTACAGCTAAAATCTTCGCACCTTAAATCATCGTGTAGGCAAAAAAAACTCGCGTCTTTACGTTTTCCGCTAGAAAACATTCCCTCTCAAATAATCCTATGCTGTCTCAGTTCATTTAATAAATGTATAAAAAAGAACACCCGGTACAAGACTTTCTCAAAGTGGGTTGGCCGCATTCCGTTTTTAAATTTTATCTTTGCAAAAAATTAAAAAAATGAGCAAACCGATTTCCGAATTTATAGAGAAATATTACCTGCACTTCAATGCAGCTGCATTGGTGGATGCATCTAAGGGGTATGTTGCCCATCTTAAAGATGGCGGAAAAATGATGATCACTTTGGCTGGTGCAATGTCTACTGCTGAATTGGGTAAAATTCTTGCAGAAATGATCCGTCAGGGAAAAGTAGACTTTATTTCTTGTACAGGGGCTAACCTTGAAGAAGACCTGATGAATCTTGTGGCACACTCTCACTATGAAAGAGTTCCGCATTACAGAGACCTTACTCCTCAGGAAGAATGGGATCTGCTGGAAAGAGGATTGAACAGAGTTACAGATACTTGTATTCCTGAAGAAGAAGCATTCAGAAGATTGCAGAAGCACATCGTAGAGATCTGGAAAGATGCGGAAGCTAAAGGAGAAAGATATTTCCCGCATGAATATATGTACAAAATGATCCTTTCAGGAGTTCTTGAACAATATTATGAAATTCCCAGAGAAAATTCCTGGATGATTGCTGCTGCGGAAGCTAACTTACCAATTGTAGTTCCGGGATGGGAAGATTCTACAATGGGGAATATTTTCGCTTCTTACTGTATCAAAGGAGAGCTTAAGCCTTCTACAATGAAATCAGGGATCGAGTATATGACTTATCTTGCAGACTGGTATACTAAAAATTCAGGAGGAAAAGGAGTTGGGTTCTTTCAGATCGGAGGAGGTATCGCAGGAGATTTCCCAATCTGTGTAGTACCAATGTTGTATCAGGATATGGAAATGCATGACATTCCTTTCTGGTCTTATTTCTGCCAGATATCGGATTCTACTACGTCTTACGGATCATACTCAGGAGCAGTTCCAAATGAGAAAATCACATGGGGTAAACTTGATGTCACTACACCGAAATTTATCGTTGAAAGTGATGCGACGATCTGTGCACCGTTGATGTTCTCTTACATCCTTGAAAATTCTTAAGAATAAATATCTCAAAAAGAGATTTAAAATAACGGCGCTTCAATGTATGTTGGAGCGCTTTTTATTTTCTTTTTTCATGGTTGGTTGGAAAACGCAAAGGCGCAAAGAGAATTAGTAGCATGATGCTTTAAGGTGCAAGAAAATCAAAGACTTTCAGCAAGCACAGACCCGTTATCAGATTGAATTCTCCCGCGGATTTCACAGATCCCGCAAATTTTTACGCAAACATCTGTGTGATCTGTGAAATCTGTGGGAGATAATAATGCATACAGTATTATTCAAAATAACTTACATCTTTACGCTTTTTAAAAAACCTATAGAATCAGTGATCTGAATCAAATAAAATCATTAATACGTTGTAATTTTACAACAGTACAGAAATCAATCCAGTGAATTTACCAGCACAAAATACCGGTATGCCAGTATTCCCTTTTCGATCTTGGTCAGCTTGTTAGGATCTTTCTTACTTAATTTCGGAAGAAGCTTTTTATTGGCTGCATTCAGCAGCCGGAAAAATGATTTTTTCATATCTTTATCTTTTAATGAAACATCATTGAACTCAAAAGAATTCAAAAATGATGCAAAAAAAGATATTGGTATTCAGCTTGATATAATGTAGGCAGCTAAAACAGTAAATCGATATGGACGAAATTTTTAAACAACAGGTATACGAAGTGACAAGACTCATTCCTAAAGGAAGAGTTTCCACCTATGGAGCTATAGCAAAAGCAGTCGGTTATCCGAATCATTCCCGTCATGTAGGAAAAGCGATGGGTGGCTGTCCGAAAGATGTTCCTGCTCATCGTGTGATCTCAAGTTCAGGAGTATTATCTGTCCCTGAATTTCAGCCTAAATTGGAAGCCGAAGGAATTACTGTGGAAAACCTTAGAATTAAAAATTTTAAAAAACTTTTTTGGGATCCCTTGAATGAATTATAGGAAATAGTTTGGAATTCAAGGTTGAAGGTTAGTTGTGAAAACCTGGAGAAAAATAAAATTTAAGTCTTATTCAGATTAATGTTTTTTTGTAAGCGCAAAGTTTAGCATAAAAAACAGACATAAAAAAACGAGGCTGAACATCTGGAACAACCTCGTTTTGCTATATGCTTTTCATTATTATTCTGCAATTTTACCTTGCAGCTGCAATGCTCCGGTAACTTTCATTCCTTTTGTAAGGGTTTCAAATCTCATATTTTCCTTATTTACAAATGCATCAATGGTGAAGAAATCTTCACTTTCTTCATGAGTGATCAGCTTCAGCTTTAGAATATATCCTTTGATGCTTCCGTCTTCAAGCAATTCTGTTTCCTTAAAATCAACAATCTGAGCAATGAAATCAAAGCAAGCATAATTAGGAAGACTCTCGCTTGGCATATACGTAGTAAAATCTTCGCTCATTTTAGTACCGTCAGGCAGATCAGCATTTTCATAGATATCAAGTATGAAAACAACTCCGCTGAGGTTCACGTTCAAATGAGGTTGAGTCAAATATCTGTTCCTGTTTTCTGCATAATCGGTAGCAAAGAACCAGACTCCGAAAGTGTTTCTTGCCGGGCCTGCAACAATAGCCTGTAAATTCAGTGCATTTTCCCATTCACGAATTGATCTTGTCTCAAAATCCAAAGTAAAATCAGTTTTTACTTCCGGAATTATAGTACTGAGCTCTTCTGTGAAAATGGTTTTAAACCTTACATCTTCAAATTCTGTTTTGCTTTTACTTTCTCCAAGCGGATCGGCAACTGTAGACTGCATTAATACATTCGTCAGGTAATTTCCATAATCCCTGGTCTGGAAATTTTCATGACCAAAAATTCCGCTCCAGGTGTTGACAAGATTGTGTATATTGGATTTCCTTATGATAATTCCCGCTTCATTAGTGGTTTCAGGAGCTTTGATCGCTTCTGTATTTGTAAAATACTCTTTCCCGTCGATCAGCTGATTATTCATGATCTCATTATTTTCCTCATGAGAAAATTCTGCAAAACCTTTATAGGTAACTGTACCGTTTTCGAAAATATAAGGTAATCCTGTTTTCGTCTTATCGGCATCTTTAAAATGATAAGAGAGTGAAATAGCTTTAAATTCCTCTTCTTTCGTTGCCGGATTGTGATTGCCATTATTGTCAAACTGAGAGTGGTAAAGGATCATATAAGATTTGATCTTGCCTTCCGCAAGTTCGTTTTCAAATTTCTCTTCCATTCTGCCGATCGCCTCATGTACCGGAAGAGCATAAGCATCTTCTGTTACCATATAGACAAAGCCTTCTATTTCACCATTCTCTTTCTCAAAAGCGGAAATAGGGGTGTACTCTCCTCTTAGCTGAAGTGCGATGGAATACACAATATAATCATTATAGATCCTGATCTTTCCGTACTCATTACTGATCTTCTGATCTTCTGTCGGTTGTGAAGGAGCTTCCGGTGCTGTTTCCACCACTTCCTCTACTATTTTCTCCTCTTGTATCTCATTTCTCTGAACCGGAGTACTGACATTTTCCTGTCTGCTGTTTTTCTTCTTAAAAAAATCAAAGATTCCCATACTGTTTTTTATAATTGGCGGTAAATATAATAAAAGCGATCAACAGGGACATCATAAAAAAAATGCCATTCTGTCACTTTCTGCTATGTGGTATTTTTTTTGAGCAAGATTTAAAAATTAAAAATCTAAATATGATGACTAAAGGAAATATTAATGTATCTGTGGAAAATATTTTCCCGCTTATCAAAAAATTTCTTTACAGTGACCACGAAATATTCTTAAGAGAATTAATCTCTAATGCAACTGATGCGACGTTGAAATTAAAACATCTAACAAGCATCGGAGAAGCGAAGATTGAATATGGAAACCCGAAAATTGAGGTCAAAATTGATAAAGACCAGAAAATTTTACACATCATCGACCAGGGGATTGGTATGACCGGTGAAGAGGTAGAAAAATACATCAACCAGGTAGCGTTCTCAGGAGCGGAAGAGTTTCTGGAAAAGTATAAAGACTCTGCAAAAGATTCAGGAATTATCGGACATTTCGGACTTGGATTCTATTCTGCATTCATGGTAGCTGAAAAAGTAGAAATTATTACAAAATCATACAAAGACGAGCCTGCGGTGCGTTGGATCTGTGACGGAAGCCCTGAGTTTACCCTTGAAGAAACGACTGATAAAACAGACAGAGGTACTGAAATCATCCTTCATATTGCAGAAGACTCTGTAGAGTTTTTGGAAGAAGGGAGAATCCGTGAATTGTTATTAAAATATAACAAATTCATGCCTGTTCCGATCAAGTTCGGAACCAAAACGCATACGCTTCCATTACCGGAAGACGCTCCGGAGGATGCAGTAGCTGAAACCGAAGAGGTAGACAATATCATCAATAATCCGGTACCGGCATGGACGATTGCTCCAAATGAGCTGACCAATGAAGATTATATGAAGTTCTACCATGAGCTGTATCCAATGCAGTTTGAGGAACCTCTATTCAATATCCATCTGAATGTCGACTATCCTTTCAACCTTACGGGGATTCTGTTCTTCCCGAAACTGAGCAACAATTTAAATATTGACAAGGATAAAATTCAATTGTACCAGAACCAGGTATTCGTTACTGATGAAGTAAAAGGGATCGTTCCGGATTTTCTTATGCTGCTGAGAGGAGTGATCGATTCACCGGATATTCCTTTGAATGTATCCCGTTCCTATCTTCAGGCAGATGGTGCTGTAAAGAAAATTTCATCTTACATCACTAAAAAGGTAGCCGACAAAATGGCTTCCCTGATCAACGAAAACCGTGAAGACTATGAGAAAAAATGGAATGACATTAAGGTTGTGATCGAATACGGAATTGTAACAGAAGAAAAGTTTGCTGAAAAAGCAGACAAATTCACACTATACCCTACAACAGACGGTAAATACTTCCTTTGGGATGAATTGACTGAAAAAATCAAGCCTTTACAGACGGATAAAGATAACAAGCTGATTGTTCTGTATGCTACAAATGCGGATGAACAGCACAGCTATATCCAGTCTGCTAAAGATAAGGGATATGAAGTTCTTCTATTGGATTCTCCTATTATTTCTCACGTGATCCAGAAGCTGGAAACTTCAAAAGAGAATATTTCGTTTGCCAGAGTAGATGCTGACCACATCAATAATCTGATCAAAAAAGACGAGCCTGTCATTTCAAAACTGAATGAAACTGAAAAAGAAGCTTTGAAAAAGAATGTGGAAGAAGCGATCAAAGATTCAAAATTCACGGTACAGCTTGAAGATCTTGACAGCAGCGATGCTCCGTTCACCATTACCCAGCCTGAGTTCATGAGAAGAATGAAAGAAATGCAGGCAACAGGAGGAGGCGGAATGTTCGGAATGGGAGGGTTCCCGGAAATGTACAATCTGGTTGTCAACTCCAACAGTGAGCTTTCTAATCAGATCTTAAAGACTGGAAATGCAGAAGAAAAGGAAGATCTGATCAAATATGCATTGGATCTGGCTAAGCTTTCACAGAATTTGCTGAAAGGAAAAGACCTGACAGATTTTATACAGAGGAGCTACAAGCAACTTGAAAAATAAATTACCGGAGACTGTTTCATTGGGAACAGTCTTTTTTTTTACTGTAAAGTATGGGAAAAGTTGGAAAACGTAAAGGTACAGATTTCCTTCCTGCATTATGTTATAAGGTGCAATGATTTTACCTGCGATAAAATTCCATACTGTTTTTAATCGCCACGAATGCACGAATAAAAGGATTCGTGCATTCGTGGCAATATAGCAACGATATAAATTTTCCCGCAGATTTCCTTTAGATTTGCAAAAGGATTTAGTATTAAATTAGACCTTTAGATTTGCAAAAGGATTTAGTATTAAATTAGACAA
>NZ_JBSICB010000040.1:0-489 GCF_058245615.1 Chryseobacterium sp. UF-290
CCTGATTATATGAGTCCTGATGATGATCCTTGTAAAAAAGTGAAAAATAAAATTTCTGATGCAAAATTCTTTGCCAAATTTCAAGAGCTTAATAAACCTGAAATGTTCGCAATGGATCATGAAAAAGGATTTTATGAGAGGCTATCGCCTGTGGGTTCAAATTTACCTTCAGGATTTCCGGTAATAGATGGAGCTCCTTGTTCTAAAGGTCTGGATTTCCCTGAAAATGAAAACGGTGTAGCAGGATTATTGCACATTCATAACGATTATGATTGTGAAGATAACTCTGCTATTAAAATATTTTCACCTAAGGATGTAAGGACATTTCTGAATAAATTGATGAAACAGTCCAGAATATATACAGGAAGCTATACCAATGCCTATTCTACTGTAATCACATCACAGGGAAGCTATATGCTCCGGTATACTAATGAGAGCTGGCCAGGTTCTACTTGGGATAAGATTGATACCTGGAATGCTTGGTATAAT
>NZ_JBSICB010000041.1:0-484 GCF_058245615.1 Chryseobacterium sp. UF-290
CTTCCACTCATATCATACAGCATAATATCAGCTTCCTTGAAATCAAAGCCGATTTCTACATAAGCATAATCAGATACTGGATTCGGGTAGATCCTGATGTCATATTTCTCGATCAGTTGGTCAACTTGCTTATCTCCCAGCTTTACGATCTTCCAGTTCTCCTTTCCTAATTCCGTTGCACTGGTACCAGCCAGAACAATAGATCCATCTCTGTTTAGCTTCAGATCTGAAAGTCTTTCTTCTCTTTGTCTTGATTCTCCACTCACATGCTTCCTCCACTGCTCATTGCCATTCCCATCCACATACAGCATCCAAAAGGTTTCATCATTCTTTTCTATTCTTCCTTCAGCCTGGGTATAACCCCCTAAAAGAATTCCTTTGGTCAGGTCCTGGTTCCTGGCTTTGGTATCTTGACTCTGAATGGTACTCATTCCCATTAAAATATCACGATTCCCAAAGTTGTAAGATTTCTGCCACTGTTCTT
>NZ_JBSICB010000042.1:0-440 GCF_058245615.1 Chryseobacterium sp. UF-290
CTGGTAGTAGCAGGAGATGTTACCAATCCTCAGGTGATGGCTTTATATGAGAAAAGCGGAGTCGATATTATCAATGCTTATGGTCCTACAGAAAGTACGGTATGTGCAACATTGCACCATTACCATCAAGATCATAACCCGGTTAATATTGGCGGACCTATTGGAAATATGACCGTTTATGTATTGGATAATCATTTCCGTCCTGTTCCTGTTGGAGCCATAGGAGAGCTTTACATTGGAGGAGCAGGAATAGCGAGAGGCTATCTGAACAGAGCTGAGCTTACGGAAGAGCGCTTTATGGCAAATCCATTCCAGACCACCGAGCAGCAGGCAAGAGGAGAAAACGGACGTTTGTACAAAACGGGAGATTTAGTACGCTGGTTATCGAATGGCGAATTGGAATATATTGGCAGAAATGACTTCCAGGTTAAGATCAGAGG
>NZ_JBSICB010000043.1:0-427 GCF_058245615.1 Chryseobacterium sp. UF-290
TTGGCAAAGAATTTTGCATCAGAAATTTTATTTTTCACTTTTTTACAAGGATCATCATCAGGACTCATATAATCAGGGAACTTATGCCTGGAGCCGTCACCGGACATAGACTGACCCCCTCCCATTGGACCATTTTTTTGGTCTATCCAGAAAGCATCCTTATATCAAAGTTTGATAATATAAAATGCTGTCCCATTTTGAAACAGCATTTGTATTCTATTGCTTTATCAGTTTGATCGAAGTATCTTTAGGGATCAGTGTAACATAGGTTTTGATCTCTGGACATTTAGTTAGATTAACAAGATCCGGTTCCCTCCAAAATGTCAGGGACAACTCATTCTGATCATTTGGTTTTGATGATAAATATAGTCTTCCAAAATCATTGCTTGCCACATTTATAACATATGACAAACATTACTTTTAAAGC
>NZ_JBSICB010000044.1:0-416 GCF_058245615.1 Chryseobacterium sp. UF-290
GCATTGATAATATCGACTCCGCTTTTCTCATATAAAGCCATCACCTGAGGATTGGTAACATCTCCTGCTACTACCAGAATTTCTAAGGGTAGAATATGATCTTTGGTTAGAAGGACAGGAGGAATAGTCGCAAGACTAATCCTGTTCTCTCCGATGTATTGCTGTAATGCGGACAGATCAGTCTGGGTTTCTTTATCCAACAAATAGATACTATGCCCGTGAGTGATCACAGGATACAATTCCCAGACATGCGCATCAAATACATAGTTTGCATACCATAGACAGTTCTTATGAACTTCTCCGGTAAGACCAAATTCTTTTGCTTCCTGATGGATCAGGTTCGAAACATTTTGATGCTCGATCATTACTCCTTTGGGAAGGCCTGTTGTTCCACTGGTGTAAATAACATAAGCAAG
>NZ_JBSICB010000045.1:0-371 GCF_058245615.1 Chryseobacterium sp. UF-290
TTGGCAAAGAATTTTGCATCAGAAATTTTATTTTTCACTTTTTTACAAGGATCATCATCAGGACTCATATAATCAGGAAACTTATGCCTGGAGCCATCACCGGACATAGACTGCCCCCCTCCCATAGGACCGTTTTTCGGATCTGCCCAGGAAGCGTCCTTCCACCAGTCAGAACCCGGATGATGAAGGATAAAACCGCCGGTCTGATCCATATGATTGATCTTTACTATCGTTATCTCTTCTATTTCATTGACACGGATGTGCTCTTCATTGGTTCCAATTCCCCTGGACATTACAGGACCTGAAGGATAGAGGTTATCCACCGCATACTGTAGCCTTGCAAGCACCTGAAGCGTGGCAGGTTCCGTATT
>NZ_JBSICB010000046.1:0-345 GCF_058245615.1 Chryseobacterium sp. UF-290
TTGGATAGATTGGGTTAATTCTTCTTTATAACTCTTAGTTTCATCTTTTTTACAAGAAAAAATAATGAATAAAATTAATGTGCAAATTATTTTAGTTCTCATATTATCTTGGTGTTATTCTTTTTAATATAGAATCAGCTTGACTACCAAATTTAACACCATCAGCATTAAATCTATTAATCATTGAATCCTTTTGACTTCTTGACATATTAGTTTTATAAATATCCTGAGTTTTAACTCCGACACCAGTTATTCTATCTCCTTCTCCTCTATAAATATTAAGACCAACTGCTTGGGGACCATAATGGCTAAATGTATCCAATTTTGAAGGACTTGAAACTGATG
>NZ_JBSICB010000047.1:0-321 GCF_058245615.1 Chryseobacterium sp. UF-290
GACTCGGTAGCTCAGCTGGTAGAGCAATACACTTTTAATGTATGGGTCCTGGGTTCGAATCCCAGCCGGGTCACAAGCAAAAAAATTACTATTTTTTGTAATTTTTTGCCTGCGTGGTGAAATTGGTAGACACGCCATCTTGAGGGGGTGGTTTCCTAAGGATGTGCTGGTTCGAGTCCAGTCGCAGGCACTGCAAAGAAAATTTTTATAGTTAAGAAATAAATGTTTATATTTATTCTTAATTGTGGCCGACTCGGTAGCTCAGCTGGTAGAGCAATACACTTTTAATGTATGGGTCCTGGGTTCGAATCCCAGCCGGGT
>NZ_JBSICB010000048.1:0-316 GCF_058245615.1 Chryseobacterium sp. UF-290
TAAAATACCTTGCAGGCTATTATGTATCAGAAACTGAAATTGATTCCAGCCAATTATCAGAATATCTTTCGGGATGTCTGCCTGAGTATATGATACCGAGTGTTTTTGTTCATCTGACGGTTTTACCGCTGACAATCAATGGCAAGCTGGATAAACGAGCCTTACCAGAGCCTGACTTTACGGGCAATAAGGATTATACAGCTCCTGAAACTGAGCTTCAGCAGCAGTTGTGTCAGATCTATGGTGAAGTTTTGGGGATTGATTCCGGGCATGTAGGTATTCATGATGACTTCTTCAGATTGGGAGGAAACAGTAT
>NZ_JBSICB010000049.1:0-312 GCF_058245615.1 Chryseobacterium sp. UF-290
ATTGTGGATAACTATCAATAAATTTATAATCTCCTGTATACTAAAATATTACAATTATACTTATCCACGAGTATAAACTTTATGTTAAGTAAACTTGTTTTGTGTGTTAATAAGTAGTTATCTTTGCCCCACTGAAAACGAGAGTATATCAGTTAAGCGCAGAAGAGCTTTTAGCTAAGCATGAACATTTATTCTACCGAAGAAACAGACGAAAAGACTTTTACTTTTTTAAATAAAAAAAAGGTTGTGAGTTAAAATAAAGTTTGTATCTTTGCGGTCCCAATTATAGGGAGCGCAGGAGTAGTAGATTGA